>DASXBJ010000054.1:0-38664 GCA_036491755.1 Candidatus Dormiibacterota bacterium
CGAGGACGCGCTCGCAAGGCGGTGCAGGACGTCGCGGAGGAACTGTTGAAGATCTATTCGATGCGCGAGGCGCGGCCGGGCATCGCGTTCGCGCCCGACAACTCATGGCAGCTGGAGCTCGAGTCCTCCTTTCCCTATGAGGAGACGGCGGACCAGCTGGCGGCACTGGCCGAGATCAAAGCGGACATGGAGTCCGACCGCCCGATGGACCGCCTGCTGTGCGGTGACGTCGGCTTCGGCAAAACCGAGCTCGCGCTGCGCGCCGCCTTCAAGGCGGCCATGAGCGGAAAGCAGGTCGCCCTGCTGGCCCCGACCACGGTGCTCGCCCAGCAGCACTTCCACGTCTTTCGCGAAAGGCTCAAGAACTTTCCCGTCGTGGTCGAGATGCTGTCCCGATTCGTCGACGACGAGACGCAGGCGCGGACCATCGAAGGGATCAAGGCCGGGACGGTTGACATCGTGGTGGGCACGCACCGGCTGCTGCAGAAGGACGTTCGCTTCAAGCGCCTCGGCCTTCTCGTCGTGGACGAGGAGCACCGCTTCGGCGTCATGCAGAAGGAGCGGTTGAAGAAGCTGCGTACGCAGCTCGACGTGCTCTCGCTTTCGGCCACACCGATCCCGCGCACGCTTCACATGGCCGTCGGCGGCATCCGTGACATGAGCGTGATCCAGACTCCGCCCGAGGAGCGTCAGCCCATCAAGACGTACGTGACCGCGGATGACGACGAGCTGATCAAGGAGGCGATCGGCCGCGAGCTGCAGCGCGGTGGACAGGTTTTCTACGTGCACAACCGCGTGCGCACGATTCAGAAGGCGGCGCAGCGAATCCAGGACCTCGTGCCGCAGGCGCGAGTCGCCGTCGGCCACGGCCAGATGGGGGAGGACGAGCTCGCGCACGTTATGGTTGAGTTCGAGTCCGCCAAGTTCGACGTGCTCGTGTGCACGACGATCATCGAGTCCGGCCTCGACATCCCGAACGTCAACACCATCATCGTCGAGCGCGCGGATCGTTTCGGCCTCGCCCAGCTGTACCAGCTGCGCGGACGTGTGGGGCGGTCGGGCCGGCGCGCATACGCCTACTTCCTTTATGACCCCCGGCGAACCCTGACCGAGCAGGCGGACAAGCGGCTCGACGTCATCTCGGGCCTGCACGAGCTCGGCCAGGGCTTCAAGATCGCCTTGCGCGACCTCGAGATCCGCGGCTCCGGGAACCTGCTGGGCACGGAGCAGCACGGCACCATCGCGGCGGTGGGCTTCGAGATGTACCTGCAGATGCTGCAGGGGGCTGTCAACAAGCTGCGCTCGGGCTCCGAGGAGACTGCGGTCGGCGACGTGCTCTCCACCGCCGAGATGAACCTCGACCTGCCGCTCGACCACTTCATCCCGCGCTCGTACATTCGCGATGAGAAGCTCCGCCTCGCGGCGTACCGGCAGCTTGCGGCCACCGAGGACGAGGAGGAGCTCGACTCCGTGCTGCGCTCGCTCGAAGATCGCTACGGCCCTGGACCGGCGCAGCTCGACAACCTCGCCTTCTCGCTGCGCGTCAAGTTGAGAGGTCAGCGGATGGGTTTGAGAGGCGTGGTTGCCGAGGGCCACGACATCGTGCTGCGGGTCGACCCTGAGAGGTTCCTCGACGTCGACGAGCTGCAGAGGCGGATGCCGGGACGCTTGGCGGTGGCGCCGAACCGTTTGAAGATGCGCAGGCAAGGGGACGGCGCCGAATGGCAGCCGGAGCTGCTCCGCCTCCTCGACGAGATGGCGGCCCTGTACGAGGCCGGCCGCGGGTTGGCGGTCGCGCCTCAATCGTGAAAGCCGCAGAATCAGGCGACGTGAGCGAGCGCGAGGCAAGGCCCTACTCGCCGGGCATCGCCGCGATCTTCGAGGTCGTGGCGCGGCTCCGTGCGCCCGGCGGCTGCCCATGGGACCAGGAGCAAACTCACGAGTCGTTGCGTCCGTACCTGCTCGAGGAGACCTACGAGCTCCTCGAGGCGATCGACATGGGCGACGACGCAAAGATGATGGAGGAGCTCGGCGACGTGCTGCTGCAGGTCGCGATGCATTCCGAGATCGCCGCGGAGCAGGGGCGGTTCGACGCCACCCAGGTGTCGGAGGCGGTCGCCGCGAAGATGGTGAAGCGCCATCCGCATGTGTTCGGCGACGTCTCGGTGGCCAACGCCGACGAGGTCCTGCGCAACTGGGAGCACCAGAAAGCTGCCGAGGCGCACAGACAGGGCCGCGACGAGTCGGTGGTGGACCGCGTCCCCGCCACGCTGCCGGCTCTCGCGTGGACGCTCGGACTGCAGAAGCGAGCGGCGCGGGTCGGTTTCGATTTCGAGTCGCCGTCGCACGCGGCGGAGTCGGTCGTGGAGGAGGCGCGAGAGCTTGCGGCCGCGCCCGACCAGGCTCAAGCCTTTGCGGAGATGGGGGATCTGCTCTTCGCGCTCGTTTCCCTGTCACGAACCTTGAAGGTCAATCCGGAGGATGCGCTGCGGGCTGCGGGCCAGCGCTTCCGGCGCCGCTTCGCCGCCACCGAGTCCGCGCTGCGGAATGAGGGCAAGAGCTTCCGCGACGTTGACGCGCAAGAGATCGCGCGCCGCTGGGACGAAAGCCGCTAACCGCAGGCAGGCCGCGTCCTCTTTGCTATAGTCGGCTCCCGGTCTCCGTTCCACTCCACGATCCACCATGAGACAGAGCAAAGCTTTAGTCGCCGCGGGCACCATGCACACCAACTCATTCGGCGTGCGCCATGCAGTCCTTGGCCTGGTCGCGTGCGTGGGCATCGTCTGGGCCGGAGTCGCCTTCGCGCAAGAGGCCTTCATCGGCCACAAGCTCAGCCAGCAGGCGGCCGCGCTGCGTCAGCAGAACATCCAGCTGGCCGCCCAGAACCAGGGCTACCGCAAAGACGTCTCGGCAATCACCTCAGGCGCCGCCAACGAAGAGGAGGCGCGCCAGAGCGGTTACACGCGGCCCAACGAGCGGGTCTACCTGGTCGCGCCGATTCCGACACCGAGCCCCAGTCCGCGGCCCTCGCCGTCGGTCCAACCCAAGACCTCTCCCTCGAGCTCGCCCAAGACGCACTGACGCCTGGGAGGGCGTCAACAGGGCGGCGGTATAATTCGAGCGCGGAGTGGAGCAGCGGCAGCTCGTCGGGCTCATAACCCGAAGGTCCTTGGTTCGAATCCAAGCTCCGCAACCATCGCACCAACCTCGAAGCCGGCCGTGCCTGGGCTTCGCCGCAACTTTTCGGAGCGAGCTTGAACAAGAGAAAGAGAGTGGCGCTTGCGAAGCGCCGCCTGAAGAAGCGGAAGACGAAGGCGCGAGCGGCAACCGCTCGCTAGGATTGCTGGCGCCCCCGTAAAGGTGCCGTAGCTCAGGTGGTAGAGCGCGCGACTCATAATCGCGTTGTCGCTGGTTCGAGTCCAGCCGGCACCACCATGCTCACCATAGAAAATGCCGACCCGCTGGTCGCCGCCATTCCTCGATCCGGGCTGATCCCTGCCGGCGCTCGGGTTCTGGTCGCGGTGTCCGGAGGTCCCGACTCGACCGCGCTGCTCTTGGCGGCGCGGGATGCGGGGCTCGATGTGATCGCAGCGCACTACGACCACGCGCTCAGGGCAGGCTCGGAGCTGGTGGCGGCGCAGGTGCGAGCGCTGTGCGAGCACCTTGGCGTCGAGATGGTCGAGGAGAGGCGTGATGAGCCGGTGCCTCGCGGTTCGATCCAGGCCGCGGCGCGCGAGCTCCGCTATTCCTTTCTTGATCGGGCGATGCAGGAGAAGGATTGCGGCGCCGTCGCGCTCGCTCACACCGCGGATGACCTGGTCGAGGGCGTCGTGCTGCACATGCTGCGCGGCTGCGGGCTCGCCGGCCTTCGCGGCATGCCAGCGGCGCGCGGCCATTACGTGAGGCCGTGGCTCAGCGTTTGGAGAAGCGAGGTGATCGATTACCTCCGGCGGCGCGACATCATCGCCCACACCGACCCGTCGAACGTCGACCGCAAACACGCGCGCGTGCGCATCCGTATGGATGTGCTGCCTGCGATGGAGCGAGACCGGCCGGGCATCCTGGCGCGCTTCCATGCCGTCGCTCTGCAGGCGTCGGCCTGGCACGACCGCGCGAACCAGCATGCATACGCAGCGCTTGCTGCCGGCGGTGTTGACGCCGCACACCTGCGCACGCTGCCTGAACCCGTTGCGGCCGAGGTCCTGGCGATTCTCTACCGCCGTGCCGGCGGCGCGGAGCCCGGCCTGGCCAGGTCACACGTCAGGTCGATGCTCGCCCTGGCGAGCGGTGGCCGCGGTGGCCGCGGCGTCGATCTCCCGCGAGGTCTGCGTTTTCGTATCGTGGGCGGCCAGATGCAGATCACCAGACCCGCAGCCGTCGAAGCCGGCGCCCCCGCACTCCCGCGCATCGAGACGCGGCGATGCTCCGGCTGCGCCGACCAGCACGCTGCGCACCTGCGCGAGGGTCTGTTGCTGCGGGTCGGATTTCGCACACCTGGGCTGCGGATGCGCCCGACCGGTGGTCGCGGAACGCGCAAGCTGCAGGACATCTTCGTCGACTCTCGAGTGCCGCGCGAGGAGCGCGACGCGTGGCCGCTGGTGTTCGCCGGAGACAGGCTCGCCTGGGTTCCGGGCATCGCGGTGGACGCGGATCACAACAGCGTTCCGGGCGAGGCGGCGCTGCACGTTAGTGTGAGCCCCATGCCGGTCCACTCCCACACCAAAGTTGCTAGGCTAGAAACTCCGAAGAATCCTCGAGGAGAATCGAGTTGAGCCGCTTTCCACGCTCCAGCCTGTTTTATTTCGCACTGGTCGTCGTCCTCGGCCTTGTGTTCTGGTTCACCTGGCAGTCGCTGCAGAGCGGCGGGAACTCGAACGACTGGACGTATTCGGACCTCATCTCCCACGCCGACTCTGGCCAGGTCACATCGCTCGAGATCAACGGTACGGATGGGATCGCCACTGATTCCAGCGGCAAGAAGCACAACGTCACCGTGACCGACTGCTCCAGCGGCTGCGCCCAGCTCCTGACCCAGATGCAGACCGACCGCGTCAACGTGAAATTCGACAAGAACAGCAGCGGCAGCTACCTGATCAGCGTCCTGCTCCCCAACATCATCCTGGTCATCCTGATCGCGGCATTCATGTGGTGGGTGCTGCGGCAGACTCAGAGCGGCAACAACCAGGCCATCTCGTTCGGCCGGTCGCGCGCTCGCATGATCGCGGGTGACAAGCCGGCCATCACGTTCGCCGACGTGGCCGGCGTGGAGGAGGCCAAACAGGAGCTCACCGAGATCGTCGAGTTCCTCAAATACCCTGAGAAGTTCGTCGCCCTGGGCGCGCGCATCCCGAAGGGCGTGCTGCTGGTCGGCCCTCCCGGGACGGGCAAGACGCTGTTGAGCAAGGCCGTGGCCGGAGAGGCAGGAGTGCCGTTCTTCTCCATCTCCGGCTCCGAGTTCGTCGAGATGTTCGTGGGTGTCGGCGCCAGCCGCGTACGCGACCTCTTCGACCAGGCCAAGAAGAACTCGCCCTGCATCGTGTTCGTCGACGAGATCGACGCGGTCGGACGCCAGCGCGGCGCCGGGCTCGGAGGCGGTCACGACGAGCGGGAGCAGACGCTGAACCAGCTCCTCGTCGAGATGGACGGCTTCGACACCAACACACACGTCATCGTCATCGCCGCCACCAACCGACCGGACGTCCTGGACCCGGCGCTCCTACGCCCGGGCCGCTTCGACCGGCACGTCACGCTCGACCGCCCCGACATCAAGGGCCGCAGGGCGATCCTCGACGTGCACGCTCGCAACAAGCCGCTCGACTCCACGGTGGATCTCGACGTGCTGGCGCGCCAGACGCCTGGTTTCAGCGGCGCCGACCTCGCCAACCTGATCAACGAGGCCGCCATCCTGGCCGCCCGCGCCAACAAGAAGGTGATCGGCATGGACGAGCTCGAGGAGGCGATTGCGCGTGTCATCGCCGGCCCGGAGCGCAAGAGCCGGCGCATCTCGGACCACGAAAAGGAGATCATCGCGTACCACGAGACCGGTCACGCGCTGGTCATGAAGGCGCTGCCGCACACCGACCCGGTGCACAAGGTTTCGATCATCTCGCGCGGCATGGCGCTCGGCTGGACGATGAGCCTGCCCGAAGAGGACAAGTACCTCATCTCGCGCGATGAGCTGATGGACCAGATCGCCGGGATCATGGGCGGCCGCGTGGCGGAGGAGATCGTGTTCGGCGACATCACGTCAGGCGCCGAGAACGACATCCAGCGCGCGACACAGATGGCGCGCCGCATGGTCACGCAGTGGGGCATGTCGGACAAGCTCGGCACTGTGGCCATGGGTCACCGCGAGGAGCTCGTCTTCCTCGGCCGCGACCTCGGCGAGCAGAGGAACTACTCGGAGGAGGTCGCCGCGATCATCGACGAGGAGATCCGCAGCATCGTGGATCACGGCTACCAAACCGCGAAGACGATCCTCACGGCGCAGCGCCACAAGATGGACATCGTGGTCGAGAAGCTGAAGGTGGTCGAGACGATCGACGGCAAGGAGCTCGACGAGATCCTGGCCAGCGACCAGCCGGTGGCACCGGCCGCCAGCTCCTCAGCCTCCTAGAGTGCGGGCACTCAAGCACGGGTGAGCCCCCGCTCCTGATCGTTGCGGGGCGAGGCAACCTCGGTCGCAGCCTGGCCCGAGCGCTCACGGCGGCCGGGCAGCAGGCGAAGCTCGTGCCTGGGCGAACGCTCGCGTCGCGCATGCCCAGGCTCGAGTCCGCGTCGATGGTCTTCCTGGCGGTGCCGGACGGCGCCGTGCGAGGGCTCGCGGCGCAGTTGACGGCAGCGCCCGGTTCGGTCAGCTTCGTGCACCTCAGCGGTGCGATGGGGCTCGACGCTCTCGAGGCCCTTCGGCCGCGCCACGCCGTCGGATCGTTCCACCCGCTGCAGTCCTTTCCGGCCCCGCGGGCCCCCGGCGCGTTTCGCGGCAGCACGATCGCCATCGACGCCAGCGCCCAGGCGCTGATGAGGCGCCTTCGAGCCATCGCACGCGCCATCGGCGGCACGCCGAAACACGTTGGCGACTCCGAGCGTGTCCTCTATCACTCGGCTGCCGTGTTCGCGTCCAACTACCTCACCGTCGTTGTGGCCGAGGCCGCCCGGCTGCTGGAGAGCATCGGATGGACGCGAGCCGAGAGCACCAAAGCGCTGGTGCCGCTCATCGAAGGCGCGGTGGCGAACATTCGCGACCGCGGGCCCATCCTCGCCTTGACGGGCCCGGTGCGCCGCGGCGACGCCGAGACCGTCGCCCGCCAGCTGGCCGCGCTGGAAAGTGTCGATGGGGCGGACGGGTATCGTATGCTCGGCACGATCGCGCTCAAGATCGCCAGGGACGCGGGGCTGGACCCCGTCGCGGCAGAGCGGATGCACCGGGCGCTGACCCGAGGAAAGGCAGCGACCCAAAGGAGACGTCGGACATGACAACGGTGTTGGACGTACAGCGATTCAAGGACGAGAGCCGCCACTTCGCCGTGCTCACCGCATATGACTTTTTGAGCGCCAGGATCCTGGACGAGGCCGGCATCCCGATCCTGCTCGTCGGTGACAGCCTCGGCATGGTGATGCTCGGACATCCGACGACGCTGCCGGTGACGCTCGACGACATGCTCCACCACGCCAAGGCGGTGGCCCGCGGCTCTCACCAGGCTCTTCTGGTCGGCGACATGCCGTTCATGTCGTATCACACGTCCCTGGAGCAGGCGATCACGAGCGCCGGCCGCTTCCTCCAGGAAGCCGGCATGCACGCGGTGAAGCTCGAAGGCGGCGGCAGGATCGTCGACATCACGCGCCGGCTCACTGAGATCGGCATCCCGGTGATGGGCCACCTCGGGCTGACGCCCCAGTTCGTCCACCAGATGGGCGGCTTCAAGGTCCAGGGCAAGACGCAGACGCAGGCGGCCCGGATCCTGGCCGACGCTGAAGAGCTGGAGCAGGCCGGCGCTTTCAGCATCGTGCTGGAGGGAGTGCCCAGCGACCTGGCCACACGCGTCACGAAAGCGCGGCGCATCCCGACCATCGGCATCGGGGCGGGCCCCGGCACCGACGGACAGGTGCTGGTGTTCCACGACATGCTCGGACTGACCACCGGCAAAGCACCGAAGTTCGTCAAGCGCTACGCGAACCTCGCGGACGAGATCACCCGTGCCGCCACGAGGTTTGCCCAGGAGGTGGGCGACGGCACCTTCCCAGGGCCGGAGCACGAGTACTCGACCAACGGTCAGGGGCCGGCGCCCAAACAGGAGCGCGAAGAGGTCAAGTACGGCGCCGGCTAGCGATCCCCCGGCAACTCTGACCGATCCTGGCGCGATGCAGGTGGCGGCGCGCCGCTGGCGCCGCGAGGGTCGCACCATCGGCCTGGTGCCGACCATGGGGGCGCTGCACGCCGGCCACCTGAGGCTGGCCGAGGTCGCGTGTCGCGAGAACGACGTCGTTGTGGTCAGCATCTTCGTCAACCCGATCCAGTTCGCTCCGGGCGAGGACTTCGAGCGCTATCCACGCGACCCGCAGCGCGACGCGGCGCTTCTCGGCCGCGCCGGGATCCATGCGATCTACCGCCCATCGGTTGAGGTCATGTACCGGGCCGGCGCCGCCACCCGGGTGCGGGTCGACGGGGTTTCGGAGCTGCTGGAGGGCGTCGCGCGCCCCGGTCATTTCGAGGGAGTCGCGACGGTCGTGACCAAGCTGTTCGCCGCCGTCGAGCCCGACCGAGCGTACTTCGGCCAGAAGGACGCCCAGCAGGTGGCCGTGGTGAAGCGGCTCGGGCAGGACCTCGACCTTGGGGTCGACGTGCGCGTTGTGCCGACGGTGCGGGAGAAGGATGGTTTGGCCTTGAGCTCGCGTAACGCCTACCTGACGCGGGACGAGCGCCTGGCCGCCGCCGCCCTCAGCGACGCCCTGAGGCAGGCAGCCCGCGCCTACGCGGGCGGGGAGCGGCGCCCGGACGTCCTACGGGGGGTGCTGGTGGAGCGCCTGGCGGCGGAGCCGCTGGCCCGAGTCGACTATGCGGAGCTCGTCGACTCGGCTGGTTTTCGTCCCCCAGGGATGCTCGCGGTGCTGGCAGTCTGGATCGGCAAGACCCGCCTGATCGACAACCACGATCTGTCGGAACCGTTTCCCGGTTAACGCGCGTGCGTGCGTTACAATTGCGGTTCGTATTGGCGGAGGCCGTTATGACGACCAACACCACACCAATAACCTTTAGGGGGTACGTCAGTTGACCAATGAGTCCGGTGCTGTCCTGACTGAACAGAAGGAGGCGACCGAACAGGACTCTTCCGCCCCGATGACCATGGAGGACTACCTCCATTTCGATGAGGAGTCCTTCAAGACTCCCAACCACGGGGACATCGTGGACGGGATCGTCGTTCGAGTCGACGCAGACGAGGTTCTAGTCGACATCGGCGCGAAGGCCGAAGGTGTCATCTCCAGCAAGGAGCTGGGGCTTCGCGGCGACCTCGATTCGGTCGGGCTCGAGCCTGGCGATCTGATCAAGGTCTACGTCCTGCAGCCGGAGAACGATGAGGGCAACGTCGTCCTCAGCCTCCGCCGCGCGCGGGCCGAAACGACCTGGCTGGTGGCCGCGGAGAAGCAGACTGACGGCTCGGTCATGGACGCGGACGTCCGCGAGCAGAACAAGGGCGGCCTGATCGTCAACATCCTCGGCCTGCGAGGCTTTTTGCCTTCGAGCCAGGTCGCTCGCGCCTACGCCGGCAGCCTCGAGTCGCTGGTCGGGCAGCGGATACCCGTCAAGATCCTCGAGGTCAACCGCAAGCGCAACAGGCTGATCGTCAGCCAGAAGGCGGCGGAGGACGAGGATCGGGCGCGCAAGCGCGAGGAGCTGTTCAGCCGCCTGGCGACCGGGACGACGGTCAAGGGCACGGTCTCGGGCATAACCAGCTACGGCGCATTCGTCGACATCGGCGGCGCCGACGGCCTGATCCACATCTCTGAGCTGTCCTGGGATCGCGTCTCCAAGGTGACCGATGTCCTGCAGCTGGGCGACGAGGTCACCGTCAAGGTGATCAAGCTCGACCCGGAGCAGACGCGCATCTCGCTCTCCCTGCGGCAGCTGCAGCAGGATCCGTGGGAGCGGCTGGTCCAGTCGATGCCCATCGGCTCGATCGTGGAAGGGCAGGTCACCAAGACCAAGAAGTACGGCGCCTTCCTGCAGATCATGCCCGGCATCGAGGGGCTCCTCCACATCTCGGAATTGTCCTGGGACCATGTCGAGCGGACCGAGGATGTGCTGAAGGTCGGTGAGGACCTGCAGGTCAAGGTGATCGGCATCGACACCGCTCGGCGTCGCATCTCGCTGAGCCTGAAGCAGCTCTCCGCGCCGCCCGCCAACATGCCCGCCGGCCGTTCCGAGCACCGCTCGGACGAGTACGGCGACGTCGAGGACGAGGCCTAAAGCCGCTCTCGCCGTCGGGTCGGGTCTTTACAGGCGGGATTGACGCACGCCCCAGAATCGGGTTGAGTTGAGCCCGGCACGGTGTGACTCAGGCTCGGGGGAGGGGAGCCGCGGGAGAGGGAGGGCCCAGCCAGGAATGCGCCCGGCGCCGGGCGGCCCTCAGCCTCCGAGCGACGCGAGGCGCTGGCTCGCCGGCGTATAGAACGGGTCGATGACGAGGGCGCGCCGGTAGGCGTCTCGCGCCTGCCGCCTGCGGCCGAGCTCGAGCTGCGTGTCGCCCAGCTCAACATAGAGGCCTGGCTCGGTCTCTCCGAGGTCGGCGGCGCTCTGCATCTCGGCGGCCCCACCCAGCCGGTCGCCTCTCGCCACCAGGGCTTCGCCCAAAGACCAGTGGTAGCGGGCCTGGAGAGGATCGACTCGGACAGCCAGGTCAGCCCGGTTCTGCGAGTACCAGACGTCGGCCAGCACCGGCATGACCCCGAGCACGACAGCAGCGAGCCCGAGCGATATGGCAAGAGCGGATCGCCACCACGCCGTGCCTGGTCGCGGCGGCGTGGTCTCCGGGGCCGTCTCGGCAGCTCGAATTGCCGACCATGCGACGCCCGCCAGGATCCAGAACGCCCCGGTCGCGGGGGCCCAGTCGAAATTCGCGACCGCCCACACCGAGTAGCCCGTGAGAGCCGCCGTCAAGGCAGCGACGTCGCCGTCGAAGCGGTGGCGAAAAGCACCGACGAAGATGACCACGACGACCCATGCCAGGGCCGCCAGACCCAACAAGCCCTGGGTCGCCGCGATGTCGATCGGACCGGAATGAACGCGGTCGAACGTGACCAGCGATGCATAGTCGCTGCTGAGAAATTGTCCGAACGCCAGCCCCGTGGTGTCGAGGCCCCAGCCCGTGATCGGGCGAGCCATCACCATGCGCAGGCCGTCCTGCCACAGATGGACACGCAGGCTCAGAGGGTCGTCGTTCAGGGTGGCCAGCGGCGAGCGGACCACGACCACCGCGGCGATCGCGATGATCGCCACCGATGCCGCGAGGGCGGCGCGCAGCCATCGCCCGCGGGATACGAACACGGCGAGGGCCAGCGTTCCGACCAGGGCCCCGAATGCCCCGCTTCGCGAGGTGACCACCACCAGGGCGGCGATCATGACGGCGATCGCCAGCCACCATGCGACCACCAGCTTGCCGCCTCGAAAGCCCCTGGCGACCCCCAGGGGCAACGCCAACGCGATCAGGGCCGCGAGCAGGTTGGCGTTGCCGAGGTTGCCGTCAGGACGGAACGGAACGCGGGTGAGCCATTGGGCCAAGGCCTCCAGGCAGGCCACCGACGTGCCGAAAACAAAGGCCGGCGGCACGAGTCGCCGGGCCGGTTCGCCACGGAGCAGCCAGACGGTCATGGCGAGCAGGCCCAGGTAGGCGAGGCGCACCGTCAACGACTCGTAGCGTGTGTACGAGCCGACAAGGCTCAGAGACGGGGAAATCGAGAAGACGGTGGCCAGGGCGGCGGCGGCCGCGGCGGCCGCCAGGGGCCACCTCAGCCGCCCCAGGGATGGCCCACCCGGCGTCAAAAAAGCCAGGCCAACGCCCAGGCAGGCGGCGCCTGTGACGATCGCGGCGCGGGGGAGGATGAATGAATCCACCGCAGTGGGTATAAAGACGGTTGGCACGGCCAGGGCAGTGGCCGCGGGAAGCCAGGCTCCGAGGCGCTCGAGAAGGGGCCTCAATGAGCCTCCGCCAATTGAAATCCGCTTGCTGAGTAGGGCGTTATATTAGGTGCGGAGGTACTCTCGGGTACCAAAGCATTATTTGAGGAGGTGCTGGCCCCACCCCAGGTTCGTAATCCAGGAGGAAGGACTTTGTATCCGTTTGAGAGATTTACTGAGCGGGCCAAGAAGGTTCTGACGCTCGCCCAAGAAGAAGCAGAACGATCGCACCACTCCTATATCGGCACTGAGCATCTGCTCCTGGGTCTGCTCCGCGAAGGTGAGGGCCTGGCCGCCAAGGTACTCAACAACCTTGGCGTGGAGATCGGCAAGGTTCGCCAGACGATCGAGTCGGTCCTCGGTCGCAACGAGCGCATCATCATCCAGCAGATCATTCCGACGTCGCGCGTCAAGAAGGTCATCGAGATCTCGTTCGAAGAAGCGCGGCGCATGGGACACAACTATGTCGGCACGGAGCACCTGCTCCTGGGGCTGCTCATCGAGGGCGAAGGCATCGCTGCTCACGTCCTGGAAGACCTCGGCGCCACGCTCGAGAAGGTCCGCTCGGAGATCGAGCGCCTGCTCCACGACTCGAGCGCTGAGACCGAGGCCGAGCCCGCTCCGAAGAAGCCGTCCAAGACGCCGCTGCTCGACCAGTTCGGGCGCGACCTCACGGAGCTCGCGCGACGCAATCAGTTGGATCCCGTGATCGGTCGCGAGACCGAGATCGAACGCGTCATCCAGATCCTGAGCCGGCGCACCAAGAACAACCCGGCCCTCATCGGCGAGCCCGGGGTCGGCAAGACGGCCATCGCGGAAGGCCTGGCCCAGCAGATCAACCTCGGCAATGTGCCCGAGTCGCTGCAGCACAAGCGCGTGCTGACGCTCGACATGGGCGCGCTGGTCGCCGGCACCAAGTACCGCGGTGAGTTTGAGGAGCGCTTGAAAAAGATCCTCGACGAGATCCGGTCGAGCCGCGAGGTCGTGCTCTTCATCGACGAGCTTCACACGCTGGTCGGCGCGGGGGCCGCCGAAGGCGCGATCGACGCCGCCAACATCCTCAAGCCGGCCCTCGCGCGGGGCGAGATCCAGTGCATCGGCGCGACCACGCTGAACGAGTACCGCAAGTACATCGAGAAGGACGCCGCCCTGGAGCGGAGGTTCCAGCCGGTCTTCGTCGACCAGCCGTCGCTGGCTGAGACGATCGACATCCTGAACGGCGTGAAGTCGCTGTACGAGAAGCACCACCGGGTGACCATCACGGACGCGGCCGTTCACGCCGCCGCCGTGCTGAGCGATCGCTACGTGAGCGACCGCGCCCTGCCGGACAAGGCGATCGACCTGATCGACGAGGCGTCGGCCCGGGTGCGCATGAAGCTCACCACGACGCCGGACGACCTCAAAGAGCTCCAGAAAGAGATCAAGAAGCACCGTCTCGACCAGGACGAATCGGTCAACAAGCAGGACTTCGAGGCCGCCGCCAGCGTTCGCGACAAGGTCAAGAAGCTGCAGGACAAGCTCGCCCTGAAAGAGGCCGCGTGGCGCGACAAGCTCGGTGAAACCGTGCCTGACGTGGGCGAAGAGGACATCGCGCAGATCGTTGCCGCCTGGACCGGAGTCCCGGTGTCGCGCCTCGTCGAAGAGGAGACGTCGCGGCTGCTCCGGATGGAGGAGGAGCTGCACAAGCGGATGGTCGGCCAGGACGAAGCCATCCTCACCGTCTCGCAGGCGGTGAGGCGCGCTCGCGCCGGGCTCAAGGATCCGCGCCGGCCGATCGGGTCGTTCATATTCCTCGGTCCGACCGGTATCGGCAAGACCGAGCTGGCGCGCGCGCTGGCCGAGTACATGTTCGACTCGGAGGACGCGCTGATCAAGCTCGACATGTCGGAGTTCATGGAGAGGCACACGACCGCGCGCCTGGTGGGATCGCCTCCGGGCTACGTGGGCTACGACGAGGGCGGCCAGCTGACCGAAGCGGTGCGGCGGCGGCCTTACTCGGTGATCCTCTTCGACGAGATCGAAAAGGCGCACCCCGAGGTGTTCAACATGCTGCTGCAGATCCTCGAGGACGGGCGGCTGAGCGACGCCAAGGGCAAGGTCGTCAACTTTGCCAACACCGTGATCATCATGACCTCGAACCTGGGCATCCGCGATGTGAACCAGGCCGGCACCTCGCTAGGGTTCCAGCCGGCGGTCGTGGACGAGGCCGAGGAGGTCGAGCGGCGGCACAAGAACACGAAGGAAAAGATCGACGAGGAGCTGAAGCGGATGTTCCGCCCCGAGTTCCTGAACCGTGTCGATGCGGTGGTCGTGTTCAAGAGCCTGACCACGGACCAGATCCGCCAGATCGTGGACCTTCAGCTCGTGCGGTTGGGCAAGCACCTGACCGAGCAGCAGATCACCATCGAGGTGACCGACGCCGCCAAGGATCTGCTGGCCAAGGAGGGCTACGACCGCGTGTATGGGGCGCGCCCGCTGCGGCGCGTCATCACGAGCCGGATCGAAGACAACCTCTCTGAGCACCTGCTTCGCGGCAAGATCGCTCGCGGGGACACCGTGCAGATCGACGTCGACGGCGAGGATGGTCTGAAGTTCACGCCTGTGAAGCCGAGACACAAGGAGCCGGCCGGCTCCGGGGCGCCCGCCAAGCCGTAGCACCGAACCCGGCCAGCGGGTGTTAACAACCTGGGTTGGCGCGCCGGCGCGCCCGCTTTAAGCTGGCGGCGAAGGTTCGTCTTGGTTGGGCTCGGGGGAGAGGAGGGCCCGCGAGACGTGGGTCGCGGGCCGGTTGGCTACTGCTTCAGCCAGCCGTCGATGCCGCCCACGAGCCTGGAGGGGGTCGTCTGGCTCTTGATCAGGTGGTCGAGCGCGCCGAGCGCGGCGCCTCGTTCGACCAGCTCGCGCTCGCTGAAGTTCGACAGGATGACGACGGGCAGCGGCTCGGTCGCAGGATCCGAGCGCAGCGCCCTGAGAACCGCGAGTCCGTCCAACCTCGGCAGCCTGATGTCCAGGAAGACGATGTCGGGCACGGTGTTGCGTGCAATCTCGAGCGCAACCACACCATCGGCCGCGACGTCGACCCGGTAGCCGTCCAGCTCCAGCTTCAGCTTGTACATCTGAGCCACCGATGGGTCGTCCTCGACGAGCAGCACGCGGACCTCGTCCGGCACCGCCTCTGCAGCTTCGCCCATGCCCATTCCTCCTGGCATGAGAACGCACAGCGGCTCCAATGGCGACAGAAGGCCGAGAATGGGCGAGTGTGAGCGTTCCGGCACCGCTTCGCCTGCGTCCAATGGAGATCGGCGACCTGCTGGACGAGACCTTCCGGATGTACCGGCGCAATTTCGTGCTGTTCGCCGGTATCTCGGTCATCGTGTCGCTGCCTTCCGCCGCGCTTTCCGGTTACGGCTACTCACTCTTCGGCAACCTGTTGCAACAGGCCACCACCGGCGCGCAACCCAACTTCAATTTCCTGGCCTCCACCCTGCCGGCGCTGGCACTTGGCTTTGTGATCAACATCGCGTGCGTTCCCTTCTTCTACGCATCGGTGGTTTACGCGGCGTGCGAAGCGGCGGAGGGGCGCGCTGTGAGCGCGGGCCAAATCTTCTCGGCCGTCGTGCGCCGCTACTTCCCGCTGCTGAGCTACTTCCTGCTCATCGGCGTGATGGCCATCGCGTTTTGCTTGATCCCACTTTGGATCTGGATCTGGGTCGGATGGCTTGTGGTCACACCCGCGATGTTCGCCGAGGACGTGGGCCTCGTCCAGGCGATGGGCCGAAGCTGGAGGCTCGTCGAGGGCCGGTGGTGGCGGACTTTCCTCGTGATCTTTCTGGTCTTCATCGTGCAGTACATCGCGCGTCTCGCCCTGAACGCGTTCATCGCGCTGGGCCAATATTTGCTCCTGATCGTCGCCCCGTCCGGGATCATTCTCGGTATCTCGGGCGCCACCGAGGTTATCGTCGACTCCCTGGTGAACCCCGTGCTGCAGATCGCGATCGTGCTCGTCTACTTTGACCTTCGAGTTCGGCGCGAGGGTCTCGACCTGTTTCAGCTGGCGCAGCGGGTCGTCAACCCGCTCCCGGCACCCTCACCCTGAAGCGAGCCACGGGCGTCCGGCTCGCCGCGCTCGTCTTCAGCGTGCTGACTGCGCTGACCGCCGCCGCCCGGCCGGTGTGGGCGGACCCGCCGCCGCCGCCCACCTTTCAACAGGCGGTCCAGCAGGCATACGACATCATCCTCAACGCGGCACCTGACGACCAGACGCCTGCCGTTCGTGCCACGACCATCCTCGAGGCGGCCAGCGGCCAGAGCCAGCAGGAGATCCTGGCCGACCTTCTACGCCGGCCGGCCGACTACGCAGACGCCAGGGAGCGTCTTGCGGTTTTGATGACCGCGCTCGACCAGCCTGCGCGTACGACCGACCCGGTTGTTGCGAGCCACCGTCTGCGGGGGGTGCTGGCGATGAGCCGGTACGACCCGCTGCATCGACCTCCGACGGTGGTCGAGCGCTTCGGGCACTGGATCCAGGACCGGCTGGCCGACCTGGTCCGGCTCATCACCGGAGGCCGCCTGGGCACGGGCGTGCCCGGCCTTTTCTTCTATGTGGTCGGGCTCGCGACGATCGTCATCGTTGCCGTGGTCTTCTTCCGGTCGACGCGCGGCCGGTTCAGCGAGGAGTTGAGGGCGGCGAGCCACGCTGGTCCGCGACCTCCGGCCGACTATTTCGCGGAGGCCGACCGGCTGGCAGCAGTGGGCGACCGTGTGGGCGCCATCCGTGCGCTGTGCGCGGGGGTCGCCGCGACCCTCGCGGGTGAGCGAACCTGGGAGGGCAGTCCCCTGACGGTGCGCGAGATATTCCAACGGGCGCCGGACGCGGACGGACTGCGCCTGCTCCTGGCCCCCTTCGAGGCGGCGATATACGGGGGCCGCGCCGTCGACGAGGAGACCTATCGCGGCGCGGCCCAGGTGGCGGCCCCTTATCGAGTCCCAGCGCAGGCGGCTGCATGAGAGGGGCGCGCGGCTGGCTCCTGGCCGCGCTGCTCGCGATCGTCATCGCATCGCTCGCCTACCTCGGCCAGCCTCAGCAGGACTCGCCGCAGCACAGCTCGACCAGTGACGCCGCCAACGGGACGTCGGCGGCGCGGCTTTTCGCGCAGGCGATGGGCCACCCGACTGACCAGGTCGCAGGCACATTCAACCTGCCTTCGCCTGGCAGCCTGCTGTTCGTCTTCACGCCGACCAGCGCGTACACGTCGGGCGAGGCACAGGCCGTCAACCGTTGGGTGCGCGCGGGCGGCGTGCTCCTGTACGCGTCGGAGCAGGGCGACCCCGAGCTGGACCGCGCGCTGGGCGTCGTGCGCCTGGGAGGCTTTGCCTTCACCGGCGACCAGGTCGGCAACCCGACGGTCGACGGGGTGAACCGGGTCGCAGGCGCGAGCTCGGTCAACCCGATCGACCCCTCCCCCCAGCAGGTGCCGCTGCTCCGCACCTCCCAGGGCCTGGTCACGGGATACAGGCAGAAGATCGGGTCCGGCACGGTGATCGTGCTCGCCGATCCGCTGGTGCTGTGCAACGGCTACCTCGACAAGCGCGACAACGGGCGCTTGCTCGCCGACCTGCTCGGCCTTGCGGCTCCCGGGGCGGCAGTTGCGTTCGACGAGTACCACCACGGAGTGGTCCTGAGTGACTTTGCCCCGCAGGCCTGGGTCACCACGGCGTGGGGGGCGGCGATGCTGTGGCTCGTGGTGGCTGTCTTCGCCGGCCTGCTGCTCCGCGGCCGAAGGTTCGGTCCGCTGATCCCACGCCCGGCCGACCCGGACCGCTCGAGCGCTGAATGGTCGGTGGCCGTCGGACAGCTGTTGCGGAGGTCGAGCGCGCGGGCGGTGACGCTGGGGCTGCTGGCGTCGGCGACCGAACGTTCGGTGGCCTCGCGCACCGGTCTTTCCGTGCAGCCGCGCGAGCGCTTCTGGAATGCTCTGTGGATGCGCGCCCCCGATCTGGCGGCCGAGCTGGCCGACGCCGAGAACACCCTGCACGCCGCCGCGGCGACGGAGCCGCAGCTGCTCCATGCGGCTCAAACGCTGCACCGCCTGGCCCATCCGGTCGCCCCACCCGCGCGCGGCGCGGGGGCCGGCGGACCCGCACGCAACCCGGACCACGGCCGTTGAGCGGTTCCGCGCCGGACTTCTACGCGAGGTTCCAGGATCAGCTGAGCAAGGCGGTGGTCGGGCAGGAGCCCGCCATACGCCTGTGTGCGATCGCGCTGGTGGCGCAGGGCCATGTGCTGCTGGAGGGCGTGCCTGGAACCGGCAAGACCCTGCTCGCCAAGTCCATCGCGCGTGCCCTGGCGCTCGATTACGGGCGCATCCAGTTCACACCAGACCTGATGCCCGCCGACATCGTCGGGACGTCCGTCTACGACCTGGCGAACCGGAGCTTCGAGCTGCGCCGAGGTCCCATCTTCACCAACATCCTGCTGGCGGACGAGATCAACCGCGCGCCCGCCAAGGTGCAGTCGGCGCTGCTGGAGGCGATGGAGGAGCGCGGGGTGACGCTGGAGGGCCGGCAGCTCGCGCTGCCCGACCCGTTCTTCGTGCTGGCGACCCAGAACCCAGTCGAATACGAAGGCACGTATCCGCTGCCCGAGGCGCAGCAGGACAGGTTCCTGTTCAAGGTCCGCCTCGACTACCCGGCGCCGGACGACGAGATGGAGGTGCTGCGCCGCTGGGAATCCGGGATCGAGCTGCGCGACCCGGCCAAGGCGGGGGTCGAGCCGGTTCTGGGAGGCAAGGACATCGAGGCTTGCCGCGCGCAGGTTGCGAAGGTCGTCCTGGACGAAAAGATCCGGCGGTACGTGGTCGACCTCGCGACGGCGACGCGCACCGCGCCCGAGATCGCGCTCGGCGCGAGCACGCGGGCGGAGGTCCTGCTCATGCTCGCGGCGCGTGCCTACGCGGCTTTCGACGGGCGGGATTTCGTGACCCCCGACCACGTCAAGGCCCTCCTGGCGCCGGCGTTCCGCCACAGGCTGATCCTCCGCCCCGAAGCCGAGGTCGCGGGGCAGACGCCGGACAGCGTGCTCGAGGCGGTGGCCGGCCGGGTCGTCCCGCCGCGCTGAGCAGCGCTTGATCCGCGGCCTGGCGCCACAGCCGCGCCTTCTGTGGGCGGTCGCTATCGGCGCCGCTCTGATCGCGCTCTCCGTCATCTCACCTGCGCTGGCCTTGATCGCGGGGATCTATCACGCGGGGCTCGTGCTCCTCGCTGCGCGCGACCTTGCCCTGCTGCCCGTGCGGTCCGGGTTCACCGCGCGGCGGTTCATGCCCGAGCCGTTCTCACTGGGCGAGCGGGAGGAGGTCGAGATCGTGCTCGAGAACCCCGCGGCGGCCGGCCTCCGCGCGATCGTCGCCGACCATGCGCCGCCCGAGCTGAGCCCGGACCCGCCCGAGGTCTCCGGCCGGTTCGACTCGAGCGGCCGGCTGCGAGTCGGCTACCGCACGTCATCTCCCCGTCGCGGCGCCTATCGATTCGGCGCCGTCGACCTGCAGGTGGTGCGGGACGGCGGTTGGTGGCGGCGGCAGGTGCGACTTCCGCTCGAGCACGAGGTCGCCGTGTTTCCGAACATCGTCGCCATCAAGCGCGTGCAGCTGACGCTGCGACGCGGGCTGCGTGCGATGGCGGGCATGCGCCGTGCGCGTCCGCCCGGCGCATCGACCGCGTTCGCCGGGCTTCGCGACTACGTTCGCGGCGACGACGTTAGGCGCGTGAGCTGGGCCGCCACCGCGCGGCGCGACCACCCGGTGGTCGTTGAGGTGGAGGCCGAACGCGGACAGCAGGTCATGATCGCGCTCGATTGCGGCCGGCTGATGACCGCGCCGGCCGGCGAGCTGGACAAGCTGGACCAGGCGATCAACGCGGCGCTGATGCTGGCCTGGGTCGCGCATGCGTTTGGCGACCGGGTCGGGCTGATGACCTTCGACGACCGCGTGACGTCGTATGTGAAGCCCGAGCGCGGCAGCGCGCAGATGCGCCGCTTGACCGAAGCCCTGTACAACGTGCGCGCGCAATACGTCGAGCCGGATTTCGGTCACGCCATGACGCACCTTGCGCTGCGAGTCGGCCGGCGCTCGATGGTCGTCATCCTCACCGACGTCCAGGATCCCGAGTCTTCCAAAGAGCTCCGGGCGCACTGTCTCCGACTGGCAGCGCGTCACCTCGTGCTCGTGGTCGCCATGTCGGACCCCGCGGTGCTGAGCGCTCGCGACGCGCCCATCACGAGCTCCTCCCGCGCCTACGAGTGGGCGGCGGCCGAGCAGTTCGTCGCGAGCCGCCGGGAGAGCTTCGAGCTCCTGCGGCGTGGCGGGGTGCTCGGGCTAGACGTGGTCGCGGGCGGCCTGTCGCCGGCGCTCGTCGAGCGGTACCTGGAGCTGAAGGAACGGGCGCTTCTCTGACGCCCGGCCGCTCAGCAACAAGTACGAATACAGGAGAAGCCCAGTTGTCAGCCCGATCGTGAGCTTGACCGGGAACGGAGCGTCCGACGGCGAGATGTTGCCCTCGATGGTGCCGGCCACGACCAGCAGCGGGGCGAGCCCGAGGAGAAGGATGAACGCTCGCCGTGTGGCGATGACCAGGGCTTCCGACCGTTTCCGGTTGCCGGGCGAGATCAGCGCCCAGCCCATCATGAGACCGCCGGCGCCCTGCGCCACCACGATCGACAGCTCGAGGATTCCATGGGCGATCACGAAGTTGAACAGCCCCCCGCTGATCCCGTAGGCCTGGGTCAGCCCGAACAGGCCGCCGAGGGAGATGCCGTTGGAGACCATCACATAGATCACCGGCAGCCCGAAGCAGACACCGAGGGCGAAAGCAAGCATCGACACCCAGATGTTGTTGGTCATGAGCAGGCCGGCGACTGCGACCCGCTCGCCGGCCGGGATGTCCGTCCAGAGCTGGTGGTGATGGACCAAATCGATATCCTTCGGCGACGCGATCGAGTAGGCCGCGTCGGGGTTGGCGAGCACGACGAAGTAGCTCACGATCGCCGGCACGAACATCAGGGCGGCGGCGACGAGCAGGAATCGCCACGCCCCGCGGTAGGTGGCCGGCAGCGTCTCGACATAGAACTGGCGGATGCGGCGCCGGGTCTCACCGCCGCGCCGGTACACGATGCCGTGGCCTCGCGCCACCAGGCCGTTGAGGTAGCGATGGACCGGCTCGCCGGGCCAGTCACGCTGGGCGCGCGCCAGGTCCGCGGTGGCGCGCCGGTAGAGTTCGGCCAGCGTCAGGACCTGGGCCGGCGCCAGCCCGTTGAGCCGTCCGCCGCCGGCATGCGCCATGAGGTCTTCGAGCCTGTTCCAGTCTTCTCGCCGGAGCGCGACGAAGTCCTCGGCCCTCATGGCAGCAAAATACCTCATGCATCAGCCGCTGCCTGACGGCGACCTGGTGGTCGCGACCCCTGAGCGGGTTTCGTTCGATTACCAGGTCGCCGGCCTCGGGACTCGTGCCGTGGCACAGCTGCTCGACCTCCTCATCGTCGCCGGCGTGCTGCTCGCGGTGTATTTCGTCGCGATCGCCGCGGAGCTCGCGAGCTCGGACACGCTGGCCTCCCTGATCGCCATCATCGGCAGCTTTGTCGTGATCTTCGGGTACTTCTGGGTCAGCGAGTCGCTGTGGTCGGGGCAGACCATCGGCAAGAAAGTGTTCCGGCTTCGTGCGGTCGGCGACCGCGGCGAGCCGCTGACCTTCATGCAGGCGGGGATCCGCAACATCGTGCGCATAGTCGACTTCCTGCCCTACGCATACGGGGTCGGACTGGTCGTCCTGTTCGCGAACGGCAGAGGCAAGAGGCTGGGCGACCTGGCGGCCGGGACCATCGTGGTCAAGGACTCCGACCACGTGGCCCTGTGGCAGCTGGGCGGAGCTCGGCCGGCGCCGCCCCCCGGCAATCCGAGTGACCTGCCCGCGCCTCCACCACCGGCCACAACTGCTCCCCTCTACGCTCCAATCACCGCGGCCGAGCTCACGCTGCGAAGGCTTGACCCCGAGCTCCGGCGCTTCGTGACCTCGTACGCTCGTCGGCGCCCTCAGCTGAGCCTGCACGTGCGCGCCGAGCTGGCGAACCGGGTTCAGCCGAGCCTGCGCGCTGCACTGCCCGAGGTTTTCACGCTCAGCGGGCCGCTCGCCGCGCTCGACCACCTCGCGGACCTCGAGCGAAGCGCTTAGAGCAAAACACCTCTAAAGCCAGGCGTGCAGCTGCTCCGGAGTGAGGTTGCTGCCGCAGAGCGGGGTGGCCACGCGCTTGCCGGCCCATTCGCCTCTGGTCTTGACGATGGCCGCCATACCCGCGGCGCCGGCGGGCTCGACGGGCAGCCCGGTCAGCGTGTAGAGCATGCGCATCGCGTCCAGGATCTCCTCGTCCGAGACGAGCATCACCTCGTCAACGGTGCGCCTCATGATCTCGAGCGCCTCGGGGACGGGCACCCGCACGGCGATGCCGTCGGCCATCGTCGTGGTGGCGGCGGACACGGCGCGGCCCTCCCGCCAGGACATCTCCATGGCGGGAGCTGCGGAGGCGCAAACGGCGATGACCCGCGTGCGGGGCGATGAATGCCTGAGCCAGGCGCCGACACCGTTGACCAGCGACCCGTTGCCCAGCGGGACGAAGACGGCGTCCAGCGGTTCCGGCATCCGGGTGAGCTCGACGGCCATCGTGCCGGCGCCCTCCGCGATCGGACCCAGCAGGCCGTCCTCCACGTAAAGCGCGCCCGACTCCGCCGCGTGGGATCTGGCTGCCGCCTTGGCGGCGTCGAAGTCGGCGCCGGCAAGCACCACCTCCGCTCCGAGGGCGCGCATGCGCTCGACCTTCAGCGGGTTGGCGGTGGTCGCCGCAAACACCGTCAAATGCCGCTTCGCCTTGCGGCATGCGTAGGCCATGCCCTGGCCGAAATTTCCGGCGGAGGCGCAAACGAGTCCGCCCATCCCGTCGGCGCCCAGGCGCTGCAGCAGGTAGTCCGTGCCGCGCCCTTTGAAGGAGCGGATCGGGTTGACGAACTCCACCTTGAGGATCGTCTGGACGCCGGTGTGCTCGGTGATCGGCTCGGAAAGGAACTGCGGCGAGTCTCGAAACACCACGTCGATGGACGCCGACGCCTCGACGATACGGTCGATCGAGATGCCTGCATCGGTGGCATTCATACTGCGAGTGTATCGATCAGGTTGGACGCCGCCCCGGGGGTAGTCGGGAGCGGCGCCCGAGCTCGATATGGAAAACGCCGCGACCCCGTAAAAAGGTACGGGCGCACTTGTAAAGAGCCATCATCGGTGGGAGAGTAGTCAGCTCGATGCCCAAATCGACAGTCACGTTCGTCTGCACAGACTGCGGCGGCGAGAGCCTCCGCTGGGCCGGCCAGTGCCCGCACTGCCGAGCCTGGAACACGCTCCAGGAGTTCCAGGTCCGCAAGCCGGCCGCCGGCCGCGAGACGCGCGCGCCCCAGCAGGGAGGAGCCAGACCCATCCCGATCAGCGAGGTCGCGTCGGAATCGGCGCCACGGACCGCACTGGCTTGGGACGAGCTGAACCGCGTTCTGGGCGGAGGGATCGTGCCCGGCAGCCTCGTCCTGATCGGCGGAGAGCCTGGCGTCGGCAAATCGACACTCCTGATGCACGCCGCGGCGCAGATCGCGAGCGCGTCCGGCGCGACGGTGCTTTACGTGTCGGGGGAGGAGTCGGCGCAGCAGATCCGCATGCGAGCGCAGCGCCTGGGGGCGCTCGAGGCCGGCATCCTGCTCCTGGCCGAGAACGATCTCGACCTGATCTGCGAGGCCATCCGCTCAGAGAAGCCCCAGCTTGCCATCGTCGACTCGATCCAGACCGTGATCGACGCCGGCTTCGAAGGCAGTGCCGGCAGCGTGACCCAGGTTCGGGAATCGGCCGGGCGCCTGATGCGGCTGGCCAAGGAGACCGGGGTTCCCGTCTTCCTGATCGGGCACGTCACCAAAGAGGGTTCGATAGCCGGACCGAGGGTGCTTGAGCATATCGTTGACGCCGTGCTTTACCTGGAGGGCGACCGCCGGCAGGAGCTGCGCATCCTGCGGGCGATGAAGAACCGCTTCGGCTCGGCCGAGGAGATCGGCGTGTTCTCCATGGGCGAGGCGGGGATGGAGCAGGTGACCGACCCCTCGGCGGCGCTTCTGGGCGAGGCGGCGATCTCCGCCCCGGGCACCGCCGTGGTGGCCGCCCTCGAGGGGACGCGGCCGCTTCTGGTCGAGATCCAGAGCCTGGTCAACCACACGGACAACGCGATGGTCCGCAGGATCGCCAACGGCATCGACATCAACCGCCTGCACATGATCCTCGCGGTGCTCGAGAAGCGCCTGGAGCACAAGTTCGGAAAATCGGACATTTTCGTCAACGTGGCGGGCGGCATCCGTGTCACCGAGCCCGCCGCCGATCTCGGTCTCGCCCTTTCGATCGTCAGCAACCAGAACAACAGGCCACTGCCAGACGGCCTGGTTGTCATCGGTGAGCTGGGATTGGCGGGCGAAGTGCGCCGCGTGGGTCAGCTCGAGCGCCGCCTCCAGGAGGCGGCGCGGCATGGCCTCACGCGGGCTTTGATTCCGGCCGGCGCCAAAGCCGGGCGGCCATCCGGCCTCGACGTGCTCGAGGTTCGGACTCTGGCGGAGGCCGTCTCCGCCGCATTTCCTTCACCCATGAGGTCTGGCGCATTCATCAGGGAGGCCGGCTTAACGGTCTCTTGAGGAGGTAGTCGTGAAGCGTTCCGAGCACCTGGCCCGTTGGGTCGGGGCGGCGCTCGGAGTGATCGGTGGTTTTACGCTCGGTTACTTCATGGTCCGCGGCGGGGTCAACCCTCACCCCGGATACATAGTCATCGGGCTCACCACGCTGGAAGGTTTGATCTTCGCGTACCTCGGCACACCGTACGTGCTGGGGGGCTGGCGCACGTTCAACTTCCGGTTGACGAGCACTCCGCTGCCCGACCTTTTGAGTGGATTGCTGGGCATGATCGTCGGCCTGGTCATCGCCGTGTTGATCGGTGTTTTCGTCCGCGACCTGCCCTACGGATACGACCTCTCCGCCGTGCTGGCGCTGCTTCTCGCCGCCCAGGGGGCTTCAGTTGGGCTGACTCGCCGCGCCGAGCTCACCTCGCTGTTCTTCGGCGGCGGTCATGAGGAGGATTCCAGCCGGATCCCAGCAGTTCTGCTCGACACCTCGGTGATCATCGACGGCCGCATCCTGGACATCGCCAAGACAGGTTTCGTCGACATGCCGCTCGTCATCCTGAGCTCGGTCCTGCGCGAGCTGCAGATGGTCGCGGACTCGGCGGATGCGACGCGGCGGCGGCGCGGGCGCCGTGGCCTGGACGTGCTGACCGATATGCAGAAGGACCCGTCGATCAAGCTTCAGGTCACCGAGGACGATGCGCCTTCGGGAACGGAGATCGACGCGCACCTCGTGCGCACGGCCAAGCGCCGGGGCTGGGCGATCATGACCAACGACTTCAACCTCAATCGCATCGCGCGGCTGGAGGGCGTGATCGTGCTCAATCTCAACGAGCTCGCACAGGCCATGCGGCCGGTCGCGATTCCGGGCGAGGAGATCGTCGTCACGGTGGCTCGAGAGGGCAAGGAGCCGGGCCAGGGCGTGGGCAGCCTTGACGACGGGACCATGGTGGTCATCCAGAATGGCCGCCGCCTGCTGAACCAGACCATCACGGCAGTCGTCACATCGGTGATCCAGACGTCCGCCGGCCGCATGATCTTCGCCGAGCCGGCCGGCATGGACGGAAAGCGTGGCAACAACAACCGCACCAAGCGCGAGGAGTCGGCGTGAGCACGGTGGGCGCCATCGTCGCGGCCGCGGGCTCCGGCTCGCGGCTGGGCCGTGGCAGCAAGGCGCTCGTGCGGCTCAACGGCCGGACCACGCTGGCCCGCGTGCTCGAGCTCTTCCTGGCGCTCGACGAGGTCGACAAGATCGTCGTGGTGGGGCCGCCGGGCCGGCTCGAGAACGCGGAGCGTGAGGTGGAGGCTATGCACCCGCGCAAGCCGGTGATCGTCAAGGCGGGTGGGGAGAGCAGGCAGGACTCGGTGCGCGCCGGCCTCGCGGCTCTGGGTGATTGCGATTTCGTGCTCGTCCACGACGCGGCCCGTCCCCTTGCCACAGCCACCCTGGTGCGGCGGGTTCTCGCGGCAGCGATGGAATCAGGCGCGGCCTTTCCCGCCCTCGCCCCGCGCGACGCGGTCAAGCGAGTCGAGGGCAACCGGCTCGTCGAGAGCCTGGATCGCTCCCGCATCGTGCTGGCGCAGACCCCGCAGGCTTTTTCGCACGAGCTGCTGGCGCGCGCGCACCGCGAAGCGGCCGATGCCGGCCTCGTGGGCGACGACGACGCGCAGCTGGTCGCCGCGACCGGTCACGAGGTCACGGTCGTCGAGGGCGAGCCCGCGAATATCAAGCTGACGACGCCCGAGGACTTCGACGTCGTCGAAGCTCTCATCCGCGAGCAGGAGGCCGCCACCCGGTGAGGGTGGGGATCGGATACGACATGCATCGCCTGCGCGTCGGCCGCGAGCTGGTCATCGGCGGCGTGCGAATCGACCATCCTGCAGGGCTCGAGGGCCACTCCGACGCCGATGTCCTGACCCACGCCGTGATCGACGCGCTGCTGGGCGCTGCCGGTTTGGGCGACATCGGCAAGCTGTTCCCAGCCGGCGACCCGAAGTTCAAGAATGCATCCAGCCTCGACCTGCTTGCGACGACCGTTCGGACAGTGCTCGCGGCGGGCTACCGGATCGTCAACGTCGACAGCACCGTCATCGCGGAGGAGCCGCGCCTTGGCCCGCACCTGCGTGCGATGGAAGCCAACCTGGCCAAGCACCTCGGCACGGAAGATGTGAACGTCAAGGCGACGTCGCCCGAGGGCTTGGGGGCGCTGGGGAAAAAGACCGGCATCGCGGCGCAGGCGATCGCACTTATCGAGTAGCGCCGCCGAGAGCCATTCGTTCCCTCACCCTGACCCCGGCCGGGTGGGAGGGAGGTGGCCTCACGGCCCGTCCGTCCCCACGTATCCGAGACACTTAAGCGGTGCCCCTGCGCCTGCACAACACCCTCACCCAAACCAAAGAGCCCTTCGAGCCACTTGAAGAGGGGCATGTCCGCATGTACACCTGCGGCCCGACGGTGTGGAACTACGCCCACGTCGGCAACCTCCGGGCCTTCCTCTTCTATGACCTGGTCCGCCGCCACCTCCAGGTCAACGGCTACAGAGTCACGCATGTGATGAACCTCACCGACATCGACGACCGCATCCTCGACCAGGCCACGCACGCAGACACCACGATCGGCGACTACGTGAAGCCCTACGCCGCAGCCTTTTTTGAGGACATGCAATCCCTGCGCGCCCAACCGGCCGAGCACTACCCACGCGCCACCGAGCACATACCCGAGATGATCGGCATGATCGACCGCCTGCTCCAGGAACGGCACGCCTACGCCGCCGACGGCGACGTCTACTTCCGCATCGCGAGCTTCCCCGCCTACGGCGCCCTCTCCCACCTGGACCGCGGCGGCCTCCGCGCCGGGGCGCGCGTCGCCACCGACAAGTACGACAAGGAATCCGTGAGCGACTTCGCCCTCTGGAAGCGCTCCCAACCCACCGACGAGCAGCTCGGCGCCGCATGGGACGCCCCCTTTGGACGCGGCCGCCCGGGCTGGCACATCGAATGCTCAGCGATGATCAAGCGCTACCTCGGCGACACGATCGACATCCACGCGGGCGGCGTCGACCTGATGTTCCCGCACCACGAGAACGAGATCGCGCAATCGGAGGCCGCCAACCACGCGACCCTGTCCCGCATGTGGCTCCACTCCGAGTACCTGAGCGATGCAACGGGCGAGAAGATGTCGAAGAGCGCCGGCGGCGTCACCACCTTGCGCGACCTGGTGGATGCAGGGCATGACCCTGTGGCGGTCCGCTTCTTCCTCATCTCCAACGCCCACTACCGATCCCGAGTGCGCCTGAGCACCGAGGGCCTGCACTCGTCGGCCGAGCAGGTTAGACGCCTCCGCGAGCTGGCGGAGCGCGTGCAGCGAACCAGTTTCGCGGCCGATGACGATCCCGACTTCATGCGCAGGATCGATGAGGTGCGAGCCGGCTACCGCGCCGCCCTGGACGACGACCTGAACCTGCCCCTGGGCATCGGCCTCGTGTTCGAGCTCGTGCGCGAAGCCAACGCTGCGCTGGACGCGAAGCGCGTATCCGCAGCCGGCCTCTCCTCGCTGACTGGCCTGCTGCAAGAGGTCGACGCGCACCTCGACGTGATCCGCCCGGACGACCGCCACGGCGGCCTGGCGCAGGAGGTGGAACGCCTGATCGCGGAACGTGAGGCCGCCAGAGCGGCGCGCGACTTTGGGCGCGCCGACCAGATCCGCGAAGAGCTTCGCAAGCTCGGCATCGCGCTCGAGGATTCGAAAGACGGCGTCCGCTGGCGCCGAGTGCCGACCGCGTGACTACCGCGTGACTACTGGGGCAGCGCGCTCCTGACCTCCCCGGTCTCGGGGTCGTAATAGTTGCGCGGGATCACCGCCACGTTCTTGCCGAACAAGACCAGCTCGAGCGCGTCATCGTCGATCCCCTGCTGGCTGTGGATGTCGCGGGGCGGCTCGGGCCAGGTCACAAACGACCCGGGTTCCAGCACCTTTTCGTAGAGCACGCGCACCCTTCCATCCTCGCCGGCCTCCCAGTGACGATAGCGGTCGCGTCCCCGCACGACGCAGGCGACGCCCCACGAGTTGTGGTCGTGGACAGGCGTCTCTGCGATGGGGGAGAAGCGGGCCAGCATCAAGGTGAGGCCGTCGGGGTCGGATTGCAGCAGAGTGAAGCTCGAGCTGCTTCCATGCAGCGTGCTCATCTCGCTTTGCGGCACGAAGCCGGGCTCGCCCGACATCTCGGCCAGCAGCCGTCCGACAGCGTTCCGGCTCTCCTCGGTCACGCCCGCCGCGAAGATGGCTCTCGCCGCAGCCATGAAGCCCGCCACGCCGACCGGCTCGCGCACCGCGCCAGCATAGCCGTCAGGCTTTAGTTGATGCCCGTGCCCCGCAACACTCCAACCACGGTTTTGATCCACGGCCGAAACGCCGTCCTCGAAGCCGCGCGCGCAGGACGCGTGGTCAAGGTCTACCAGGCTTCTGGACTCGGCCACGACCCGCGCCTCGACGAGCTCGCGCGCCTCGCACGCGTCGAGGTCGTGGCGCCAGAACGGATGGACGCCCTGGCGCCCGGGGTGAACCAGGGCGTCGCGGCCGAGCTGAAGCCCCGGCGCGACTGGACGCTGAAGGAGCTGCTCGACACCAAGCCGACGCTGCTCGTAGCGCTGGACTCGATCATGGATCCGCAAAACCTGGGCGCGATCTTGCGCAGCGCGGAGGTCGCCGGCAGCGACGGCGCCATCTTGCCGGAGCACCGGAGCGCACCACTGTCGGCGGTCGCCGTCAAGGCCAGCTCCGGCGCCTCGGAGCTGCTTCGCATCGCCAAGGTGTCAGGCATGCCATCAGCTATCGCGGAGGTCAAGCGCTCCGGCATCTGGTGCGTGGCCCTCGACCCCCGCGGCGAGATGCAGGCGTGGGATTTCGACTTCACGCAGGACGTCTGCCTGGTCGTGGGCAGCGAGGGCGAAGGGGTGCATCGCCTGGTCAAGGAAAGGTGCGACGCCAGGGTGAAGCTGCCGGTCAAGGGACACATCGCCAGCCTCAACGCATCGGCCGCGGCGGCAGCGCTGATCTACGAGGTCATGCGCCAGCGAGCCAAATAATGGGCTCTAGACTGGTCGGCGATGCCTGACGCCGCTCTCGAGCTGCAGCGTGCCTCTTCGGACATTCCCCTCACTCGCGACGCGCGCGAGATCCTCGAGCTGGCGAGCGCCGCGGCGACCGAGCGCGGAGCCGCGCAGGCCACGCCGGCCGACGTGCTCCAGGCCATGCTTCGACGGCGCGGCAGCCTCGCCGTGGAGGCGATCAGCGCGCTCGGCTACGACCCGAAGGCGATCGCCGCGGACGTGAGCGTTGACGGCGCCACGGCATCGGCGCTGCCGCTTCGGCAGCTGTTGGTGAACGCCAACCGCGAGGCGCAGGTCCTGGGCCACTATCAGGTCGACTCGATTCACCTGCTGCTCGCGATGCTCTATTCGGACTCGCCCGCAACCGCCGCGCCACTCCAGAAGGCGGGCGTCACGATGTACGACCTGCGGCGCCACCTCCAGAGCGGCGCCAAGCCCGACTTTCTGCCCGGCGCGTCGGACCGCGCCCAGGCCGGGCGGTCATCGCAAGCCGCGACCCGGCCAGGCGACGCGCCCCGCGCGGCCGCAGCGCTGCGGCGCAAGCCGTGGCCGTCGCTGCGCGGAGTGCTGAGCGTGAGCCCCGTGTTTCTGGGCATCCTGGGCGCCACCATCGTTTCGGGGGCGATGCTGGCCGCAGGCGTCCTGCCCGACCTCGTGGGCCCGCTGACGATCATCTTCGTCACCGCGGGCTGGATCACCTCTTTGTGCATCCACGAGTTCGGCCACGCGCTGGTGGCTTATCTCGGCGGAGATCGAGGCGTTGCGACCTCCGGCTACCTGACTCTGAATCCGCTCCGATACACCAACGTGCTGCTCAGCCTCGTCCTGCCCATCGTCTTTCTCCTGCTCGGCGGCATCGGTCTTCCGGGCGGCGCCGTGTACGTCAATCACACCGCGCTGCGCGGCAAGGTGTGGGATTCGGCTGTCTCGGTCGCCGGACCGGTCGGCAGCCTTCTGTGCGGGCTATTGTTCGCTGCGCCCTTCTACGTCGCGGGCCTCGACACGCTGCCCGTCGGCCGGCTCGAGTTCTATGAGGCGCTCGCCTTCCTCGCCTTCATCGAGGCGATCGCGGTGGTGCTGAACCTGCTGCCGATCCCCGGGCTCGACGGCTTCGGCATCCTCCGGCCGTGGCTGCCGTATTCGGTCCAGGACTACGCGGTGCGGTTCGGGCAATTTGCCATCATCGGCGTCTTTGCGGTGCTGTGGTTTGCGCCGAGCGTCTCGCACGCGTTCTTCGGATTCGTCCTGCAGCTCACGGACCTGACGCAGGTCCCGCGGATCCTCATCGCGTACGGCCAGGCCCACATGCAGTTCCGCTGATGGACCGCATGATCGTCGACGGCTACAACGTCATCCACGCTTGGCCCACCCTCAAAAAGCTGATGGCGGAGGCGTCGCTCGAGGCCGCGCGCGACAAGCTGGTCGAGCGCGTCGCGGTGCTCGGCATGGTCACCAACGTTGAGGTGACCGTGGTCTTCGACTCTCACCGCGCCACGGCGAGCAGCGAAGCGGTGGTGGAGGGCGTGCGCGTCATCTTCACCCGCAAGGGACACTCCGCCGACCATGCGATCGAACGCATCGCGTACGAGGCAAGCCAGGCGGAGGACGTCATCACCGTGGCGACCTCGGACGGCTTCCAGCGCGACCTCGTGCGAGGCATGGGCGGAGCGGTGATCAGCGCTCTCGAGCTGGAGCGCCAGGTGGTAGAGGCCGAAGCGGAGATGGGCCGCCGGATCGAGAGGTACTCGGGTTGAGCGCTGTCCGGCGGACTCGAATCGTGTGCACGATCGGACCGTCCAGCGCATCGCCCAGCATGCTGCGCTCGCTGGTGCTCGCGGGCATGGACGTGGCGCGGCTGAACTTCTCGCACGGCGACCATGACACCCATCGGCAGGTCGCGGCAAACGTGCGCGAGGCGGCGGAGGCGGCCGGCCGTCCAGTTGCGTTGCTGGGCGACCTGCAGGGCCCGAAGATCCGCACCGGCCAGCTTGCGTCGACATTCCAACGCCTGGTGCGCGGGCGCCGGGTTGTGATCGTGGCCCAGCCCGGGGCAGACCTTCCCAACCGCCGGCATTCGCCGTCGCTCTCGCCCGCGGGCGGGGACCCGGAAGCCGGCACCACGGCAAGCGGGGACGGGGAGGTGATCGAGGTCAGCCACCATGAGCTCGTCGATGCGCTCGAGGTGGGGGACCGCGTGTTGCTGGACGACGGCCGCATCGAGCTGGTGGTCAGAGGCACCGCGCCGGGGCGCGCCGAGTGTTCGATCGTGAGGGGCGGGCTGCTGGGCGAGCGCAAAGGCGTGAGCGTCCCTGGCCGCACCATCCCGCTGCCCGCGCTGACCGCCAAGGACGTCGAGGACCTCAAGCTCGCCGCCGAGCTCGACGTCGACTACCTCGCGCTCTCATTCGTCCGGCGCCCGGAGGACCTCCTGGCCTGCCAGCAGCACCTTGGCTCGCTGGGTTGCAAGGCGCCGGTGATCGCCAAGCTTGAGAAGCTCGAGGCGATCCGCAACCTGAGCAAGATCCTGGAGGTCGCGGATGCGGTGATGGTGGCCAGGGGCGACCTCGGCGTCGAGCTGAAGCTCGGCGACGTCCCAGCCGTCCAGAAAGACGTGATCGACCGCGCCAACCGCGCCGGCGTGCCGGTGATCACAGCGACCGAGATGCTGGAGTCGATGGTCACCTCCAACCGGCCCACGCGCGCCGAGGCGTCGGACGTGGCGAATGCGATTTGGGACGGCACCGACGCGGTGATGCTGTCTCAGGAGACCTCGGTCGGCGCCCATCCCCTCGAAGCCGTGCGCGCAATGGCCCGGATCTGCCTGTCTGCCCAGCGGCATCCGGCGTACGAGCGGGCTCGCCAGATCTGGCGCGAGCCGGGCCAGGTGGGGAGCGCGATCGCGCACGCGGCGGCCACGACCGCGGATGAGATCGGCGCCCGCGTGATCATCGCGTTCACCGAGTCGGGAACCACCGCCCTGCGCTGCAGCAAGGCCCGGCCGCGGATGCCCGTCGTCGCGGCCAGCCCACATCCCGCGGTGCTGCGCCGCACCGCCCTCTACTCGGGTGTCATCCCCCTTCTGGTGAGCCCCGGACGCGACACCGACGAGATGATCTCCAACGCCACCGCGGCGGCCAGCGAGAGCGGGTTGGTTCGGCCGGGGGATCGGGTCGTGATCGTGGCAGGTGTGCCAATGGGCCGTCCCGGCCAGACCAACTTGCTGAAGGTCGAGACGGTTTAAACAGGCATTAAGGGGGCCTCGGCCCTCCAAAATTAGGGTGTAGTGCCAGCCTCACAAGGCCTGCTGGGGCGTATCCAGAGGGCCAACGACAACGCCACCCGGCGCTTCGGGCCCCATACGGCCGAGGTCGAGGCGTTCATCAACGCGGCGGGCCAGCTCACGCCGTGGCAGTGGCGGCAGGTGCTGGCGGTGCGCCGGATGGTCGCGACGGTGTCGAAAGAAGGCGCCGGCGAAGCCGATTCGGCGCGCTCCATCCAGTCGGAGATCCGCAGCAGCGACACTCGCATCTCCGAGCCGATGGCCAGGGCGGGCGAGGTCCTGTTCGACATGCTGGCGAAGAAGACAGACGAGAAGCAGGTCGCGGCCTGGCAGGCGATGTCGGCTCTGGTCATGCGCTCACAGCTCCCGGCGTTGAAGTTCGCCGCGCACTACGTTCCCTTCGCCGGCTTCATTCCGGTGTCGGGCGCCGACGTCCTCGATCCGCGAACGCGACGATTCATCTCGGCCGTCGAATCGCTGACCCGGGAGCAGTGCGAGTTGCTCTCGCACCGCTGGCGGATCGACCACCCCGCAATGCGTTCATTGCTGCAGGCAGTCGCCAAGAACCGCGAGGTGAAGAGCGAGGAGACCGCGGCCATGGTCGCCCTCAGCGCCGTCCCGACCCACCTGCCTGGGGACGCGGGCTGGGCAGCGGTGCGCACGATCGTCCACGGCGGCCGGGTCCTCGGATCGCTGGGCGACCTTACCCAGGCCGAGATCGCAGCGCTCTGGGTGCCCCTCGAGCCGGCCATCCCGTTCGAGTCGCTTGACGAGCAGCCCGAGGCGCCGCCAGTCGAGCGCGTCAAGACCGCGGTGGGCACGGCGATCAAGTCCATCAAGGCGACGCGAGGACCGGCGCGGGTCGGGGCCACGTCGCCCCCCAAGGCGCCGGCCCCCTACGGACCCAACAGCGGGGAGGTGAGCGTGTTCATCAAGGGCTTGTCCGAGATGACTCCGATCCAGTGGCTTCGCGTCCTGGACCGGCGCAAGCTGGTGACCAGCATCACGCGCGAGGACAGCGCTGAGCCTGCGGGCGTCGTGCGCTCGATCCTTGCAGCCATCGAGGGTACTCGTGAGCTCGACACCTTCACACGATGTCGCGCCTTCGCTGCCGTCGAGCGCGCTGGGTACGCGGCAGAGGCCCACGGACATCTCACCCCTGAGCAGATCGACCAGATGTACCTGCCATTCGCGGGCACGATCCCCATCGACCAGCTGAACGGAGGTGGCTTCGCGCACAAGGTCGCGTCCCTCGACAGGTCCGAATGGGAGCGGGTCGCTGCGGTCGCGCCGGAGGCGAACGAGGAGGCGGTCGCCCCGCTGGTCAGCGCCGGAACGGCCCTGATCGACTTCTTCGGCGGCCGGTCCGACGACGAAGCGGTGGCAACCTGGCACGCGGTGTCCGCCCTGGTGAGGCATCAGCACCTGACGCCGATCAAGTTCGCGGCTTCGTATGCGCCCTTCGCCTCAGCGATACCGGTGACCAACCCGCGCTCCCTGGGCGCGATGGTGTCGCGCTACGTCACCGCCATCGGCCGCCTCGGCTCGACGCAATGCGCAGTCCTCGCGCAGCCGTGGCAGCTCGACGACGTCCTGTCCAACGCCCTCTCCAAGGCCGTGGCCGACGGAGGGACGCGCCCGGCGGAAGAGGCCGCGGCGCTGGCTGCAGTCGTCACCGTGCCCATGCGGCTGTCGGGTAGCGACGGATGGGCCGCCGTGAAGACGATCGCGTTCGGCGGCCGGGTGGTCGCGTCGCGAACCAAGCTCACGGCCGAGCAACTGGAGGCTTTGTGGAAACCGATCCAGCCTGCGATCCCCCTGGCCTCGCTTGGGGCGGTGGCCAAACCGCGTCGCTGACAGGCTGATGGAACAGCCGGTTTCCCGGATGGCTTAGATTCAACGACGTGACGAAGAAGAAGGTGACGAAGAAGGCGACCCCCCGGGCGAAGGCCCGCTCGAAGTCTCAGGGCCCGAAGTTCGACCGCGTGCTCGTCGTGTCGGCTCACCCCGACGACCCGGAGTTCGGCGCCGGCGGTTCGATCGCGCGGCTGGCCGACGATGGCGCACGCGTGACCTACGTCATCGTCACAGACGGCACTCAGGGCGGCGAGGACCCCAAGCAGAAGGACTCCGAGCTGAAGGCCATCCGCGAGAAGGAGCAGCGTGCCGCGGCTCGTGTGCTCGGCGTCAAGAAGGTCGAGTTTCTCGGCTACAAGGACGGGCACGTGTCGCCTGACCTCAAGCTGCGGCACGACATCGTGCGGATGATCCGCAAGTACAAGCCGGAGCTGGTGATCACCCACCTTCCAGGACGCGTGATCGACGCGCCGATGGGCGGCTCGCACCCGGACCATCTTGCGGTTGGCGAAGCCACCCTGGCCGCCGTCTATCCAGACTCGCGCAACCCGCGCGCGTTCCGTTCTCTGCTCAAGGAGGGCTTGGAGGCCCACGAGGTGAAGGAGGTCTGGATCCCGTTCTGGACCTTGGGCGACTATTTCGTCGACATCAGCTCGACCCTGGACCGCAAGATCAAAGCGCTGCACAAGCACAAGAGCCAGGTCGCGAAGCCTGGGCGCGAGTGGGACTTCGAGAAGTTCATGCGCAAGCGGCACGCGGAGGTCGGCAAGAAGGGCGGCTACCGGTTCGCGGAGTCGTTCAAGAGGATCACCGTCTAGGGCTGTCTACGCCCCTCACCCTAGCCCTCTCCCCGAGGGGGAGAGGGGAGTGTTTACGCCCCTCACTGGCCCTCTCCCCGAGGGGGAGAGGGGAGCGTCTACGCCCCTCACTGGCCCTCTCCCCGAGGGGGAGTGTCTACGTCCCTCACTCTGGCCCTCTCCCCGAGGGGGAGAGGGAAGAGTCAGCGCTCTACGTCGGCCAGGGAGCTCCAGACTTCGATCTTGGTCTGGACGCGGCGCACGACCTCGTCCATGAAAGCCGTGGTCGACGCCTGGCCTCCGAGGTCAGCGGTGCGCACTCCGTCGGACACGGTCTCCAGGGCCGCTTCATAGATCACGCGCGACGCGCTGCGGACTTCGTCCGCCCGCATGTAGCCGAGCATCGAGGCGACGGCGAGGACCATGGCCATCGGATTGGCGACGTTCTTGCCCTGCAGCGCGGGGGCGGTCCCGTGCGGGGCCTCGGTCATGGCGACGGTGACCGCACCGCCTTCGTCGAAGGCGAGCAGGGTCGACTCCGCGCCCGCGATCGTCCCGAACATCTGCATCACCAGGTCGGACAGCGTGTCCCCGTCGCGGTTCAGCGCGGGGATGACGAGCGACTCGCCGGTCGTCGTGAGCAGAAGTGCGTACGTGGCGTCGATGAGCTGCGGGTTGTATCGGACTTCGGGGTGGCGCTTCGACGCCGCGTCGAGCTCCTCCTTGAACATGCCCTCGTAGACAGGGCTGACGGTGAACTTGGGACCGCCGAACACCTTCGCGTCGATGCGACGGGCGTGGGTGAACGCGTACTCGGCGACGATCCGGCACGTGCGGCGGCTGATCTTCTCGGTGCGGTACGCCCACTCGTCCAGGTCGTGTCCCTCGCGCCACTCCTTGGCCCCATAGGCGTCGTCGACGGCCATCCTGATCACGGAGATCGGTGCGTGGACACCCGCCAGCGGCCGGACGCCGGGGATCCTGCGGCCGGTGCGGACGATGACGCGCCCGTCGATCTGTTTGCGCAGGATCGCGTTCGGGCTGCCCACGTCGCCGGCGCCTTCCGGGGTGATCGTGGCGGCCTTGATCCCAAAGCCGCATTCGCGCAGGGCTTCGGCTGCGTCGAGCACGACCTGGTTGCGCGTCTTGCGGCGCTCCTCCAGGGACAGGTCGAAGTCGTGCCGCTCGAGCTGCAGGCCGAGCACAGCCGGGTCGAGCAGGCGCAAAGCCTCTTGCAGGAGCTCTTCCCCGGTCTGGTCCCCGTGCAATACCGCGATCGTCGATCCGGGCATCGATCGAATCATATGGCGCGGAGCGAAAGGGAGTCCCGGCCCTCTGCTACTATTGACGCTGCCTAGGTAACCTAGGCTTTTTTCTTTCCACCCCAGCCAAAAGAGACAGCTATGGAAGACATCATCAGCCTCGCCTGCGGCGTCTGCAAGCGCCGCAACTACACGACCGTCAAGAACAAGAAGAACGATCCTGACCGGATCGAGATGAGCAAATACTGCAAGTGGTGCCACAAGCACACCTCGCACAAGGAGACCAAGTAACCGCGACATGGCGATAACAGCCAAGAACCGCGCAGACCAGCCCTCGGAGTTCGCTCCCGGACGCTTTCTGCGCGAGGTTTACGACGAGTTGCGCAAGGTCGTCTGGCCGACCGCCGGCGAGCTTTACCGGTACACGCTGGTCGTGATCTTCACCGTGATCCTGCTCGGCACCTTCATCGGGGGCGTCGACTACCTGCTCGGTGAGGTCGCCAAGCGCGTCATCTACAACGGGAGTCACTGACGTGGCTGTCGAGAAGACCGCGGCCCAGGAGCAGGAAGCGCAGTGGTACGTGGTCCACGCCTACTCCGGCCACGAGGAAAAGGTCAAGAAGAACCTCGAGAAGAGGATTGAGTCGATGGACATGCAGGACAAGATCCTCCAGGTCCTTGTCCCCATGGAGGACGAGATCGAGATCAAAGACGGCAAGCGCCGCCACGTCCAGAAGCGAATCTTCCCCGGCTACATCCTGGTGCGCATGGTCATGTCGAACGAGTCGTGGTTCGTCGTGCGCAACACGCCTGGCGTGACGAGCTTCGTGGGATCCGCGAACAGCCCGGTTCCCCTGCAGGAGAAAGAGGTTCGCGCCATCCAGAAGCAGATGAAGCAGGAGGCGCCCAAGATCCGCGTCGAGTTCCAGGTCGGCGAGTCGGTGCGCGTCGTCGATGGACCGTTCACGGATTTCCACGGCAAGGTTGACGAGATCAATCCGGAGAAGGGCAAGCTCAAGGTGCTGGTCAACATGTTCGGCCGCGAAACGCCTGTCGAGCTCGATCTGCTCCAGGTGGAGAAGGTGCACTAGTGGGCAAAAAGAAGGTCCGAGCGATCCTCAAGCTCGAGCTGCAGGCCGGCAAGGCCACGCCGGCGCCGCCCGTGGGCACCGCGCTGGGACCCCACGGCATCAACATCATGGAGTTCACCAAGGCCTACAACGAGCGCACCGCTCAGCAGGCCGGCGATGTCGTGCCCGCCGAGATTACGATCTTCGAGGACCGCAGCTTCTCCTTCGTGTTGAAGACGCCCCCGGCGGTCAACCTGCTGAAGCGGGCGGCCGGCATCGAGAAAGGCTCGCCCAAGCCGAACCGCGACAAGGTCGGCCGCGTGACGCGACAGCAGCTGCGCACCATCGTCGAGACCAAGCGCAAGGACCTCAACGCCTACGAC
>DASXBJ010000055.1:0-3494 GCA_036491755.1 Candidatus Dormiibacterota bacterium
CCGCCGTCCGCGGTCAGCGCCGTGAGCCGCACACTGACGTGGAGTTTGTCCGGAGTGCGCCTCCGTTCCGTGAAGGCCGAGGGGTCGTTGTGGTCCGAATCGCCGTTGTCCTCTTGGACCAGGACTTGGACTCCGGACCACGGCGTGACCCGGGCAATGACTCGATCGATCGTTGCCCGGGCCAGTGGGTCTCCTTGCGTGGGCACCGGAACGAGCGTACCGGTCGCCTACGGTCTGTAGAGCCGCTTGGATCGATTGGGGGAAGCGAGCGCCGAGTGCTGGCCTTGGGAGGCTCATCGCGAATCTCTTCGCTGTTGCCAGTAAGCCCGGAGGGGAAGCCACAGGACGATCGCTCGACTGAGTCGGTAGCGGCTGTCGCGTCGCGCAAGGGCCGTAGCCTTCGGCGTCGATTCTGCCTAGTCGTTACCGATTGGAGGATGAACGTGGATGCACCCGTGAAGACGCGTGACCGTTTGGCGCGCGCCGCCCGCTTCGACCCTCGCGCGATCATGAAGGCGGTCGGCGAGGTGGAGGGGTTCAACGCCAAGGTCGCGCTCGTGATTACGCGCAGCGTGGGCACGATGGCGTGCGCTTATCTGTTCGCGCTGATCGCCCTGGTCAGCCTGCCAGCGATCCTGATCCAGGCGAACGTGCTCAAGGCCAGTGACGTGCCCAGCTTCTTCACCAAGCCGGGGCTGATCCTGATCGTCGCGTGGATCGCGCAGACTTTCCTGCAACTCGTGCTGCTGTCGATCATCCTGGTCGGCCAGTCGGTGCAGTCGTTGACTTCGGACGCACGCGCCGCGAAGGAGTTCACCAACACAGAGATCATCCTTGACCGCTTGGACGTCAACACCCAGGGCGGCATCAAAGACGTACTCGACGCCATCCACGCGATAGGGAAGCCCACGGGTACGTCTCAAGCAGGTTGATCTCGATGTCGGGCGCCCGTTATACGCCCTGGAAATGGCGATCGCGCCATCACAGCGGAGAGCTGTGGGGTTGATCGACCAGCAGCGCTGACGTCAGTCTGCCGCTTACCAGGCGAGCGACGGCCCGCTCAACCGGTCGCGCGAGGCCAGTTCCCCGAGGCGTGCAGACTGCTGCAGCGTCAGGACGATTCGGGAGCGTTGGCGTCGCGGCGAGGCCGCTGCTGCTCGATCGAGCCGGCAGTCTGCGGCTTGCCGGATCGGCGACGAAGCGGAAGCGATGGGCGCCCGGGGAGCCGAGGATCGTCCGTCTTTGCCCCCTAGCATCCTCAGAATGCGTGACGGGGATCAGACTCGAGTCAAGGACGGGATCGCCTGGCGCATTGGCAGCGAGCGCGACATCCAATGGATCGGCGACGGGACCGCGGTCGGTCGGCAGATCACTGCGGCGATCCCGCCCGTGTTCGCCGACTATGCGACGCTGGTGCAATTCAGCGTGCCAGGGCCCCGAGATGTACGCCAGGAGCGCCGCCAAGATCTCGCGCTGATTGAACTGCTGCGCCAACACACCCCGCAGCAGCCGTGGTGGCTTGGGTATCTCGACACCGGCGCAAGCCACATCGTCTTTTGGGATGCACCCAAGGTGATGCTCTACAGCGGTTGGAGCTACGTGTTAATAGAGGCCGGACCCGAACAGGCCGCGGCCTCGCGTCCGGCTCCAGGAGGGGAGAGCAACTGGAAGAGCACCGAGCTGCCGGATCTGATGTTCCCCGAGGATCACGCGTGGCTGGTCTCGACGCTATGGGACGACGATTGGAGCTGTATCGGCGGCTCCGACGCACTCATCGCCGATCTCTTGCAGGATCCTGTTCTCGGCCCGCATGCGCGCCCGGTCTCCGTCACTGAGGACGCCACGCCCCCTGGCCACTCTGCGCAATAGCACTCGTGCTCCGCCATCACTGCCGCTCCCACGAACCTGGAGCTGTGTCGCCGGGCAGGAACGCCGAGTTCGAGAGTTCCGCTTCGGGACGACGAACTCCCGGAGCAGCAGTCGAGCGATCACACCGCGTGGGCGACTAAGCGGGAGCGTCGACCGTTAATGCCGGGAGAGCGCTCAGACTCTACCGCGCTGCGCATTCTCGGCTCTACGCCTCCCGCACTCGTTGAGTCGACCTTGAGGAGGTGGCTGGCCTGTTTTGCCAGGCACCTCCGTGTACTTGGTCACCGTGGTTTTGACCACCGGTTCCTGCTGGCGGCTGCTGGAGGCGAAGCGGTCAGCGCGTATCTGGCGGCGGGCCGCCACACATCGCACTACGGCGCGGTCACTGCCCAGGAACCGTCGATATCGATGGAGCCCTGGACCACGAAGTCCGCGCGGAGGAACGCGCCAAACGGGCTGGCGTCGCCAAGCATCGCGTCAATGCCGCTGACGCGAAGATATTCGCCCGGGATCCTTTGGTCGACGTTGTACTCGAACTCGTCATACAGGCAGAGGTATCCCGGCGCGGCACTCGGGGCCTCTGGAGATCCCGGGCAGTGGGTCGGATCGGGGTTCGGCACGCCGTTGGGCACCTCGACCACCTTAGGGCTGGCCGCGAGTTCGAGCGGGAACGTGATGCTTGTGTCAAGGGTGCCAGAGCTCGCGTCCCCGGTAATAACAAAGACGCCGCGCTGCGTAAGCCCAGACGGGGCGGTTGTCGTAACTGGACCGGGGATTCCCTGGGCGCCTTGAGGTCCCTGGACGCCCTGGATACCCTGCGGGCCTTGGGCCCCCGCTGATTTCAGTTTGGAGTCGTGCCGCGCGCAACGGCCGCGGCTGCGGTACAGCCCGCCGCCACGGTGGTGTACGCAGACTGTGATCGTGTCTCCGCCACGCCTAGCGGCGGACGCGCCGCCGACGGCGACCACCGCCAGGATGGCCACCGCTGTCACCACCGCTATGCCGGCTCTCAACATTCCTCTCATCGTCGCTCCTTTGATTCTTTTCAGCCGGCGCCCGCCGGCGTGTTGGAGCTCGGCGGCGCTGGGGATCGTGTAGGTGACCCGGTTGTTCATCCTGTCCTGGGCACCCGTTCGGTTGATGCGCCAAGCTAGGCGTAAGCGAGGGTGCTGTCTATTGGGCGGGTGCCGTATCTTCGGGCTTAACCTGCGCTCAGCGCGGCTCGGCTGCGGCGTTTTCCAGGTGCCCCACGGTCGGGAACGCGGCGAGCCACTGGTCGATCAGTCGGCAGCGCGCCAAGCCTTATGTCCTGCGTCTGCTGAATCGCGCCATTGGCAACACACGCTTGGCATCGGACGGGCAATAGCAGGAGCCGCCTGCCGAGCCCAACCGGGGCTCTAATAGACCCGGTTTCACGAAGCAGCCAGAACTCTCGACCGGCCGCCAGCGCGGTTACAACACTGCTCGATTCGGCCGAGAGCAGCAGCCGCGCTGCCGTGACACCGCTGTAGGCGCGAACGCACGCGCCAGCGACGCCGTGCGCCGGCGACTCCTTTTGACATCCGACGGTGGTCGGCACACGTGATCGCATCGGCGACCAGGGACTCGTCAGCAACGACGAGCGG
>DASXBJ010000056.1:0-4844 GCA_036491755.1 Candidatus Dormiibacterota bacterium
TTGTCCGGAGGGTCGCCCCCGGTCCGCCGGTGTGGCTGTCATCTTGGCTGTCATTTCGGCGAAGAATGGCGGGGATGGATGAGAATCGAACTCACCCAGGACGCCTCAACAGCGCCCCGCAAACGGTTTTGAAGACCGCGGGAGGCACCAGCCCCCATACATCCCCAGTCGCGACGCGCGGCTAGATTAGCGCTTCACCGCCGGGCGCACGAATGAGCGGCGCAGCTGCTCGACCTCGGCGCCGGCGGCACATCCCTTTACGTGATCGTTGACCAGGCCCATCGCCTGAATGAACGAGTAAACCGTCGTCGGGCCGACAAACGCCCAACCCCGTCGGCGCAGGTCCTTGCTCATCGCGCCCGCCTCTTCAGAGGCGTCGAGCTGCATGAGGGCAGTGTGGTCGAGAAGGTGCTTTCTAGGCTTCGGCTCGAATCGCCAGGCATATGCCGCGAACGTGCCGAACTCGTCCAGCAGAAGGGAGTAGCGCCTCGCGTTGTTGACGGTCGCCTCGATCTTCGCCCTGTTGCGGACGATTCCGGCATCGCCCATCAGACGGCCCACATCCCGAGCGGTGAAGCGAGCAACGACAGAGGGGTCGAAGTTGCGGAACGCAGCTCGAAAATTCTCCCGCTTGCGAAGAATCGTCAACCAGCTCAAGCCCGACATGAAGGCTTCAAGGCTCAGCTTTTCGAACAACCTCCGGTCATCGGCCACCGGCCGTCCCCACTCGAGGTCGTGGTATCTGCGATACAGATCGTCGGAATCACACCACCAGCACCGAGCGGTTCCGTCTGCGCCGATGCTGATGCCGGACTGGGAGGAAATCGGCTTAGATCAGCGCCTCGAGCTTCGCCTTCAGGTCGCCCTTCATGTTGGGGCGATAGCCCACCGTGCGCTCGGCCGGCTTGCCGTCTTTGAAGATGATCACCGTCGGGATCGACATGATCCCCAGGCGCATCGGCGTGGCTGGGTTCTCATCGATGTCCATCTTCACGACCTTCACCTTGTCGCCCAGCTCGCCCTTGATCTGCTCGACAATTGGCGCGATCATGCGGCACGGTCCGCACCACGTCGCCCAGAAATCAACGAGCACCGGGATGTCCGCCTTCAGCACCGAGTTTTCGAATTCGCCATCTGTGACCGCCTGTATGTCTGACATCTAAGAAGCTTTCTCCGTCTTGGAATCCGATTTGCCGTCACTCTTGCTTTCCGATTTGGGTGCCGACTTGCCCTCCGATTTGGCCTGCGACGAGCCCTCGGATTTGCCCTCCGACTTGGCTTCCGACTTGGCTTCGGACTTGGTCTCCGACTTCGACTCCGAGCTCGATTCCGAGCCGTTGGAGGAGTCGCTCGAGCTCGCGTTCTTGTAGTCGGTCTTGTAGAACCCGCTCCCCTTGAAGATCACGCCGGTCGCGTACATCTTCTTGGCCAGCTTGCCCTGGCAATTCGGGCAGACCCTGAGAGGCTCGTCGGTGATTCTCTGCTGAATCTCGAACTCGTGGCCGCAATCGCCACAGCGGTATCCGTAAGTGGGCATCTTGCTTGGATTCCTAACTATAGAGTCCGGTCTCGGTCCAGCCGGTGAAACACCATGCCGGACGGTGGCTTGGGGTGGAAGTAGGTGCTTTTCTGAGGCAATGTTTTGCCTTCCTGGGCGAGCTTCAGGACCTGCCGGAGGTCGGGCGGACCGAGGAAAAATGCCGCCGCGCCCACCTGCTCGTCGACCCAGCGCACGGCCTCCGCCGCGTCGCGGGTGTAAAGGAGGAGGTCTTCCGGGTTGCGTTTGCCGAGGATGTTGTCGATCACCTGCTCGTGTAACTCCACGACAGGCACTTCCCCTTCCAACGGAATCACCTGGAAGTGGTGGTCGCGGTACGTGCCGGCGGCCACCTTGCCCTCGAGGGCGGCCATGGTCTCCTCCAGCGAGCCGGCCGGCTCCCCTCCCGTGACCGCGACACCAGCCTTCAGCACCCGGTGGGTGGCCAGAACTTCCAGGCCGGGATCGTCGATGTCGGTCAGGAGGGCGAGCGTGAACCGCGATGCAGAGTCCGGCGGGCCATCCAGCTCCTGCGAATAGGCCAGCGCCGTCTCATAGCGGTGGTGGCCGTCGGCGATCAGCACTGGGAGACTCGCAAAGTCGGCGTGGACGGCGGCGTGGAGGATCGGGTCGGAGATCACCCAGAGGCGATTCCGCGTGCCTTCCGGCCCGACGAACGAGACTGCGGGTGCGCGCGCCACGACCACTTCGATGATCGCCGCCAGCCCGGTGCCTCGTCCTTCATATATGAACCAGAGCGGCTCCAGGCTTGCGTTGGTGGCATGGAGGAGCGCGAGACGGTCCTCTTTGGGCCCGCGGTGGGTTCGTTCGTGCGGGAGCACGACGCCATCCTCGTAGGGCTGCAGCCGCAGGGCGGCGATCAGGTCCCGGCGGCGCCGGCCGTCGAACTCGACCTCGTGCACGTACATCGACGGCGGATCTTCCTGGAGGATGCCCAGCGTGGCCCACTGGTCGAAGGTCAGCGACGCGCTCAGATAGTCGGTCCCGGGGCGCGTGAGTCGCACCACGTTGTAAGGGGACATCGCGCGGTAGCGGGCCAGGTCTGACTCGGGGATCACGTCGTACGGCGGAGCCACGAACGTGGTCGGATCCCCCGCTCGGGCCAGGTGATAGCGGATCCCCGGCAGCGCCCGGACGTCAGCGATCGGATTGCCCGGCGGCAATGTCGCCGAGCTCCACATAGCGCAGGTCCGACATCCCTTCGACCTGCCGCAGCCGCTCCAGGACGTCGCCTGCCACTCGGTCGTCGACCGCGAGAATCATCATCGCGTTGCCTCGCGGCGCGTCTCGCCCCACCTGCATGCTCGCGATGTTGACATCGTGCGTGCCGAGGATGGTGCCAAACTGGCCGACCACGCCCGGCCGATCCGAATGCCTGCTCACCAGGAATCGACCATCGGGCACAAGGTCGACACGGAAGGAGTCGATGCGCACGGCACGCAGCTCGCCCATGAGCACGGTACCCGCGATCTCGTGGCCGTCCATGCGCACCGTGACCAGGCTGGCGTAGCTGCCATGCGCGCGGCTCCGCCGTTCGACGAGCTTGACCCCCCTGTTGGCCGCGATGAGACGCGCGTTCACGGTGTTGATGCGATCCTCGGTGAACGGCTGCAGCACCCCTTTGATCGCCGAGGCGACGAGGAGGTTGACGTCGTGGTCCGCGAGCTCGCCCTCACAGTCAAGCTCGATCGCGCTGACCCGCCCGCCAAACAGCTGGACATGAAGGCCGGCCAGGCGCTCCGTGAGTTCGGCAAACGGACGGAGGTAGGCAAGCTCCTCGGGCGGCAGTGCGGGCGCGTTGACGGCGAACCGCGGCAGGTCGCCGGCCAGAACTGCCGCCACCTCCTCCGCGACATCGAACGCCACCGAGGCCTGCGCCTCGGCGGTCGACGCGGCAATGTGCGGTGTGGCGACGAAGTTGGGCAGCGCCAGCAGGGGATTCTCGCCGGGCGGCTCGTTCTCGAACACGTCGGCGGCGGCGGCCGCGATCCGGCCCGATTGCAAGGCGTCGTAAAGGGCCGCCTCGTTGACGATTCCCCCGCGCGCGGTGTTGACCAGGCGCGCTGCCGGCTTCATGAGGGCGAGCTCGGACGCCCCAAGCAGGTTGCGGTTGGCATCGACCAGGGGGACGTGCACGGTGACGAAGTCGGAGCGCTCGAGCAATTCGCTCAAAGTGACGAGCTGCACATTGAACAGCTCGGCGCGCTCCACCGACACGACCGGGTCGAACGCGATGACGTCCATCTCGAGCCCATGGGCGCGCTTGGCCACCTCCGAACCCACATTGCCAAGTCCGACCACGCCGAGGGTCTTGCCCCGAATCTCGGTGCCGATGAATTTCGCGCGCGTCCATTCCCCGCGCTTGACCGATGCGTCCGCCTGCGGGACCCAGCGCGCGAGGGCCATGACCAGGGCCACCGTGTGCTCGGCCGCCGCGATGATGTTGCCCCGAGGGGCGTTGACGACGAGAATGCCCTTACGCGTCGCCGCCGGCACATCGATGTTGTCGACTCCAACCCCGGCGCGTCCGACGACCCGCAGCTTGCGGCCGGCTTCGAGGATGGGCGCCGTCACCTTCGTCTCGCTGCGCACGACAAGCGCATCGAATTCGGGGATGCGCCGGACGAGCTCGTCCTCCGCGAGCTTGCTCACGACCGTCACCTCGCCCGCGCGGCGCAGCCTGGCCAGGCCGTCTTCGGCGAGAGGGTCGGCGACCAGGATCCTCGGCACTGCGGAGCTACCGTGCCGCGGCGGCGACGCCCTGCAGTGACGCGGTGACTGCGCCGACCCCCCGGCCGTCCGCAGGAGCGATGTCGAGGTCCTCCAGCGCGCGCTCGATCGCCCAGATCACCTGGACCACATCGCCCTCGGCGACCGCGCCGAGGTGGCCGACCCGGATCATCTTGCCGGTCATCTTGCCCTGGCCGCCCGCGATCACGACGCCGTACTGGGTGTCGAGCAGCTTGCGCAGGGCAGCCACATCGAGCCCCGGCGGCGGCACGGCCGAGGTCACGGTGTTGGAGCGGTATCCCTCACGCGCGTAGAGCTGGAAGCCAAGCGCCTGGAGCCCTGCCTGGGTCGCGCGCGCCAGGCGCTCGTGCCTCGCATAGACGTTGTCCAATCCCTCTTCCTCGAGCATGTGCAGCCCTTCCTGCAGGGCGAACGCGACCGAGACCGCCGGGGTGAACGGTGTCATGCCCTTCTCGGCCCAGGTCTTGGCCTCCTTCCAGTCGAAATAGAAGCGCGGGGATCGCGCTTTGGCCTGCTGCGCCCAGGCCTGCTCGCT
>DASXBJ010000057.1:0-34974 GCA_036491755.1 Candidatus Dormiibacterota bacterium
GAAGGCCGGCTGCGCGAGTTGTGGAATCGCATCGACGCCGCTCCGAAGAGCGCGCGATGGAAGGTGCGAAGCAGGGTCGGCGACCGGATGCGCTGGTATGCAGAACCCGAGGAGAACGCGCCCGAAGGCTGACCGACGATCAGGAGGGCGGCGCTTCCCTCCCCTCCGCTCGCAAGTCCTTGAGGCGCGACGCGGCATTAGCTGACACCCTTGTCGAGGTTGGCAAACAATGCCTATGCACAAACCGCGCCCGCTGCCAAAACTCATCGATTGCAGATGAGACCCCTGCCGCCCGGCTGGGGTGGGCTCGCTGGCACCAAATTCCTACGATAAGTGGCCGAATTTGAGCTGCTCCAAGGCATGCTGTCTAGCGTGAACGCTCGCTCTCGCTTGGCGGAACTGCTTGCGTCCTGCTTAGGCGTCGTCATGCTGTCAAGCTGCGGCGCACCAGCCAATGTAGCGGACGCACATTCGCTTGTTTGGGCACACACCATCGTGCAGGGTTGGTGGCCCCGAGAGGAAGCCGCATTCATCTCGGGCCAGGCCACCGCTCTGAACGATCTCTATTCCGGAACTGCCCTCGAGGTCGCTGAGGGCCAGATGACGATGGAGACGCTGCGCAACTCTCGTCCCAAATATCCGCGCCCGTTCCGAGGTTCCGTGGTCTTCGCGCCGAGTGGTTCGAGCCAATCCTGGTTTCTGGCCATAATCCAGTACGCGCCCGTCGACCAGGATGGCCGCGCGGAGCCCGTCACAACGACCGCACCAGGCCTGATCTTCACCCAGATGGCGGGCACCTGGAACGCATCAGCCGCGGATGTTCAAGCCCCTATACCGCATGACCTTCTTGGGAATGGGGATTCGATCCTTTCCGCTCCGCTCACCGACGATCACTACTTCATGGCGGCGTCGTCGATCGCGACGTCTTACGCGACGTACGTGAACCTGCTCAGTGGTGGCCAGCAACCAGTCGCTCCATTTCCGACAGGCTTAAACACTTTTGCTTGGTCGTTCACGAGAATCCCTTGGCCTCCTGGGTCTATCGCCACCGCACAGTTCAAGTTCGAGGTCGTAGACGCGAAGATCGCAGCATACTCAATCACTGTCGGCTATTCGAAGGTCCCCGAGGTCGTGATCTTCTCGGTGCGGAGGACTGTGGTTATCATGCCACGGCACGGCTGCCTGGTGAGGCAGGCGAACGATCTTGAATGGAGCGCGGTGGTGCCGCCCGGCAGCTATTCGTCCGTCACCATAACGTCGCTCGCGGTGGTCGCGGCCAGCGTGCCCCTTAACGACGGCGATGTATCGCAGGGACGCAAGATCATCGACATCGGCGGACCAATCGACGACATCAGGGCCGATGGGCAGAAATGTTGAAAGTGGGTGGCCCATTAGGGTCAGACTCCTTCGCCGTCGGGTTTCCGATTCCCATCCTGGCGATACGTTGTCATTTTTGACAGCAAGCAGACCCAATCAACGCGATGAACAGCGGGCACCCTGGTTCGATCAGGAGGGTTGCTTGTCGACACTCCGGGTTCCCAGGTCGCCAATGATTGTTTTTTGGCACGATCACTTGCGATCATTTCCGCGACCGTTGTACCGCGGCGACACCGACAGTGCGATCCTGGGGTAAATAATCGTTGCTGCGGCATGGGCCAAAGTGAACCTCGCCTCGTCTTCTTCTGCTCTGCTCCCCCGTCAGCGGCGCCCTGGATTCTGGTCGCCTTCTTCGGCTTGTCCGGCGTGGCACTCTGGGCGCTCTTCCGGAGCTGGTTTACGAAGGCGCTCCCTCACGACGCGGCGGGCGTTCTTGGCTCTGTCGCCGAGGCTCCCCTGTTGGACGTTGTAGGAGGCGCCCGTTTTGGCTTGATGAACTACAGCATGCCCATGGGCCGGCTGAGAATCTGGACGCGCGGATTGGAGGTCGCGGCTCCCGGTTTGCGCGCCTCGATGGCCTGGAATGAGATCCGACGAAGCGTCCTGATTCAGCCGTTGATTCCGGTGGGCTCAGGAGTTGAATTTCAGGTTGCGGGTCGGGCCAAGGTCACCTTCTGGGGCTCGAGGGCAAACTGCATGCGCGCCCTCGATATCTGTGAGCAACATGGCGTCGCGGTCAAGCGCCGTTCGGAGCTCCGGGTTTGACAGGCCCAGTCTCGTTTCTTGGACACCTTTTGGAAACGGTGCACGCTGCGGCTACCGGTTCGAGTCCCTAGCGGCCTAGGCCCCATCGCTCGTCCAAAAGCGTTAATTGGGCTGGCGCAAGTCCTATATTCGCAGCGCCCCCTGCGCATCAGTGGCGATCTGATACTGAGAGAATGTCGAAAAAGTCAAACCCGTTGCGGCTGCCAAACTTCTGCAAACCTCCATTCGACGCCAGTGATCATCTCCGGCGATTTCACGGACTTCCCAACGTTTCCGAAATCGCGCTCAGTAGCATCTCTGCGACAAAGGGTTTCTGGAGGAACTTTGTGCCAGGAACCGGCTCGTCGCCGGGCTCCGGTAGCGAGCCTGAGGTCAGGACAACACGCATTCGCGGCATCGTTTTCAGAAGCGCTCGGGCGAGATCTGCGCCGTGCATTCCGGGCAGGCTGACATCGCTTACGAGAAGATCGATTCCTTCAGGGTGCGCGGCAGCCAGAGTAAGAGCGGACTCTGCGTCTCCGGCGCTCAGGACCCGGTAGCCCGCCGAGCTCAGGATTGCCTCCGTCAGCTCGCGAATCTCGTCGTAGTCGTCAACCACCAGCACCGTAGCGAGCGCCATGCTTTTGAGTTCCTCGTTAATATGCGCCAGTTCGGAGTTCGGCGCCTATGCTGCTTCCCGTAAAGGATCTCATTTAATGGCTCGCCGAAACGGCCAAAACACCGCGACCCGGGCTCAGGACGAGAGTGCCTACGAGCGCGCCATCCGCGATCTGCTCGAGATGGCGCCTGACCCGGCCACGATGGCGGCGCGTGCGCTTCCCTGGGCACTTCTGATCTCCGGTTCCCGGTCAGGATTTGTGCGAGCGGGCGCAGAGGTTCTTGCTGCGGCCGGAATGGCCGACGACGAGGCTCGGACACTCGCGCAAACAATCGAGGCGCAACGGCCTCCTAGGGGTGAGCGGACGACCGCGGGCGGGCACGGCGTGACTTGCATCCCGCTCGCTTCGTCGAGCCAAAAGTGGGAGCTGGTCCTCATCGATCCGGCCGCCCCGATGAATCAACAGCGTGCGCAGTTCGCTTCGTTCTTGGCAGTCGCGCTCGAGCGCGCCTCTCTCCGTCAAGAGCTCGTCCAGCGCAACCGCGAATATGCCGACTTGGTTGGCAGCGCCACGTCGCTTGGCATGGCACTTTATGTCGCGGTCGGCGAGAGGTTCATCCGAGTCAGCGAGGCATTTCAGCAGATCACCGGATACGACTGGACGCGGCCGGCAGAGATTCCGCCGATCTCGCGACTCGTAGTTCGCGCAGACCGGGAGCAGCTGTCGACGATTCGCGAAACGCGGCTCGATGGATCGAGTCAGGTCGTTCGCCGGGCGTGGAATCTCCTTGCCAAGGACGGGACAGTGAAGCCGGTTGAAGCCGTCTCCCGGTCGGAGGTCGTGGATGGCGTCCTGCACACCGTTGGCATCATTCGTGACCTAACTTCCGAGAAGGCAGCGGAGCACACCCTGGCGCGATCGGAAGCGCACCTTCGCCTGATTGTTGATACCGCGCTCAGTGCCGTTGTCACGATGGACGAGTCGGGGGCCATCACGGCCTGGAACCGCCGAGCGGAAAGCACGTTCGGATGGAAAGCCGACGAGGTCGTAGGCCGAAACATGGCTGAAGTAATCATTCCGGAATCGCTGCGCTCAGCTCACCGAGAAGGAATCCAGCGCTATATGGCGACCGGCGAAGGGCCCGTCGTCGGCAAGGTTCTCGAGCTGGCCGCCCTGCACCGCAATGGCCACGAGTTTCCGGTCGAGCTGTCGATCTCTCAGCCTGCCGCGCACGAAGGCGGCGGGGTGACGTTCGTCGGCTTCATCCGCGACATTACGGACCGCAAGCGAGCTGAGCTCGTACGGGCGGCCCAGACTGCCGTGAGCAGTGCGCTCGCCGCGGCCCCCTCATGGCCGGAGGCTGCGCCGGCTGTCCTGAAAGGTCTCCTGGAGACTCTGCAGTGTGATGCCGTTGACCTCTGGCGCGTCGACGCCGAGGGCTCTGTCATCCGCGAGGGGGGCATCACGTCCGAACCTCGCGCCGACGGACTCTTGACCGGCGCCTCAGGTGACAGCGCCGAGCGCCTGGCGCGAAAGCTGGTTCTCGCCGGCCCTTCCACCGCAGAACGAGACAGCGAAGGTCGTGGTTCGGTCATGGGCATTCCGATTGCAGCCGGCGAGGAAGTGTTCGGAATCGCCACCTTGCGCTCGGGGAGGCAACTCGTGGAAGCTCAGCGCCTTGCTTCTGAGCTCACCGCGATCGGTCGCCAGATCGGTCAGTACATCAAACGGACAGAGCTCGAGGCGTCGTTGCAAGAGACCCGCAAGGAGCTGGAGCAGCAAGCCGAGCTGAACTACCGGCTGCTGTTTGAGGGCAGTCCCATCCCGATGATGTTTCGAGATCGCGAATCGCTGACCATTCTGGACGTAAACCAGGCAGCCATCGCGGCTTATGGCTATTCACGAGGCGAGTTCACGCGGCTGAGCGTCCGCGACCTGTGGATGCCGAAGCCAGACGATGACCAGGTCGCGCTAAGCCACGCCAGTGCGCAGCCCGACGATGTCGTCAGGCTTGGTCCACTTACTCATCGGAAAAAGGACGGCAGCACCATGGAGGTGCTCCTCACGAGCTATGCCGTGAGGCACGGAGCGCGTCCGGCTCGCTTCGTGATCGTGGAAGATGTCACCGAACGCGAGCGTCTCGAGAAGTTGCTCCGTCAATCCCAGCGGCTCGAAAGTCTCGGCCAGCTCGCGGGAGGCGTCGCGCATGACTTCAACAATCTTCTTGCGGTGATCCTCAACTTCGCGCAATTTGCGAAGAAGAAGATCGAAGGCGTCTCGGAGCTTTCGGTCCGCGAGGCGCTCCAGCCGGCAATCAACGACATCGACCGGGTTGTGCGAGCAGGTGAGAGTGGTGGCCGCCTCACTCATCAGCTGCTCGCTTTTGCGAGGAGGGACGTCGTTCGGGCGCGGCCTCTCGACGTAAATGCGGTGATATCGAATCTCGAGCCGCTCTTACAGCGAACGATTGGCGAACACATCGAGCTTGTGGTTTCACTCAAGCCTGGACTGAGCACAGCCGTGATGGATCCAAGCCAGCTCGAGCAGGTCACCACGAACCTTGTTGTCAACGCTCGAGATGCGATGCCCAAGGGCGGGCAACTATGGGTGGAGACCGACAGCCTGATTGTTGATGGCGCCTACGCCGCCAGCCGGCCTGGGCTCCGGGTGGGCCATTACGTGGTCATCCGCGTCAGCGACACAGGTACAGGAATGGACGAAGGGACCCTTCGCCGTGTCTTCGAACCTTTCTTCACGACGAAGCCAAAGGGGCAGGGTACTGGCCTCGGCCTGGCGACCGTTCACGGAATCGTCAACCAGGCGCGAGGCCACGTCTCGGTGTATTCCGAACTGGGCGTTGGGACGAGGTTTCAGGTATTGCTGCCTTCTACCGACCAAGAGCCGACCGATGACATTGCTGAGGAGGTTATGGCCGGCCCGTCCTCGGCGACGGTGCTTCTCGTCGAAGATGGCGATGACCTACGTGAAATTGCGGAGAGGATTCTAAGAGGACACGGCTTTCAAGTGATATCCGCTGCGAACGGGGCGCAAGCCCTGAGCGAATCTGAGCGCCACAGCGGCGATATCGATCTCCTGTTGACCGATCTTGTGATGCCCGGAATGCAGGGCAGCGAAGTCGCAGAAAAGATCTTGGCGCTGAGGCCGACGGTCAAGGTTCTGTTTATGTCGGGCTATGCACAACCTTTGATCACTAGTGGCTCGCTGCCGCCCAACGTCAACCTCCTCGACAAACCATTCACGGAGTTGAGGCTTCTCAACGCTGTGAGGAGAGCGCTGGCGCAACCACAGTAGCTCTGGTCTCGTGGTTCAGGTCCGGCGACAGTGTCCAAGCTGGTCTGGTCCGCAGACCGTCGACGAAGCTCATGGCAGCCTCGGACGACAGCCCGCCATCTCAAGGCTGGCGTCGAGCGCCTACTTGAGCAGCTTCCGGATCCGGACTGCGCAGCCGGGCCGCAAGTACGCGCCTCTGATCACCGTCCAGGCGCGGATCCGGAAGTCGTCGAGACCAGCCGCTACGAACGCCGCAATCCGCCGCTCCGTCTGCTCGCGGTCCTCCATCTGGTTGCCGATCGGGTTCCAGAGGAACGAGGGCACGTCGTACTCGCGTTGGGCTAGGTAAGGCTTCGGGTCGATCGCCACGAAGCGCTCGCCATGGCGCAGGACGTTGTGGTGGTGGAAGTCGCCGTGCACCAGCCATTCCGCACCGGGGTCGAGCTCGGCGAGCAGCTCGCGTGCGAGTGGTGCGAGGTCGCTCCCCATGCGCTCCGCATCATCGAGCCAGCGCGCGACCTCGGGCGCGACCGGCCGAAATGGCGACCTCGCACGGCGCCACAGCCGGGACGAGAGGTCGACCGCGATCGCGGTGGCCTCGTCCTCAGGCAGCGCGGAGAGGTCATCTCCCGGCATCGCACGCTCCTCGAGGAGTGCGCTCCCCGACCGGCGAAGGAGCCGAACCGCGCCATCGCCATCCCAGAGCTCGAGCGCGTCGCCCTCGTGCAGAGACTCGTCATCCCGTTGCCAGGCAACCTTGAGCACTGAGAGGCCGGCCGGTGCCACGAAGGAGACATGAGACATGGCGAATGGTTCTCCAAGCTCGAGGCCCCACTCCCGGGCGACTTCCGACGCAGTCGCCTTCGCAGCGCTCAGGTCGAAGCCTCCGCTTGTCCCGTTCATCGCCCGAGCCTAATGCTCGGTGAGCACCTCCTGCCTGGGCCGCCGATGGATTCCGGGGTGGTCATATCGCAGGCCTCAGCGCAGGCGCTTCGGCACGCAAGCGCCCGACGGCGCGATGGATCAGCAGTTTGACGGAACCGTTTGACTTGCCCATCGCCGTCGCGATCTCCCTGACGCGCATCTCGCCCTTGAACCTGAGCACCATCGCGGTGCGCTGCTCTGTCGGCAGGCCCTCGACCAGGCCCCAAATCCGCGATATCTCATCGCGATGCAGCACCAGGTCTTCGGTTGGCAAGTTAGTGACGTCGCCGGCCACATCCTCCGACGGCTCTGACCGCCAGTGGACGCGACTCCGATCGATGATCACGTTGCTCGCGATCCGGTACAGCCACGCTGCGAACGGACGACCGTCGTACCTGTATCGCGGCATGGCGACGAGCGCTTTCATGAAGACCTCAGAGGTCACGTCCTCGGCGATCCCCTGATCACGCACTCTCGAATAGGCGAACCGGTAGATCTGCTGAAAATGCCGGTCATAAAGGACGGCGAACTCGCGTGGGTCGCGCTGGGCGCGCTCGACCAGTAGTGCCTCGTCGGCAGAAACCAACTCACTGCCGGCGGCCTTCCGCCGCGACTGGACCGACTGCTCGGATGAGACCGCTATGTGTTGCATGGCAGGATGATTTGCCGCGGCGCGTCTCAGAGGCAGTCTCAGGCGGGTTTCAAAACCGTCTCAACCTCGCGGCCATCTCATGCGCCCGATCAGGGTGTTCGGGTCCGCTGAGGGCGATCTGGCGCTATCTTTGCCGCGAGCCGGTGCAGCACTTCAGTACGCGCGTCGACCGGTCACGGGCTTTTGACGCGGCCGCGGTCGTGCCGCTGACCGGACTGGTGTTCAGCGCGTATCTCGACGCGTACGCCCACGTGAAGGTTCCCGGAAGGACGATCGCCGACGTCGCGACCGCCAGCCAGGCTTCGCTGACGGGCTCCTGGTTCCTGTTCATTGGCTTTCTCGCCTTCATGCTTGGGCGAGGTCTGAGCCAGGGGCGCCCATGGAACCGAGCGCTGCCGGACGGATACACGGGCTCGCTGGTGGCGGCGCTGGTGTTTGGGGCCGCCCTCATCGTCGACGGCTACTTCTGGCCATTCGCGTCCTCCACCAGCAGCCTTGGGCTCGACCTGCTTTTTACGCCGCCCCACATCGTCGAGATCGCTGCAGCCGCGGTGATGGTGAGCGGCCCGCTGCGTTCAGCCGCCCGTCGGGGCGATTCGACAGCCGGCTTCGTGACACTCGTCTCTGCGTCCCTGCTCCTTTCTGTGTTCGCCTTCGGGACCCAGTTCGTCCATCCGCTGATCGATCCCTGGGCGTCGGCGGATCGAACCCAGGTCCCTGCGCACGTGGATGGATGGGTCGCCCAGAACCTCGGGGTTTCCGCGATCCTCGTCCAGTCGTCCATCCTTGCCGCCACGGGCCTTCTGCTGAGCAACAGCTTCAAGCTTCGGCCCGGATCGTTGACGCTCGTCTTCGCCATCAACGGCCTCCTCGCGACCATCACCAAGACGCATTTCTACCTCTTGCCAGTCCCGGTGGCCGCGGGAATCGCCGCGGATGCCTGGCTGATCTGGTCGGCTCGCCGGCCCGGCCGCCCGAGCGCGTCGCTGTGCGCGGTCATAGCCGTGTCGTTCTCCTTCGTCTACATGCTCGCGATTTATGTTGGCGGCGGGTCAGCGTGGAACCCGTCTCTTTGGGCAGGCGTGATCATCGCCGCCACCATGCTGGCGTGGATGATGGGCCGCCTCCTGCGCGCCGGCCTGCGAGCCGCGCCCGCGGCGCCCGCGCCGGCACAGCTTGCCAAGGTGCCGGCCGAAGTGCGTTGGACCCGGGATCCGCAGAGCACGATCCGGCCACAGCTGGTCAGGGCGGCTCTGGACGACCTGGGCACCCCCGAGGCTCTCGGGCGAAGCCCGCTCGGCCAGCTGCCCGGCGTATCTCGCGGCCAATCGGCTGCCGCGGACCTGCGCTCCGTCCTCGTTGACGTGATCGGGGAGCTTGCCGCGTCGCCGGGTCCGCGGGACGCCGAGGCCGGAAAGCTGCTGCTCGACTATTACGTGAAAAGGGTGGGAAGCCACGAGGTGATCATGGAAAGGCTCCACCTGTCGAGGCCGACCTTTTACCGGCGCCTCCAGCGCGGCTTTTCCCTGGTGGCCGAGCGGCTCGACGAGCTGAGTGAGTTCGCCACCCAGGTGCCGGTGGAGACGCTCACTCAAACCGCGCGGGATGGTCAACAGAGTGCGCCGCGGTGACAACTTTGAGACCCGGGTGGGACTGGCATTGAGACCTGCCTCAGCGCAGGATGCCGTCCATGAACCGTCGTATTGCGATCGTGGCCGGAGGCGTGATCCTGGGGATCAGCGTCGTGGCCGGCGCGACTCGGCTCGTCGCGTACGTTGCCGACAACGTCGGAGCACCCGGACCCGCGGCCACCGGCAGCGGCGCCTGTGGCTCATCGGACTCCGTGAACATCACGCTCGAGTTCGCCGACCTCCACACCGAGCAGGCCTGCACCCGCGATCGCCCAACCTGTTCCAACCAGACCGTGACGGATGCTCAAGTCGGGCATAGCCCAACGAGCGTTTCGGAGTTCAGCCTCGACAACCAGCTGCGCAGCACCTCGCGGCGGTACATCTTCTTCATGAGGGCCGGCACTGCCTTTCCCACAGACATGGCTCAGCAGACCTTGCCGCTCGATGGCCGCGCGGGCATGCCCGGGCAGCCCCAGGGGGCTGGAGTCGTCCTCACCATTACTCCTCGAGATCCGCAGGAGGACGGTGAAACCTCGGTGTCCGGCACCTTGACCATCTCGTCTTCTCGCGGCGTCGTTCACGGCGAGATCGATGGCAGTTTCACGAACGGCCCACCTCGAGCCGACCGCCCTGCACCATCTGCACACTGGTCGCCCGAGCGGATCACGGGCAGCTTCACGTGCAACCAGTGAACAGGACTGATTCGTGAGGCGCACGAACGGGGTCATTCCGGGATGGGCTGTCGGGGTGGCCTTGCTCGCCGCCCTTGGAGCCGCGCTGGTCGACCTGGTCACAGGCTGGACCGCAAAAGGGGGTCCGGCCGCCTTCGCCGTGGTGTTCGGATTGACTTGTCTCGCGGCCGCCGTGTGGGCCGCTCAGCTTGTCGCCGGCATCCGCGACCGAAGAGACATCCAGGCCACAAGTCCAGGTCCCGAAAGAACGATCAGATCCGCCGGTCGTGGGGTGAGACGAAGCTCTCTGATTGCAGCCGGCATCACCCTGCTCCTGTTTGCAAACTGCTCAGGCGCTGGAAGCGGTGGGAGCAGCCTCGGGACGGCAGGCGAGGTGGTCGCTCCGGCTCAGTACCTTGCCACCGCCGCGTTGCTGATCCTCCCCCTGCTGATCGTCCTGTGCGTGCCGGCGGTGGTTGCGGCCGCGGCCCAAAGACAGTTTCTCAATGGCTCTGGGCAGCGCGGGGCAAGTACAGCGCGGACTGGAATGTGGGTTTCCGGCATTCTGATCGGAGTGGTCGGTCTGGGCACGACGGTGTTCGGTGTGGCCAATCTGGTGAACTGCTTCAGCGACAGCTCCCAGGGTGCTTGCGCTGCGGGTTTCGGCGGAACGACGAACCTTGCTGCGATCGCCTCTCTCCTCCTGACTCTGCCGTATCTCCAGGTGATCGCAAGCGTCCTGGATGCGCGGTCAACGCCCGCCCCGCCGCCCTCCGAGCCGGCCTAAATCTCAGCTTCAGACCCCGCAGGATCCCCCAACCGCGCTACACGGATACGTTGGACGGCTAGCGCAATGACGCTCAGCGCGACCACGCCGAGGCTGTAGACGATCGTTGTCGGGCGCAATCCAAATGAGGTGGCGGCAAATCCGGCGGCCACCGCAGGGAGGCTGAATGCCAGATAGGCGATGACCAGTGCCGAGGCCAGGAGCTCGCTACGTTCGCCGGGTCCTGCAATGCGGGCCAGCGTTCCAAACGAGCCGAGACCGGATGCGCCGAAACCGGCACCGGCAACCACCGTTCCGACGACATCCAGTCCGACGACGTGGGTTTCGACGCCGGCAAACGTCAGACACGTGCCTGCGGAGAGCAGAACCGCGCTCAGGCCCAAGGCGCTCCTGGTCGGCCATTTGCGCAGCGCAAATGCGGTCAGCGAGCCCGTCCCGCACAGTACGGTTACAACCAGGCCGCCGACCACGTGGCTACGGAGACCGAAAAGGGTCGCCGCGACCGAGGGGCCCAGCGACAGGTAGAGCCCGCCGAGGGCCCAGCTGGCGACGATGATCGGGACGATTGCGTACACGTCCGACCTGAGACGGGCTGGAATGCCAAGCGCCGGTGTCAGTGAGGCCAGTGCGCCTGGGCGTCGCGTAGACGATTCGGGCATGAGTGCCACGACCACGGCTGCGACGCCCGTTCCAATCAGCAACAGCGCAAAAATGAGGCGCGTCGGGGCGGGAGCGAACTCGACCAGGGCGCCGGATCCCAGAGCGCCGACAGCCAGACCGCTGATTGGCGCGATGGCGTTGATCAGTCCGGCACGGCCTGGCGAGTGGGGCGGGTTGAGGTCGACGAGCGTGGCTCCCACCGTGGCGAAGGCGACGCCAGTGGCGATGCCCTGGCCGATTCGGGCGATCAGGAGGCCGGTGACACCATCGGCGCTCAGGAAGACGACCAAGGCCACCGCTTCGAGCACGATCGCCGCACCAAGTACTGGGCGGCGACCAACATGGTCGGAGAGCGCCCCCACGGTGAGAAGCGAGCCGATCAGGGCGATCGCGTAGACCGCGAAGATGACCGTCAGCGTGGTTGCTGAGAAACCCCACTCCTTCTGGTAAACGACGTAGAGGGGCGTTGGCGCACTCGCCGCCGCGGCGAAGAGCACCAAGATTCCCGACGAAGCTGCAAAAGCCATCGCGGGCGACAGCCGACCGCGCCGTCGCGCCGCCCCCGGGGAGTCCACGGTCGCCTCGGCCTGGAGTGCCACGCGCTACTTTTCGGTGAGCTCGCGACGGGCGGCGGCCACGATGTCGGCGCCCGTGTTGGCGTGGCCGTTGATGCCCCAACCGCCCTCCGGCGACTCCGTGATCAGAACCCACGTGCGCTCCATCAGCGCCGCATCACCAGCCGCCGCGGCGACGATGTCGGTCAGTGTGCGGTCAACTCCCGGCTGCGTATCCCGGTCGAGAGCGTGCTTGTCGTTGAACGTTCCCTCGGTGGCATACACATCGATCATCGGCATGCGTGTGGCTCCTTTGGCTTCCGTGGCGGTGAGCGGAACGACGGTTGAAATAGACAGACCGGTCTGTGTATTCCAGTGACAATGCCCCGATGATTATGTAAGCTAATTAGTATGCCTAACTACTCCGCGACGGAGATCGCAGGGCCGATCGAGGTTGCCGGGCGGCTGCGGCTGGCTCTGATGCGAACAGTCCGCCGGCTCAAGCGTGAGACGGATGGCGACCACTCAGTCTCGGTGATCGCGGCGCTTGGCTCCCTGAACGCACGAGGCCCGATGACCCTGGGCGAGCTGGCCGACGCGGAGGGGATATCGCGTCCGAGCATGACGGTGCTTGCGGCCGGCCTGTTCGAGCGTGGATTGATCCGCCGGCAGCGAGACCCCAAGGACGGGCGGCTGGTGCGGATTGAAATCAGTGAGGCCGCCAAGCGAGTGCTGGAGAGGAGCCGGACGCGCCGTAACGCCTACCTGGCGAGGCAGTTGCGCAACCTGGATCCGGACGAGCTGCGAATCCTGGACCAAGCCGCCGGCATCCTGCTCCGCCTGGTCGAGGAGGCCCGTTGAGCTCCCTCGCTGCGCTCGGCTTCTCGAGGACATTCGCCTCTTTGCGGAATCGGAACTTCCGCATCTTCTTCACCACCCAGATCGTCTCGGTCACGGGCACCTGGATGCAGTCGATCGCCCAGATGTGGTTGGTCCTCCACCTCACCGGCAGCGGCTTCGCGCTCGGCGTGACGGCGGCGCTGCAGTTCACGCCGCTACTGCTCTTTGGCACATGGGGCGGACTGATCGCGGATCGGGCTGACAAGCGAAAGCTGCTTATGGTGACGCAGAGCGCTGCCGGCCTGGTGGCCCTTTGCCTTGCGGGGCTCACTCTGGGCGGAGTGGTCCAACTCTGGATGGTCTACGCCCTTGCATTCGCCCTGGGCATGGTCACCGTGTTCGATAACCCGGCCCGCCAGAGCTTCGTCACCGAGATGGTCGGCAAACAGCAGCTGATCAATGCCGTCGGCCTCAACAGCGCTGTATTCACAGGTGCCCGCGTGATCGGCCCTGCCATCGCCGGCATCCTCATCGTGGTCGTGGGAACGGGTTGGTGTTTCCTCTACAACGGCCTCTCCTACTTCCCGGTGGTGCTCGGGCTGCTTCTGATGCGTCCAAAGGAGCTACACCGCGAGGCGCCGCTCGCCCCCGCCCGGGGTCAGATTCGGGCCGGTCTCGAGTACGCGTGGCGACGGCGGGAGCTCCGCTTCCCGCTTCTCCTGATGCTCGTCGTGGGAACCCTCGCCTTCAACTTCTCGGTCCTGATGCCATTGATGGCGAGGTTCGTTTTCAACTCGGGAGCCAACACGTTTGGGCTCCTGATGTCCTCCATGGGAGCAGGTGCGTTCGTCGGCGCGTTGGTTTCGGCCAATCGGGCACGACCGACTCACCGGCTGTTGACCTTTGCGGGACTCGGCTTCGGTGCCTCCCTGATCGCCGCGGCACTGGCCCCAAATCTGGCGACCGAGCTTGTGATTCTGGTCGCCCTCGGCGCCGCGATGATCACATTTCAGGCCACGGCCAATTCCTTGCTTCAGTTGAACTCCGACTCCTTCTTCAGAGGTCGGGTCATGGCGCTGTACGTAATCGTCTTTGTGGGCAGCACCCCGATTGGCGGACCGCTTGTCGGCTGGGTGGCCCAGGCGTTTGGGCCACGCGCCGGTTTGGCCTTGGGCGGCTTGGCGACCGTGGTCGCCTCGGCCTCCGTCCTGTGGGCTCTGCGTCACTGGCGTGTGGGTGAGCGCTACCGAGGCCAGGTGCCCGCGCCCGATGGAGGTCTTGCGACCGGCTGATCGGACTCAGGCGCTCGCCGGCGAGGTCGGTCGGACATGGGCGGCTCCAGCTGGCAGTGCGAAGGAATGAGCGTAGGGCACGTATCAACCCCGCCGAATCTCTGAGCAAACCGTGAGCTTGCTCCCAGCCTTGCGCGCTTAGCTTGCATGCTGTGAGCCGATGAGCGCGGAGGTCGGAGGCATCGGTCAACCGGATCTCCTCGCACCCCTCACGTCAGTCAAACCCGCGCGGATTCCCGCCCGTCGGCCACGGCGTATTGGGGCATGTGATCAGTTCAAGGCTGGCGATGGCCGAATCCGCATCCACGACTGAATCCTTCGGCGCCCGTCGACGTACGGCCCGGCAATTCGTGCTCGACTGGATGCTGCTGGTCGTCCTGGTCGCCGTGTATGAGCTGCTGCGCGACGTGGTGCCCTTGATCGGAGCTCCGCGCCACTACCTCGGCTGGATCGACATTGACGTTTTCGGAGGCCACCTTCCGAGCTTGTGGCTCCAGGCCAACTTCTACCGGGGGTCGATCGACTGGGAAGACACCGCCGCCACCTCCGTCTACTTTGCCTACTACGTGGTGCCCCTGCTGGTCGGGCTGCTGTGGTGGTTCAAGAAGCGGAACGGATACTTCCGCTACGCCGCCGCTCTGCTGACTCTGTGCGGAATGGCCTTCATGACCTACATAGTCATGCCTACCGTGCCGCCGTGGCTGGCCTACCCGCAGACGATTCACGAGATCACCGATGCCACCATTCGCGGCTGGAACCTGCCTGCCCAGGTCGTCGCGGTCTACCTCGACCACGATTACAACTTGTTCGCCGCGTTTCCGTCACTCCACGCGGCTTTACCCGTGATCTTGATGTACTACGGCTGGCTGCGCTCTCGAGTCCTCGGCATCGGGATGGCCCTTTACGCCGCGATGGTGTGGGTTTCGATCGTGTTCCTTGGCGAGCATTATGTCGTCGACATCGTGGGTGGAGTCGTCTATGCGCTGATTGCAATCACTGGGGTCGAGACTTTCGCCCGTCGCGGGCTAGGACGCCGACCGAGGGGAGATGGGAGTAGGCCCGACGGCGTGGATGCCGCCGGGCCCGTTCTTAGGGGAGGTGTCGAGTTCAGATCCCAGGCAGGACCTTGGTGCCCTCGGCCTGGACGGCCTGCAGCGACTGCGGGTTCAGGCCCAGCAGGTCGAGGATGGTCGGCGCGATTTGCGTGGTTTCGACAGAGCTGGTGATCACCTTGCCGCCGCCGACGCTGCCGCCGGAGACCACGAGCGCCACGTCGCGGTCCTGCGGGTTGTCGCCGCCGTGTTCGGCGATCTTGGCGGTGCCCCCGGTGAACACCGTGCCGTACTGCGCGATCCCGATGACGTCCGGCACGCGGGGGTCGCCGCTCGGCACCCCCATGAAGGCAGCCGCGGCCGCCCCGCTGTAGATGGTGCTCAAGCCGGCGCTGGTGTAGGCCTTCGGGCTGCCCTGGATGTCAGTGCCCTTGGCCTTCCCATCCGACTGGTCGCCCTTGCCGTTGTAGTTGGACAGGAAGTTCTTGGCGAAGTCGGTGGCCGCCTGCGAGCGGTCGTTGGTCCACATCAGCCACCCGTCGTCGTCGACGGCGAAGGCGACGAGGTCGCCCTTGTGGCCGGCCGCGTTCCATGCGGCGTTGAGCTGATCGATGATGGTGCCGTCGCTGATCCGTGTCAGCGCGGACGGCGTCTGCGGCGACTGCCCGTGCTTGGCTGAAAGGATGATCGTCGTCTTGTCCTGCAGCCCACGGTGCTTGATCGCGGCCTGCATGGCCGCCAACTCGTTGTTGATGTAGTTGAGCGCGCCCTCGAGAAGGCCGCTGGGCGTGACACCGTTCGCCATGTAGCCGCCATTCGGCAGTTTCTCGGCTGTGGACACGGTCTGGAAGTTCAAGCCGAATATGGCAGGCGTTCCGACGTAGTGCTTACCGCTGTGGTCAAAGCCGTTGATCTCGTTGATCACCGCCTGGACTTTGAAGCTGTCGTAGTACTGGGTGGCCGCGTTGTCGGTCGTCCAGTCCTTGCCGTTGACGATCGATGAGTTGCTGTTGATCTCGGGGGTAAAGAAGTCCTGGACGCCCTTGCCCGACGGTCCGCTCAGGATGACGTAGGCAGCGTGCTTGTCCGACCAGGCCGTGCGCAGGCCGGCGGCGCGGGCGACCTCGAACACTGTGTTGACCTTCAGGTACTGATCCGGGTAGACCGGCTTGCAGGTCACTGGGTCGACGGGGAGCGCGGCGGGGTTGATCACGTCCAGCGGATTGGACGTCATGTTGAGGATGCTGTCGGGAAGGCCGGCCAGGCCCTGGCCCGCGTCGATCGAGAGTGGATTCTTGTCGAGCGCCTCGAAGTAGGTCACCTCGACACCCGGAGTTGCGCCGACGCAGTTCGTCGTGCCGGCCGGAAGCAGTGCGTGGTTCCACGTGTCGTCGTAGTACACGCCTGTGGTTTTGGGATTACCTCCGGTCGCCTGTCCAACCATGCCGGGAAACGAGTCGGACGGGAACGGCGTCTGGGCATTGGTGTATGTGATTCCCTGGCTCGCGAGCTTTCCAAGGGCAGAGTCAGGGTGCTTGGCCGCGTACCAGGCCAGGTCGGCGGCATGCAGGCCGTCCACCGAGATGAGCAGCACGTGGCCGCTCCGCGGCTCATTCGCCCCAGCCGGTTGCGCTGCCACCACAACGGCCGCCAGGCCGAGCGTGGTGAGCACCGCAAAAACACGGAATCGCAGTCGGGTCATATTGCTTTCCTCCATTCACCCCCGGGCGGTCCGGGGAGCCCCGTTGACGACGCGTTGAAGGTAGGTGCGATCAGTTATGCGGCCGCAACCCCAGGCTTAAGCAGGGGTTATCCCGCCGTAATCAGCGAGCAGCCGCAATCGCCGGCTCTGATCAAAATGGCCGAAACCCGCGAACACATACAAGGCCAAGTCAGGTGGCGACGTCCATGTCGGAGCCATGAGCTGGTGGGGCTCCTTTTTCGCGCGGTGGGCGCCGGACCAGGCGGGTCTGAGGGTGCTTAACGGGGTACAGCCCCTCCGATTGGTGCTCGACAGCGCCCGCCCTGAAGGAGACCGCTTGCTTTACCGATTCGTCGACCTCGAGGTGGAACAAGTCCGGTCGGGCATAGTGACCCGTGACATCGAAGTCGTATTTCGCGCGCGCGACGTCGTCCAGATCGATTTCCGCATAGAGGATCGTCTCGCCGTTGAAGTCAGGGCCGGCGAGCACCTCGCCCAGCGGTCCCACAATGCAGCTTCCGCCCAGACAGACAACATCGTCTGGTTTTGATGCCAGCTCGTTCTTGATGTCCGGCGGATAGTCGGAAAGCCTGGCGAACTGATTGGCGGAAAGGACGAAGCACCTGCCTTCAAGGGCGATGTGGCGCACGGTCGAAAGCCAGGTCTCGCGGCCATCGGCAGTCGGGATGCAGTAGATCTGCACGCCCTTGGAGTACATCGCCATCCTCAGTAGTGGCATGTAGTTCTCCCAGCAGATGACCGCTCCGAGCCGCCCTACCGCCGTTTCGAAGACGGGCAGAGTTGAACCGTCGCCAAATCCCCAGACGAGTCGCTCGGCCGCAGTCGGCATGACCTTGCGGTGCTTTCCCAAGCAACCTTCCGGTGAAAACATCAAAGCGGTGCAGTAGAGAGTCCCAGCGTCCCGCTCGATCACTCCGATGACCATATGAATCGCCAGTTCGGCAGCCAGTGCAGCCAGCTCGTCGACGACTGGCCCGGGAACGTCCACCGAGCTCTCCCAGTACCGGCGAAACTGATCACGCCCCTCCGAAGTTCGCTCACCTATCACGGTGCCGAATGAGATGCCGCGCGGATACCCCGAGATGAAGGCTTCCGGAAACAAGACGAGGCCGGCACCGGCCGCGGCAGCCTCGAATGCCAATTTCCGAACCTTCGCAACCGTGCCCGCACGGTCAAAGACGACCGAAGCGGCCTGCACGACGGCGACCCGAGTTTTCGGCGTCATCAGCCTGGCCGCCCGCAGAACGAGTCTGTCAGGGTCTCGAGTCCCGCAAGCACCCGATGGGTCACGGGCACCGGCACGCCATGCATGGCCGCCAGTCTAAGCAAGGTCCGGCGCTCTCATGCTCCTCCTTGGCTGCGAAAACTTCGTCCGCGTCAAGGTAGGAAGCGCTGCCCGGCGGCGCTCAATCGAAAAAGGGGCCGCGGAGCGACCCCTTCTTGATTGATCTGGATTACCTCAGCTAGGTTCGGGCGACCTTCCGCCCCGCGTAGTACTTGCGCCAGATGAGCCGGTGCAGCGGCACCCAGCGCGGGATGTCGCGAAGGATCGGGATCAGGGGGACCAGGGCGAGCGCCGCGGTGAGCAGCGTCATCAGGATGATGACCCCGAGGTCGGCGTTGGACGAGTTGAATCCGAGGAAGCCGGAGGTGCTCGTGAAGGGCGGGACCTGGTACCACATGGTGTAGAGCCACAGCCACGTCTGGCCGGGGTACCAGCCGGTCTCGTTCATCATCCCCCACTGGCTGCCCGTCAGGTTCCACTGCTGGGCGAGGCCGGAAAGATAGCCGCCGTCGCCCATGAAGAGGAGAGCGGGCGTGTAGTCGGTCTGGTAGAAGCGGCCGTTGACCTGGAGCAGACCGTCGAGCCCTCCAGACTGGGCGACGCCCAGCAAGTTGGACATCATCACCGGCAGCGGTCCGTAGTCTCCTGAAGCGACGGTCACGTTGCCGTCGGTCACGGTGGCATTGGCCAAGGCGGCCGTGTAGGCGTCGGTCCATTTGGTCTGCTGGTCCGCCGTCGCCTTCTGCCAGGTGTCCAACGCGGTGCCGAGAGCCGTGTTGCTGTATGCGGCGCGCTGAAGCGGCTGAATCACGAAGGTGTTCGCCGAGTCGATCGGGATGCGCGTGCCGAACCAACTTTGCGGAGCCACCGGTCCCCATGACTGGCCCGGGCCGGCGGTGTTGTAGGGGTTGCCGTAGCCGGCGCTGACAGTCGCTCCGGCCAGCTCGGCCGTGGCCGTCGTGACGAAGTCGACCGGGTCGCCCTGGGCCCAGGCGGCAATCGTCACCGGCGCCACGTCGGGTGAGGAGAAGACGGCCGCCCCGAACAGGGCCAGCACCCCGACCACGACGGTCGCGATCGCCAGCTCCTTGACCAGGTCGTAAGGCACCATGCGGACGCCGCGGTAGTACTCCTCCTGCGTCGCGCCCATCGGCTTGAGCTTCATGACCGTGCCCCCTCGGCGTCGATCGGTTTGACCACGCCTCGGGCTCGGATCATCACGATGTGCATGACGACCAGCACGGTGACTCCGATCGGCAGCAGCATCACGTGCAGCCCGTACATCTGGCCGAAGTTCAGGACGTTGAAGAAAGCGCCGATCCCGGCGCCGTTCATGGCGTCCTTGGCGTTGACCGCAACGAACTGCGAGGCGAAGTTCTCCTGGGAGAGGTAGCCGGTGAACGCGGTCAGGACGCTGATCGCGAAGATGACCACGCCGATCATCCACGTCGCGGCGCGGCCGTCCCGCCAGCCGGCCATGAAGTACTGGCCCCAAAGATGCAGGACCATGAACAAAAAGAACATCTGGACCGACCAGAAGTGCACGCCGTTGACAAAGTGGCCGAGGCTCGAGTCGTGCCACCACTGCGGTCCCATGAAGGCAAGCACGACGCCGCTCGCCACCACCCACGCCAGAGCGGCGATGGTCGCGACGCCAAAGACGTAGACCCACGAGCCCACGTAGTACGGCTGGCGGTCGGGCAGCAGGTGATCCATCGGCAGGTGGCGATCCATCCCCTGCCGGATACGCAGGGTCCAGCTCTTTGGCTCGGCTCGGGCCGGGACGGGCGCCGCGTCTTCGCGATCAGTTAGGACTGCCATCGTCGCCCTCCTCAGCGCTGTGCGGGAAAGGAAGCACGAGCGCGATGGCGAACAGGACGACCATTCCCCCGATCACGATCAGGTTGGGCACTGAGATCAGGATGAAACCCCAGTGAAAGTAGTTCGTCGGCGTGTCCATCGGCTGCGCTCCTCTTGGTTGGTCGGCTTTCGGGACGTCGAGCTCAATTCAACTCGGGCGACGGGGCGTGCGACAGGGCCGAACGACCCTGCCGGGACGGGCACACTGGCCCATCGTTGCGCTGTCCGAGCCTGCGGTCACGGCAACCTGCGGCTTCGTTGCGCAGGGCGTCCGGCATCGGAACGATGCTGCCGAGCGCCCGCGACAACGACGTAGCTGACTCCGGGCACCGTAAGGGCAACCGCCTCGGCGAGCGCGCGATCGACTCGGGGTTGCTCGAGTTCAATTCTGGCCACGCGGGCATCGAAATTCACCGAAAACCCGGACCTCAGGCCCGCCTCCCCGAGGCGGCTACCGAGCTCAGACTCGATGTCCGAGTCCCTTCGTGCGATCAGCTTGACGAGGTCGCGGCGGCTGAGGATGCCGACGACGCGGCCTCCGCGCACAACTGGAAGCTGCTTGATGCCGGCCGAAAGCATGGCCCGGGCCGCCTGCGAGACCTCCGCATCGGGCGAGACTGTCACGACGTTGCGGGTCATGATGCCCGCCACGTCTTTTGCGGGTGGCGATGAGGCCTGGGCGTGGGGGTCGAGCCGGGCCTCGGTCGCAAGCACGTCGCCCTCGGAAACAATTCCCGCGAGCGTTCCTTTTGCTTCGAGGACGGGCAGCGCGGTTATGGAATGAGCCACGAGCAGCTGCCTCGCTTGCTTGACCGGGGCGTCAACGGTCACCGTGACCACGTGGCGCGTCATGACCTCTCTGACCTTCACGAAATCCACGCTGAGGCAGCCGGCTGGTTGGGCGACAGTGACAGGAGACCCTCGGCCGGCCGGCCATTCGACCCTGGGCTGGGTCCGAGAGGCTGATCGGGCCGCCGCACCCTGGCCAAACCCTGCCGATGGTCCTGCTCGCGCGAGGACAAGGGGTCGATCCCCAAGGGCCGAACGGCCCGAGCAAGAGACGTCGGTGTGGCGAAGACTCGACATCAAGAGCCGTCCAAGCTCAAACCAACACCTCGAGAGAGGGACAAATTTCCAGGAGGAAATGAGCGTGAACAAGGCAATCCGGTGGCGAATCGTCAGTCTTCAGGCAATGCTCGTGGTCATCCTCGCCGCGGCATCGGGCTTCCTCTTCTACCAGGGCAACTTCGTGACCAGCATGGTCCACGATGAGCTGGTCGCCCAGCAGATCTCCTTCCCGGGACCTGACCAGATCAAGGCGGGCGGAGCGCTCGACCCCAAGGAATTCCCACAGGAGATCCGCGACGAGGCCGGCAACCAGGTGACCGACGGCAACCAGGCGAGGATCTACGCCAATGACTTCATCGGAATTCACCTTCAGGGCGTGGCCGGCGGCAAGACCTACTCCCAGATGGGAAGCCTCTCGGCTCCGATCCAGGCTCAGCTCGCCAACACCCCGAAGACGGACCCCAACTACGCGGTGCTCCAGGGACAGCTCGCCACCATCGCCGCTCAGAAGGACACGCTGCTCAACGGTGAGATGCTTCGCGCGTCACTTCTGAACTCGTACGGGTGGTGGACGATCGGCGTCTACACCACCTACGCCGGCATCGGGCTTCTGATCGCAGCGCTCGGTGTTCTCGGAGGCCTGGTCTTCGAGCTCTTCCTCGTCGGCCGCAAGGTGGAGACGGTCAAGGTCGGGCAGAAAGCCTCTGCGACTGCCTGAGGCGCTTTTAGGACGGCATGCTCCGGCGGGTCCGTCCGCCGGAGCTCCTTGATTGGGCCGAATGACCTTGACCCAAAGGGCCTGCCGTCACTTGAAGCGTGGTGGCCATGTCGTCAAGACTCGAAGGAGGATTCATGTTCATCCATCACACGATCCACCTCGACCAGCCCATCGACGATTGCGCGGCGGTTCTCGCTCGAGACCCGCGCAGGTGGTTTCCGCGCCTCACGGACGAGGACTTCGCCGTCGGCGCGCGAATCGCCGGAATTTCCGTTCACAAGAAGGTGGTCGTCGAGGTCGGTCAGCCCGCAAGAGCGGGCACCTACATGTCGGTGCCCCTCACCTGGAGGGCATCGTTTGCGCAGAGGCTGTTCCCCGAGATGGCAGGAACCATTGAGCTGGCGCCAGTTGACACGCGGGTGACGCGCTTGACCGTGAGCGGAATGTACGAGCCCCCGTTCGGACGGCTCGGCCGGGAGCTCGATGCCGCGCTCTTGCACCGCGTTGCGACAGCCACCGTCAAAGACCTGGCCGAGTCGATCAGCCAACGGCTTCGGGCCAGGGCGCCGCAAGCCTGAAGGGACCCGGCGGCGGCGGGACCATCGGCCCTGTCCGACTGAGGGACGGATCGGCGATCCTGTTGCCAGAAGCGAGAGCCCAGGGCCGCAAGGCGACACCTGTGAGGATTGAAATGGCTGATGCCGACCCGGGCCTCTCGCTTTTGTCGTCTACTGAGACCCCGGAACCGTCGTATGCCTGGCCAGGTAGGCCGCGGCCTCGGCGCGCCGAGCCACCTCGAGCTTCGACAAGATCGTCGACACGTAGTTCTTCACCGTCTTCTCAGCCAGCTTGAGCTCCTTGCCGATCTGGCCGTTCGTCTGCCCTTTGGCGACGAGAGTCAGGATCCGCTCCTCCTGCGCTGTCAGACGAGACAGCTTCTCGTCACGCATCGTCTTGCCTTTGCGCAACCTCTCGAGGACCGACCGCGTGACCTCCGGGTCGAGGAGGCTCCTGCCGGCGCCCACCTCGCGGATCGCCCGGACCAGCTCCCCGCCACGAATCTGCTTCAGGACGTAGCCGGCAGCGCCGGCCATGATCGAAGCGAACAGGGCCTCGTCGTCGGCGAACGAGGTGAGCATCAGCACCTGGGTCTTTTCAAGCTTGGCGCGGATCTCCCGCGTGGCTTCGATGCCACTGCCGTCCGCAAGGCGCACGTCCATCACGACCACATCGGGCTTGGTCCGCAGCGCCTGTTCGATGGATTCCTGAACGGAGCTTGCCTCAGCCACGACGCTCAGGTCGTCGTTGGCGTTGATCAGCGCCTTCACCCCGTCGCGGACGACCTCGTGATCATCGACGAGGAGAATCCGGAGGCGGCGATCGGGCATGAACCTATCCTCCCACCGGGCCGCGGCCGGCAGTAGTGCGGTCGGTCACCGTTTGGGGGGGCCGCTTGGCCCTGACCGGGGCGACCGGAAAGGTGATACGGACTCGGGTGCCCTTGCCGGGCTGGCTCGTGATCGCGAGTCTGCCCCCGATCGATGCGGCGCGTTCCCTCATGTTCCTCAGCCCATTTCCCGATGAGGCCTCGCGGCCGTCGAAGCCGCATCCATCGTCCTCGACGGTCAGGATTGCGTTCTGGCCGGCTCGGTCCAGCCGGACTGACGAGGTCTTCGCGTTGGCGTGACGCACGACGTTCGAAAGCGCCTCGCGCGTGAGCAGGATGATCTCGTGTGCGCGCCCGGAGAGAATCGCCGCGAGCGCGACGTCGACCTCGATCGTGATCCTGGTCGTTGAGCGCGCCTGAACCTCCTCGCCCAGAGCCTGCAGAGCCTGGTCCAGATGCCGGTCCGCCAGGACGCCCGGCCGGAGGCCGAAGATGTAGTTGCGAAGGTCGCGGATCACCCCGTCGAGCTGGCCGACCGCCCCCTCGATTTGCCGGGCGTGCTCGGGCGAGCGCACGGCGAGCGCTGTGACCTGGAGGCCCATGCCGACCGCGAACAGCGACTGGATGACCCCGTCATGAAGATCTTTCGCGATCCTCTCGCGTTCATCCATCAGGCCGGCTCGCGCGATCGTCGCCTGGGCGCGCAGGTACTCCATCGCCACCGATGCCTGGTCCGCGAATGTCTCGACGAGGCGGACCGTGGCTTCGTCGAATTGGCGGCCGCCGCTGACGTTGGCGACCATGAGCGTCCCCGTGGCTCCGGCGCGGCCGCGAAGCGGCACGAAGATCGCCGGCCCGATACGGCCTAACCGGATGACCGGTTGATATGCCCTGCCATGCGTGGCGGCGTTTGCGGTTACGAGGGGGCGTCCCGAGGCCATCACCTCGCCGGAGATCGACCTGGCGGCAGGCACGGATTGGCCTAACACCTTCGCCGCGTTCACACCGGCTGCCGCGGCTACCACGAGCTGGCCGGGAATTTCGCTGGCGACCATGAGATGGACGGCGTCGGCCCCAGCAAGGTCGCGCGCATGCTCCGCGATACCCGCGAGCACCGAATGTTCGTCGGAGCCGGCGAGGATCTCGGCGGTGATCTCCCTCAGGGCGTCGAGCCACCGCTCCCGCTGGCGGGTGTCGGCGTACAGGGTTGCGTTGGCGATGGCGATTCCGGCCTGGGTTGCAAGGATGACCAGCGACTCCTCATCGGCCTTGGTGAAGGGCGCGCCGGTGCGCTTTTCGGTGAGGTAGATGTTGCCGAAGATCCTGCCCATCGCTTGTACGGGAGCCCCCAGGAACGAATGCATCGGTGGATGCTTGACCGGAAATCCGACCGACTGCGGGTGGTCGGCGATCCTGCCGATGCGCAAGGACCGGGGTTCCCGGATCAGCAGGCCAAGGATGCCTCGCCCGTGCGGTATGGACCCGATCGCCTGTCGTTCCCTCGCCGAGATCCCCGTGGTGATGAACTCGGTCAGCTCAGCGCCTTCCCCGATCACCCCAAGCGCCCCGTAACGCGCGTCCGTCACCTGCGCGGCGAGATCGACGATCCGCTGGAGCACAATCGGGAGCGAGAGCTCCGAGGCGAGCGTGAGGCCGGCCTCGAGCAGAACGTCCTTGCGATCCCGCCGTGCCATCCGACGCGAATCTACGCCATCGGCGAGAGGGCGGAAGGCCATCCCGTACGGGGCCGTTTGGCCCTAAGCCGGCCACCACGCCGGTGAAAAGCTGGGTACATGCTCCACTCGGACCGGCCGGTCCTGGTTTCCGAGAGATTCGGGGCATGACGGCGCGGCCGCGTCACCGCAGCGTCGCCGACGTCATGACGGTCCGCGTTCACGTCGCGAGCCCTGACACACCGTTCAAGCAGCTGGTGCACCTCATCGAGGACAACAGGGTCAGCGCCGTTCCAATCGTGGATGAGGTCGGTATTCCGGTGGGCATCGTCTCCGAGCACGACCTGCTTCTCAAGGAACGGCGGCAGGAGCTTGAAGCGGGGCGGCAGCTGCTACACCCGATGCGCATGCGGCGTCAGCGAACCAAGGCCGGCGGCCTCGCCGCCGCGGACCTCATGACGACTCCGGTGATCACGGTTGCGTCCGACACCACACTTCCGAGGGCGGCACATCGCATGCAGCAGAGCAACGTGCGTCGCCTTGTGGTGGTCGACGAGCATGGCCAGATCGCCGGCATCGTCAGCCGCAGCGACCTGCTGCAGGTCTTCCTCAGGACCGACGCCGAGCTGAAGGAGGAGGTCACGTCCTCGATCATCCCCCTGCTTCTGCTGGATGAGCCGCCGGGCGTCGAGGTCAAGGTCCGTTCGAACGTGGTCACGCTTTCCGGTGAGGTCGATCGGAAGACGGATGCCGCGATCCTCGCCCGCCTGACGAGGGAGCTTGATGGAGTCGTCGAAGTCGTCGACCGCCTGACGTATCGGTGGGACGACACCGCGCGCAGACCTACGGCCGCGGGATCAGCGTCGCCATAAAGGACACCTTGGAGCCGATGCGGCTGATGACCCTGCAAGAAAGTCACCTGGGGCTTCGCGAATTTGGGAGGCTCGTGGCCCTGCCTGGGCGGGACACTCGGCCCTACCCCAAAACCCTTGGGCAAGCGACTCTCGTCTACAGCCACTGCGCTCAGCCCATGCCAAAGGAGAAACCCATGAACTCAGCCCAACGCCTCGCCAGAATCGGAGGCGTTCTGTACCTGCTCGTCGCCATCTTCGGTGCATTTGCATGGGAGATCGTGTACGCCCGGATGTACGCTCCGGGCAGCTCGGCGATCACGGCCGGCAACGTGATCGCGAACTCGGGACTCGTTCGTGCCGGCGTCGTCGCCGACCTCTTCCAGGCGACGGTCTTTGCATTCCTCGGCATGACCATGTACCAGCTCCTGAAGCACGTGAACAAGAGCGCGGCGGCCGCGATGGTGGTCCTAGTCGCGATTGCGACCGCCATCATCTGTCTCAACGCGGTCTTCGAGCTCGAGGGCCTCCGGGTCGCGACCAACCACGCATATGTGACCGCGCTGGGCGCTGCCGGCTCAGCTGCCCTCGTCCTGACCCTCCTCGACATTCAGCACTATGGGGTTCTCGTAGCGCAGATCTTCTTCGGCCTGTGGCTCGTGCCGCTTGGATACCTCGTGTACAAGTCGGGCTGGTTCCCGAAGGCGCTCGGCGTGACACTCATCATTGGCGCCGCCTGCTACATCCTGGACATGCTCGTGCAGCTCATCCTTCCCGACCTCGGTGCGAAGGCCGGGACGTTCATCGTCCTGCCCTCTGCGATCGCAGAGTTCTGGATGCTGGGCTATCTGCTCGTGTTCGGAGTCCGGTCCGCGCCGCCTGCGGAGCGCGCGCTCATCGACCGGCCCGGCCGTCCAAGCATCGAGGCGTTCACCTCATGAGCCGCGAGTCACGGCTTTCAACGCTGTGGGTATTTGCCACGCTGAACTACCTGTACTGCGACGTGGTCACCTTGATGGACCCCGGCTTCTTGAAGCAATTCCTGGCCGGCCGCATTGGATCGATCGATGTCTCTCAGGGCTTCCTGCTGGCGTCCGGGATCCTGGTCGAGATCCCAATCTCGATGGTGCTGCTTTCGCGCCTCCTACCGGCCCGCACCAATCGCTGGGCCAACATCGTCGCGGGCACAGTCATGACCGCTGTCCAACTGGCTTCGCTTGGCGTCAAGGTGCCGACGATGTATTACGCGTTCTTCAGCGTCATCGAGATTGCCGCCACTTCCGCTGTCGTCTGGTACGCGTGGCGATGGAACCGCCGCGAGCTGCCATCGATGGGAACCAACGACCGCAGCGCTGCGCCATCGATGACCGTGCGCTAGCGTGCTCGGTCGAGCCACCGGCGGCTCGATTCTTGCGACAGATTGCGGAAATCGTGAGGTCACGTGGTGGCTGAAGCCGGATCAGTAAACCCGCGCTATGTTCCCGCCGCAATCTCCTGACCGACCTGGCCTTGAACTGGTGTTCGTCGCCGTGCGCCCAAGAGACGTTTCCTAAACGACGGCTGGGGGCCGGGCGTTAACCGAGCCTTCACCATCCGCAAACCGCCGATCCGTAGTCTTCTGGCGACATCGCAGACCCGCTGACGAAGGTGTTGGGTGCGCGTCGCGTCGTATTCGAGCGATGCGACGAGATGCAGGTTCATCCGGCGATGCAGGACCCTCCTGGCGTGGCATGGGAGGTGACACCGCCCCGGAGTCCGGCGTGGCGGGACGCCGGCGAGCCGGTGCATGGCGACTCGACCGTCGACGGTGTCATCAGCGTCGAGCTGCACGCGCCCGGCGCCGCCATGACCGGGGTGAGCCTCGAGCGGGGCGCCGGCGAGCGGTTCTTCGGCTTTGGGGTCCGCTCCGACGAGGTGGCTCGTGTTGATGGAGTCGTCGAATGCTGGGTCGGTGAAGGCCCGTATCAGCTGGAGGAGTACGGCCTGGTCGAGTCGATCACGCCTCGCTGGGCCGTGCGGCGGCGGCGCGACGCCGCGTACTACCCGGTGCCTTGGGCCATCAGCTCGGCGGGATACGGTGTCCTCGTCGAGAACGACGAGCTGAGTCGCTTTCGGCTCGACGCTCCAGACGTGCTCACGATCGAGGTCTTCTCCGACCGGCTTCGCCTGCTCTGTTTTGCCGGGCCCGAGCCCGCCGACGCCCTGCACCGCTTCGTCGCCACCACGGGTGCGCAGCCTTACCCACGGGCCGCGTGGTTCCTCGGACCTTGGATCTCGACCGGCCAATCTGATTTTGTCCCGCTCGAGAGGGAGGCCGAGATCCTGGACACCATGGCCGCTGCCGGTGCGGCGGTGGCCGCCGTCGAGACCCATATGCGCCGGCTCCCAGCGGGCGCGCACGAGGGCCGCCGGGATGCCGAGCGAGCGCGGACGGCGCTGTTCCACCAGCACGGGCTCGCGAGCCTCACGTACCTGAATCCATTCGTGAGCGAGGAGTACGCCGCCCGCTTCGAGCGTGCGGCGCCGCTGCTGCAGCGCCGCGAAGACGGCACGCCCTACCTCTACCCGGCGTACATCGGCGGCCGCGAGCCGCCGGTCACCATGGAGGGCCAGCTCGACTTCACGGGTGGAGGCGCCCGCCAACTGTTCGCCGACCTCGCCCGCGAGGCGATCGAGGATGGACACGACGGTTGGATGGAGGACTTCGGGGAGTACACGCCGGTTGACGCCGTGGGCGGCGCGAGCATGCACAACGCCTACCCGACGCTGTATCACGCAGCCGGCGCTGACGCGGCGGCGCAGGCTGCCGGTCCCATCGCACGTTTCGGACGGTCGGGTTGGACCGGCACCGCGCGCCACCTTCCCCTGGTCTGGGGAGGTGACCCGACGACCGGCTGGGGATTCGATGGGCTCCAGTCAGCCCTGACGCAGGCGCTGTCCGCCGGACTCTCGGGCATCGCCTTTTTCGGATCGGACATCGGCGGCTTCTTCACCCTGGGCGACCAGCGTCTCGACGACGAGCTGCTCATCCGATGGATCCAGCTCGGGGCGCTATCGCCGCTCATGCGCACGAAAGCCGAAGGCGTGGCCATCCCGCCGTACACGCGGCCCCAGGTGTGGGACCCGCAGATCCTGCCGCACTGGCGCCGCTGGGCGGGGCTCCACGTGCGGCTGCGGCCCTACCTTCTGGACGCGGCGAAGGAGTATGTGGAAACCGGGATGCCGCTGATGCGTCACATGTGCCTGGTCGGCGGGGATGCCGGGCGCTCGGACCAGTACCTGCTCGGACCGGATCTCCTGGTGGCGCCGGTGCTGGAGCCCGGCGCTCGCGACCGGGAGATTGCCCTCCCACCGGGCCGCTGGATCGACCACTGGCGCGGGGCGGGGCTTGATGGCGGCCGCACGGTCGTCGTGCCGGCGCCACTCGACGAGATCCCGATCCTCGTCCGCGAGGGCGCCGTCGTGCCCGGGCTCGCAACGGCTTAAGGAATTCAACCCACGGCGCTAGCGCACTTATGTTCGCGGCTTAACCCACAAATCGTAAGTAGGTGATGGTCAGTAGCCACACAGGAGGTGCGCATGCCTGACGCCGTCCGGTCCGGAACCGCCGACCTGCACGTTCACACGCACTTCAGCGACGGAGCGGACAGCCCACGGGACGTCCTGCGCTGGGCCGAGAGGAAACGGCTCGACGTGATCGCGATCACGGACCACGACACCATCGAGGGCGCCCTCGAGGCGGCCGGTGTGGCCCGCGAGTCGCGGGCGAACCCGGAGGTGATCATCGGCGAAGAGGTTTCCAGCGCCGACGGCCACATTCTTGGACTCTTTCTCAAGGCCCGAGTGCCTCCCGGTCTGAGCGCCGAGGAGACTGTCGCCGCGATTCACCGTCAGGGCGGCCTGGCCGTCGCCGCCCACCCGTACTGGCGACACGGGAGCACCGATCGGCGCGGCTATATCTACAGCGTCGGCGAGCACGTCGAGACGGTGCTGTTCGACGCCGTCGAGGTCCTCAACGGCGGACCCACGCCGAGCATGATCGCAGCCAACCGAAAGGCGACCGGCGTCACGCGCGCGTTGCGACTGACCCAGGTGGGCGGATCGGATGCGCACGTCAAGCATGCAATTGGCTGGGCGCACACGCGGTTCGAAGGCGGGACCGCCCGGGCACTGCGCAACAGCATCCTGACGGGCACGACGCGTGCGGCACGCTCGCGCCTGGGCCTGGCCGGACTGCAGCGCTACGCCCACTGGTCGATCGGACGGCTGCGCACTCAAACGGCCACCGGATGATGCGCATCGCCATCTTCACCGAGACCGCGCCGCCGAGCGTCAACGGCGTTGTGCGCCGACTCGATCAGACGATCCGCGAGCTGACCCAGTCGGGCGACGAGGTGATGGTCTTCGCGCCGGCGGGGGGGCCTTCGCGCTGGCACGGCGCCGAGGTGGTCGGGGCGCCCTGCTTCCCGCTGCCCTGGTACCCGGAGATCCTGGTCGGCATGCCGCATCCCGCCATGCGTCGGCGCCTCGCCCGCTTTGCGCCAGACGTCGTCCACGCCGTCAACCCCGCCGTGCTCGCGGCGGGCGGCCTGTTCTATGCCCGCACGCTGGGCATTCCGATGGTCGCGTCGTTCCACACGCACCTTCCCCGGTATCTCCACCATTACGGGCTAGGCGTGTTCGAGCAGCTGGCCTGGGATGTTCTCCGGTCGTTCCACAACCAGGCCGACCTGAACATCGCCATCTCGCGGCCGGTCGCTGAGGAGCTCCGGCGCCGAGGCCTGCAGCGCGTCGAGCTGGGCTGGCGCGGAGGCGTCGACACGAGCCTGTTCGACCCGCGGCGCGCGTCGGCGCAGATGCGCGCTCGGCTCACGGACGGGCATCCCGAAGCGCCGCTGGTGGTGTGTGTCGGCCGGCTGGGCGCCGAGAAGGGCCTCGAGCTGATCGGGCCGATGCTGGACCGGTTGAGCGGCGCGCGCGTCGCCTTCATCGGCGACGGTCCCTATCGCGGCGTGCTCGAGGAGCAGCTGGCGTCACGGCCGGCGCACTTCGCGGGCTATCTCAAAGGCTATGAGCTTGCGACCGCGGTGGCATCGGCGGACGTACTGGTGTTTCCCTCGCAGACCGACACCCTCGGCCTGGTGATGCTCGAGGCGATGGCCGCGGGGACGCCTGTTGTCGCCGCCGACACGGGCGGCACGACCGACCTCGTCGAACACGGCCTGACGGGCCTCCTCTTCCCTCCCGGCGACGCGGCGGCTGCCGCGGGCGCCGTTCGCCGCCTCCTCGACGACCGGGTCACGCGCGAGCTCGTGCGGGTCGCAGGACGGGCGCAGGCGGAGCGCTGGACGTGGAAGGCCGCCGCGCAGGACCTCCGGCGTTGGTATCGGCGGGCGATCGACCGGCTTGGGCAACCTAAGGCGGCGTGATCTAGGTAGATTGGCGCGTTGTGCGGGCGCCGCTCGGTGTGGTCGAGATCGAATACGAGGTCATGGGCGATGACGATGGTGAACCGCTCCTGCTCATCGGCGGCCTCGGCTCGCAGCTCATCAGCTGGGACGAGGAGTTCTGCGAGGAGCTCGTCGCCCGCGGTTACCGCGTGGTCCGGTACGACAACCGCGACTCGGGTTTGTCCACCGCGCTCGACGGCTACGGCGTGCCAGACCTTCTCGGCCTGGTCATGGGACGCGGGCAGCCGCCTTATCTGCTCGATGCGCTGGCCGAGGATGCGGCTGCGCTGCTCCGTTACATCGGGGTCGCACAAGCCCATGTGATCGGCCTGTCGCTGGGCGGGATGGTCGCCCAGCTCTTGGCCCTCGCGCATCCCGAGATGGTGCTGAGCGTGGTGGCGGCCCTGTCCGGACCGCCGGGCAGGCCGAGCGCGTTGCCGGCGCCGGATGTCGTGCGCGCGCTCCTGCGCCCCCCGGCGGAAACGTTCGGCGAACGCGTCGAAGCTGCTGTCGCCCTGAGGCAGGTGCTCGCCGTGCACGAGGTCGGGTTCGACGCTGCCCTTGCGAGCCGTCGCGCCGAGCTGCAGATCCGCCGGGCCTACAGCCCGGCCGCGACCATGCGGCAGGCGGCAGCCGTGCTGGGCACTCCGAACCGGCTCGAGGACCTCCACCGGCTTTCCGTCCCGGTTCTGTTCGTCCACGGCGAGCTCGACCCGCTGGTTCCATTGATGTCGGCGCAGGCGGCGGCTGCGGTCATCCCGCGGGCCGAGCTCATCACCATGCCGCGTCTCGGCCATGACCTTCCTGCGGCCGTCGCGATGGGCCTGATCGACAGGATCACGGACTTCCACGCCCGCCATTGCGATGGCAAGGACGGCGCGGCATGAGGACGTGGCCGAGGACCCACCCACGCCACTGACTTCCGGCATGAATTCAAGGCCTACGGCTTAGCCCACCTCGGAAGACCAGGGGTGTGGCTCGCGCCTCCTCCACTTGTACGGCGACACGCCGTCCGGGGCGGATCAAGACTGGAGTTGGGGTGTTCCGGGGGAATGTCGCCCTCGACTGCCAGATCAGACTCCGGCTTATACGCCGGTCCAGCAGTCGCGCGCGGATGAAGCAGGTCGCGGGAGTCGCAGGGCAACCGCAAACCGAATCACCTCAAGAACTACCAGGGAGGTGTCGCAATGGTTGACAAGCAGGCGATCGTCGACGAGCTGGAGAGCAAAGGCGAGCAGGACCTGGCAAGGCAGGCAGAAAGCCGGCTGCCGGACCAGGTGCACCTCGGGGACCACGCCGTGCAGCTGCGCCAGCTCGGTCTCGACCCGGACGAGCTAGCGGCGAAGTTTGAACCGAACATTTCCAGATAGGAGGGCGACCAATGTCGATATCCAACTCGCAGGAAAAGTTCAGTCACGAGCTGGCAGACCTCTACGACGCGGAGCACCAGTTCCTGGAGGCACAGGGAAAAATGCTTTCCAACGCGAGTGACGAAAAGCTCAGATCGTTGCTCGAGGAGCATATGGCGGAAACCAAAGAGCAGATCGGCAAACTCGAAGCGGTCTTCTCGGAGATCCGCGAACAGCCGAAACGGCAACCATGCTCAGGCGCCAAGGGCCTGATCGAAGAGGCGACGAAGACGATGGAGGACGCCGGCACCGATGAGCTGCGCGATGCCTTCATCGTTGGCGCTGCGACCAAGGCGGAGCACTACGAGATGGTCAGCTACGCGGACCTGATCGAAGGCGCCGAGATGCTCAAGTTGAAGCGGGCCGTCAAGCTGCTGACCGAAAACCGCGAGCAGGAGGTCCGCACCGCGCGCCGGCTCGAAAGAGTCGCTCCGCGGCTGGGCAAGGCGGCGGCCTAGAAGGTCGAGCTTGCCGTTCCCCACGGGGTTCCTCCATCGACCCCGTGGGGACGGCCGCTCTGCCACGCGAGCTTCAGCCAGTGATTTTGAAAAGGAGGCGGTTTGAAGAGATGTGCGTGAACTGCGGTTGCGGCGAGTACGACGAGCGTCACAAGCCGACCGACATCACACTCGAGGACCTGCAGCAGGCGGCTGACGGCCAGAACATGGACCTTGAAACAGCGGCCGACAACATCCACCAGGCGGCGCGTGCCGTCAGGCAGCAGCAGAGCAAGGCGTCCTAACCCAGAAGAAGGTCTGGCGCCCCGCGACGGCTGCGTCTCGTCTGGCGGGCGCCTGAGACGAGACGCCCGAGTCGGAGCTAGGCTCCTCCGCGCGTTCGGAGCGCCGCTTCGATCTCGTCGAGGTGCTCGCCACGGTGGCCGGCGCGCAGCGGGTTGAGCGGGCTCGTCGGATCGTTGGGCCAGAACCGGGCGCTGTCGAGCGACGCGACGCGGCGGTCGGTCTCCTCGGCCAGCCGAATCGCCAGCTCGGCCGCCTGCCGAGGCGGGATGGCCTGGATCAGCGGCCGAGTGGCGTCATTGATCCAGTCGACGTCGTCCGGCTCTGCATCGGACGGTGAGAACGGCACGGAACGCTCCACCTTGTCGGCCAGGGCCAGGGCGCGTGCGTCCCAAAAGGCGAGGTGGCCCATCACGCCCGCGACCGTCCAGTGTCCGTTCACGGGACTGCCCAGCTCGTCGTCGCTCAGCCGCGTAACGAGGTCACGCAACCGTTCGCGCTCTCGCGTGTTCTGCTCGATGTACGAACGATCCGACGACATGGTTCCTCCCCCTTTGGTGACGGCAGCAGCGGTTGCCACACGATTATGCCGCCAGAGCGTGACTGGAGCCGGTCGCCTTCTGGGGGTCCGCCGACTACATTTCCTGAATCCGCATGGCGGCCGAACCGGCGCGCCAGACCACCGGTGCGCCGTCACCCACCATGCGTTCTATCGGTGAGGCGGATCAGGCCATCGTTCCAAGGAGGCGTGGATGAGCAAGGCCATCGAAGACGTGATCGAGATCGAAAAGGGCTTCTGGACCAAGGCGAACGAGCCCGATTACTTCAAGGAGCACATGGCGGACCAAGCGCTTTCGGTCATCGAGCCGATGGGCTTCCTGGACAAGTCCCAGGCGGTCAACATGCCGGCCGAGAAACCCTGGAAGGACGTTGAGATGCTGGACTTGCGGGCAACCGAGATCACGCCCGACTGCGTCATCGTCGCGTACCACGGGAAGGGCCGGAGGGAGGGCGACAGGGAGCCTTACCAAAGCAGCATCGCCTCCACCTATATCCGCGCGGATGGAAGGTGGCTCCTCGCACTGTCGGCGCACCAGCCCTGGCAGCCGAAGAACGGGGGCGGTCCGAAGCAGGCGTAACCGGCCGGCTCAGCTCACGCTGCGACGCGTCGTCCGATACCTGGACTTGCCCGCGAACGCACTCATCCGGTGCACCCATTGATAATCGACCGATGAGATCACGCCCCGCGACCAGTCCTTAAAGACGATGGGCCAGGTCAAGTGTCAGATCACGATGTCCCTCGACGGTTTCGTCGCCGGTCCAAACCAGACCCTCGAGAACCCGCTTGGCGAGGGCGCCATGCGCCTGCACGAGTGGGTCTTCGCGACGGACAGTTGGAACGAGCAACACGGCCAGCAGGCAGGCGCGCGAACCGCGGACTCGCTGGTGTTCGACGAGGTGACCGCGAACCTCGGGGCTTACATCATGGGCCGCAACATGTTCGGCCCGGGCCGCGGGCCGTGGGATCCGTCGTGGACGGGCTGGTGGGGCCCCGACCCGCCTTATCACGTACCCGTCTTCGTGCTCACACATCACCCTCGGGAGCCGCTTCCCATGGAGGGTGGAACGACTTTCCACTTCGTCACCGACGGAATCGAGTCGGCCCTGGCGCAAGCTCGCGCCGCCGCCCAGGACATGGACGTCTCGATCGCCGG
>DASXBJ010000058.1:0-52865 GCA_036491755.1 Candidatus Dormiibacterota bacterium
TCCACGTGCCGGAGACGCCCTCGACCCGGGCCTGGCCCCCAAGGCGCCCCTCGGTGCCGACCTCCCGGGCCACGCGGGTGACCTCGTCGGCGAAGGAGCCGAGCTGGTCGACCATCGTGTTGACCGTGCGCTTGAGCTCGAGGATCTCGCCGCGGACCTCGACCATGATCTTCTGCGAGAGGTCGCCGGTGGCGACGGCGGTGGTGACCCGGGCGATGTCACGGACCTGGTCGGTCAGGTTGGAGGCCATGAAGTTCACGCTGTCGGTCAGGTCCTTCCAGGTACCTGCGACCCCGGGCACCCGGGCCTGGCCGCCGAGCTTGCCCTCGGTGCCGACCTCGCGGGCGACCCGGGTGACCTCGTCGGCGAACGCGGACAGCTGGTCCACCATCGTGTTCACGGTCTGCTTCAGCTCGAGGACCTCGCCCTCGGCGTCCACCGTGATCTTCTTGCTCAGGTCGCCGTCGGCCACCGCGGTGGTGACCTGGGCGATGTTGCGGACCTGGCTGGTCAGGTTGCTGGCCATGAAGTTCACGTTGTCGGTGAGGTCCTTCCAGACCCCGCCCACCCCCTTCACCTGGGCCTGACCGCCCAGCTTGCCCTCGGTGCCCACCTCGCGAGCGACACGCGTCACCTCACCGGCGAAGGCGTTGAGCTGGTCCACCATCGTGTTGACGGTGTCTTTGAGCTCCAGGATCTCGCCCTGGACCTCGACTGTGATCTTCTTGGACAGGTCGCCGTTGGCGACTGCGGTCGTGACCTCGGCGATGTTGCGGACCTGGCCGGTCAGGTTGCCGGCCATCAGGTTCACGTTGTCGGTGAGGTCCTTCCAGACCCCGCCCACGCCCTTCACGTCGGCCTGGCCGCCGAGGCGTCCCTCGGTGCCCACCTCGCGAGCCACACGGGTGACCTCGGAGCTGAAGGATCGCAGCTGGTTGACCATCGTGTTGACCGTCTTCGCCGTTTCCAGGAACTGGCCCTGCAGCCGCCGGCCCTGGATCTCGAGCGCCATGGTTTCGGACAGGTCGCCGTTGGCGACCGCCCCGATGACGCGGGCCATCTCTCTATTCGGCCGGACGAGATCTTCGACCATGTCGTTCAACGCTTTCAGGGTCGGGTCCCAGGCCCGGCCGGCGTCGCCCATCGCCGTCCGGTCGACCTGCCCCTCTTTGCCGACGCGCCGCCCGAGGCGTCGGATCTCGCGCTCGAGGCGCTGGTTCGACTCGATGACGTCGTTGATCGCGTTGGCAAGCAGGCGCGCCGAACCGGAGGCGGTCGCCGGCATACGCACCGAGAAATCGCCCTTTTTGACCGCAGCCAGGACGGTCAGCGCCGCTTTGGTGTCGAAAGAATCCGCGCCTCCGATGCGCTCCGCTTTCGCTTTGACCACTGTGCTCGCCATCTTCCTTCCCTTTCCTTCCTCTGTTTTTTGCTCTAGATCGAAGATTCCGTCACAGGTTCTGGGGCACCCAGAACTCGACTCGTGCCCCGGCGCCCGGCTCGCTCGTGATGTGGCACCAGCCACCGGCCAGCTGCGCGCGCTCACGCATCGACAAAAGACCGAGATGGCCGGGGGCGCGCTCAGACTCGGCGACCACGAAGCCCTTGCCGTCGTCGCTGACATGAACCCGCAGGCCCCCATCCATGGCCTTCGTGGTGACGACCACTCGCGTCGCGTGGGCGTGCTTCTCGACGTTGGTCAGGGCTTCCGAGATGTTCCTCAGCACGATCCCTTCGATCGCCTCCGGCACCTCGGCCGGCAGATTCAGATCGCTCAGAGTCTCGATCCCGGAGGTGATCCGCATCGATTCGAGCCGCTCGCTGATCGCCTGTCTCAGATCTCGATGCAGCTCGAGCTCCCCGGGGCTCACGTTCATGAGCAGGCGGCGCAGCGAGTCCTCCACCTTCTGCAGAGTGCTCCGAAGCTGGTCCAGCTGGACCATCTGCTGACCGCCGTTGGCCTCGGCCCGGATGCGTTCCAGCTGGAGCTCGGCGCCTGTCAGGAGCTGCAGGGAGTCGTCGTGCAAGGCGCTGGCGAAGCGGCGCCGGGCTTCGTCGCCACCGGCGGCCACGTTGTTGAGCAGCCGGCGCCTCGCGGCAACCGTCTCCTCCAGGCGGACCGCCGTTTGCACGAGCTCGTCCTCGGTTTCCTTGTACTGCCAGACCAAGCCGCTCGCCATCGCCGCCAGACGCAGAACCCACACGTCGGTGGGGAAGAATCCGCGGCGCGAATCGTATGCTGCGACTGCGCCGATCCGGCGCTCCCCAGCTCGCCATGCCACCGCTATCGAGTTCTTGATGTCCAGCCCGTGCTCGCGCCACACGCCATCCAGCTCGATCGAGGTGCCCCTCTCGAGGTTGAGCTCGTCGCGATAGACGACGCGCTCGAGAATGCCATCCTCCTGGTCGGCTCCGAGCTCGATCCGCAGGTCGATGAGATCGCGATCGGCGAACCCGAAGGAGCCGGACTGCGCCGTGAGCGTCCGCGACGTGCCGAGCTGCCAGAAAGCCACCCTGCGGGCGCCGACCTGCTTGGCGATCGCCTCGCTCAAGCGATGGAAGAAGGCCGGCAGATCCTCGTCCGCATCGAGATATGAGGACACGGCGGCCAGGGCCGCGTGGGCAGAGTCGTGCGCCTTCTGCATGCGGATGCCCGAGCGTCGCTTGGACCTGTGGACGCCCTCGCCGCCGGGCTGGGGGCGCGCTTGGTCGGCGGCGAGCGCCAACTCTCCGCCGACCGGCAGCGCGGCTAGCTCCACATGCCCCTCCAAGCCGAGAATTTCCGATCTACATCAAATCGCCTGGGGGTGGGGCACGTCACCGTACAAGTGAGGTATTCGTGACCAGGGTCCCGAGCTCCCGAACCCGGCCCTGAATCTGCAGAAACTGGCGTGCCCGGCCTCCGGCGAGGCGGGCACATCTAAGAAACGTGCCGAACCGTGGTCCTACCCGCCGGGGCGGCCGCGCCAAAAAAAGAAGACCGGGCTCGCCGTGCGAGCCCGGTCCAGGGTGCTTTCGCTTACGGTCGCCGGCGCCTGATGCCGAGGCCGCCCAGCAGGACCATGATGGCCCCGAGGACACCGCCCGCGATGGGCGCGCCCGTGTTGGCGAGGCTGACCCCGCCTGCGGTTGCCGTGGCGCCCAGGACTGAGCCTGAACCGCCCGCTGTGGCGCTCGAGCCGCTGACCGAGCCGGATCCGCCGGTCGTCGTGCCGCCGCCGCCACTCACTGTGCCGCCGCCACTCACTGTGCCGCCGCCACTCACCGTGCCGCCGCCACTCACCGTGCCGCCGCCACCCACGGTGCCGCCGCCCGTCGCGGTGGAGCCGGTGGTGTTGCCGGTGCTGGTGCCGGTCGAGGTGCCGCCGCCGCTCACGCCGCCCGTCGCGGTGGAGCCGGTGGTGTTGCCGGTGCTGTTGCCGGTCGAGGTGTCGCCGCCGCTCACGCCGCCCGTCGCGGTGGAACCGGTGGTGTTGCCGGTGCTGTTGCCGGTCGAGGTGTCGCCGCCGCCGCTCACGCCGCCAGTCGCGGTGGAACCGGTGGTGTTGCCGGTGCTGCTGCCGGTCGAGGTGCCGCCGCCGCTCACGCCGCCTGTCGCGGTCGAGCCGGTGGTGTTGCCGGTGCTGTTGCCGGTAGAGGTGTCGCCGCCACCCACGGTGCCGCCGCCCGTCGCGGTCGAGCCGGTGGTGTTGCCGGTGCTGTTGCCGGTGGAGGTGCCGCCCCCGCTCACGCCGCCCGTCGCGGTCGAGCCGGTGGTGTTGCCGGTGCTGGTGCCGGTCGATGTGTCCGACGTGACGCCCGCGCCCGTGCTGCCTGTGGTCACGGTGCTGCCCGTGGTGTTGCCGGTGCTCGTGCCCGTGCTTGCGCTGTCGACGTCGTCCGCAGTGACGATCATCTTCTTCACGACCTTCATCTTGTTATCGCCGTTGCCGGCCGAGGCGCCGGCCTTGATGTCTCCGTTGCCGTGAACCTTGGCATTGTCGCTGCCGCTGACGGTGACCGTTGCAGCCACCGGGGCGCCGGCCTTGATGTCTCCGTTGCCGTGGACCTTGGCGTTGTCGCTTGCGCTCACGGAGACAGTCGCTGCCACTGGTGTGCTGACCTTGGCGTCGCCATTGCCGTGGACCTTGGCGGAACCGCTTGCCTTGGCGCCGTTGTCGCTTTTGACAACCGCGATCACAACGGGTTGTGCGGTGGCGACTGTGTTGCTGTTGTCCTTGCCCTTCGCTTTGACGCTGACGTCGGCGCTGACTGACGCGCTCGCTGTCGCCGGCGCGGTGACAGGTGTCGCGACGCTGACCGCGGGTGGAGCCTTGACCGGCTCAGGGGCGCTGACCGGTGGAAGAGCCGCGACAGGGGCTGCCTTCACCGGCGCGACCACTGTTGCGCTCGCACCGGAGCCTCCGGCCTTCTTCTTGCCGTCGCCCTCGCCGTTGCCATCGCCGCCGATCTGGTGATCGCTCTTCGCCATCGGGTTGTCCTGGCGCTGCACGACCGCTGACGCGGTGGTCCTGTCTTGCGCTTTGCCCTGACCGTGTGAGTTGTCCGCAGCCAGGGCGGGCGATGTGCGCGCCAGCATGAGGAAAACCCCCGCCATCAAGACAAACGCGTTGACGGCCAGGCGCCGCGCGAGCACAGGCCGACTTGCTAGGTAATCGCCGAACGCTTCCAAATGTCACCTCCACGTGGATAAACAGCGATTGCCTCGCCGCCATCCTGGACATGGACCCCGTTTTTTTCACGGGGATATGTCGCAGAACGCCCCGCTCAGCGTTCCCTAGTAGGGCAATCCCTTGACATGACAACGCAAACAGCAACTCTTGTAACCATGAGCGCGGCAACGGACAAGTCGTCCGTGGCGGGATTCGTCGAGGAGGTTCTCGGCGGATCCGGTTGGGAGCTGAGCGCAATCAAGCGCCGCTCGTCTCGGCTCGAGCCACCGGATTCTTACTGGGCGAATTTCGACATCGCCATCAATAAGGACGAGGCCCAGCGCCGCCTCAGACTGGTCGCCAAGGGCGCTCTGAACCCCGCCGCATGGGATCGTCTCAGCTCGCGACTGGCGGCCCAGGTGGCCGACAGGCATTGCGACCCGATCGACGGGATTGGTTACCCGCGGCTCTTCCCCGAGTCCCAGCACGCGTACTGGTTCTACCCCTACGACCCCGCCATGCCCGGTTTGGCCGAGGCGGCCGACCCGGTTCGCATGGCGCGCCTGCTGATGGGCCTGGACGAAGACGATATGGCCGCGACTCTGGCGGCCGCTCGGGGGATGGGCGTCGAGCGGGTTCGATACATGCCGGAGAATGGCGCGATCCTCCGGTACACGATGGAGGGATTGCAGGCGCTGGACATCTACGGCAAGGTGCAGCCCGGCAATCGAGGGTTGCGCACATACCGCGTCGTCGAGCAGCTCTGGCGGGCCTCGAAGGACTATCCGGGCCTCCTGAACCTGCCGCGACCTCTCGGCTTCGTCAACCACCTCGGCCTGCTGCTGGAGGAGCGGATTCGCGGCAAGCCAGTCGGCGGCAGCCGCTCCAACACGGAGTTCATGATGCTCGGCCACGTGGCCGCCGAGGCGCTGGCCGTAATCCACGAATCTCGAATCGAGATCGAAGGCGTGATCAACGTCGAGAACGAGATCGCGCGCCTGGACCAGGTGGCGGAACAGTTCAAGTACATCCTGCCCGTCGGCCACTTCCTTCTGACCGACCTGATTGCGCACATGCGGGATCGCGTGCGCAAGACGGCGGTCGAACAGATCCTGCCGACACACGGCGACCTGAAGTACGACCAGTTCATCCACCACAACGGCGAGTTCACGCTGATCGACTTCGACTACTTCGCCATGGCCGAGACGAGCTACGACCTCGGCAAGTTCTGCGCCTACACCGTGCCCTCGACCCCGAGGGACTGGAGGGAATCCGTCGCCGCTGAAGAGACGCGCGCGACCTTTATTCGTCGGTATCTCGAGCTGCGGCCCGACGCGACCCTGCAGCGATTCGCGGTGTACGAGTCCCTGCAGCTCGCGCTGCGGGCCATGGCCGCCATGTGGTCCCAATCCGCGGGTTGGGAGCGGATTGCCGAGACTTTTCTTGTCATGGCTTTCGAGCGCTTGAAGAGCCGCTTGCCCGAATAACCAACCTCTTTACCTCGCCGCCGTCTCTTTTACAAGCTTTAACCCAGATGGCGCAGGTCGGCTGGGCTGATCCCGTCAGACTCGGCAGCCGGTCATGCGAATTCTTTCCTGGTTGGGGGCCGTCGCACTCGTGCTGGTGCTCGTTGCGGGCACCACTGCCGTCATTCGCCGCAGCCCAACCACCGTGCGCACTTTGGCCGCAGCCCGCACTCCGGTTGTCGCCGCCAGCCCAGTGGTGGACTCTGAGCTGAACGGGCCCGAGCACCGCCGCCTGATGCCGAGCCCGAGCCCCACCCCGCCGCCTCCTCCTCCGGTGGCCGCGCCCGTCGCCGCGGCGCCCGCCGCAGCAGCGCCGGCAGCCCCCGTCGCGCGTCCTCCCAGCTTCGTGATCGGCAGCACCCAGCAGGCCATGATCAATCAGGACCGCGCCGCCTCCGGGCTGCCACCGCTGAATTGGAGCTCCTGTCTCTACAGGGTCGCCGTGAGCAACGCGCAGCGCATGGCGGCCCAGGGCGCCATCTCCCACACCAACGGACCAAACGTCGACCTCACGTGCGGGCTCGGCCGCCAGGCGGGCGAGAATGTCGGAGATTGGTCCCTGGGCATCAACGACTCCCAGCTGAACTCGATGTTCATGGCCAGCGCCGAGCACAGGGCGAACATCCTGGGGCCCTACCACTATGCGGCCAGCGCATGGGTGGTCTCCAACGGGTACGGCTACATCGCCGTGGAGTTCGGCTAGCCGGAGCTCGCAGCCGGCTTTGAGCTCCTCCCAGGGCCGAACCGCCCTCCGAGTAGGGCACCGGAAGTGCGCGTTGTTCTGTCGAAGCGCTCCGAGCGGCCTGACGCCGCGCCAGTCGAGCGCTCGGAGGAGGAGCGCGAAGGGATGGTTCCCCCAGCAGAGGGAGCTGACGGTCGGCCTGCGCTCTTTGTCCGTCCTCTCATGTGGATGTGGGCAAAGAAGGCCTGGTTTGCTGCAGCCGTCGGAGTCCTCTTTATCTCGGCGACGCTCTATGTCCTCTGGGCGGTCAAGGACCTGCCCAACCCCAGCCAGGACGTGCTGGCCGCCGGCGACGTTGTCGTGGTCGACCGCAACGGGAAGCTGATCGAGGACTGGAACCCGGCAGGGCACTACCACATCAACCTCGCGCTCGACCAGATGGGCCCCTATGCGCCGAAGGCCGTGATGGCGGCCGAGGACCGCAACTTCTACACCCACGGCGCCATCGACCTCGTGTCGACTGCGCGCGCCCTTTGGGTCGACGTGACGTCGCGCGGCCTGAACCAGGGTGGCAGCACGATCACTCAGCAGCTCGTGAAGATCCAGCTGCTCACACCTCAGAAATCATTGACTCGCAAGGTCCAGGAGCTTGTCCTCGCGGAAACGCTCCAGCAGCGGTATACGAAAGACCAGATTCTCTCGATGTACATGGACCGCGTTTACTTCGGGCACGGGGCTTACGGGATAGGGGCCGCCGCGCGTACCTACTTCGCCAAGGACGCCAAGGATCTGACGCCCGCGCAAGCCGCGTTCTTGGCCGGGCTGATCCAGGCGCCGACAGCGTACGACCCGGTCACCCATTACGACCTCGCGCGAGAGCGTGAGAAGTACGTCATCCAGGGCATGGTCAGCACGGGCGCCCTCAGCTCGAGCGACGCGGCCAAGGCCACCTCCGAGGACATCAAATCCGAGCTCAACATCCAGCCGACCGCGCGGCAGAGCAAAGCCCCGCACTTCGTCGACCAGGTCCTCGCCGACATGGAGAGGATGTTCGGGTCGGCGGCGATCCAGCAGGGCGGCCTGGTCGTGCACACGACCCTTGACGTCGATCTGCAGCAGATCGCCCAGAGCGCGGTGACCAATGGCGTGCAGGACCTCTCCAGCATGAACGTGAACAACTCGGCCCTCCTTGCCGCAGACCCGAGGACGGGCGAGGTTCTGGCGTGGGTGGGGTCGTCCGACTACGGCAACGACTCGATCGCCGGGCAGTACGACGTGGTCCTGGCGTCGAGGCAACCCGGGTCGTCGTTCAAGCCGTATGTGTACGAAGCCGCCCTGAGAGACCACAAGATCACGTGGGCCACCGTCCTCCACGACAGGCTCACGAACTTCAACGGGTACACGCCGCGCGACTTCGACAACGGAGGCATGGGCGACATCAGCGCCCGAACCGCCATCCTGAATTCGCGCAACATCCCGGCGGTCCAGGTTGGCCAGATGGAAGGGATCCAGAACGTAATCAGCCTCGCCCACCAGATGGGGATCCAGAGCAAGCTCGATCCGGGTCTTTCGACGGCGATCGGCGGCAGCGACATAACCATGTTCGAGCACGTTCAGGGCTACCAGACGTTCGCCAACCAGGGCCAGCGTGTCGACCTCAGCGTGATCCGCGAGGTCGATGACGCGAGCGGCCACGCGATCTACCAGCACAACACCAGCGCGACCAACGTCCTCACTCCTGCCGAGGCGTTCCTGATGAGCGACGTGCTCAAGAACTATCAGAACCAGTGGCACTTCGGCTGGAACCGGCAGATGGCGAGCAAGACGGGCACCAGCGACAACGGCAGCGGGGGTATTCCCGACTCCTGGATCATGGCCTACAACCCCGACATCGTCATAGGTGTCTGGGTCGGCAACACGGCACCGAACGGCGGGGGTGGCTTGATCCGGGCCTACGGCGAGAACGTGGGTCTCACCACGATGAAGCGCTTCGTCAACGCCCTCCCGTCCAACATGCGCGACTGGTACTCGCAGCCGCCCGGGATCGTACGAGGCTGCGGCCCTGACACGCAGGATCCCTTCCTGCAGGGCACCTGCGGCGCCTCGCCGAAGCCTCCTTCCACGCCGAGCCCCTCCGCCAGCCCCTCCGCCAGCCCGACAGCATCGCCGAGCGACAGTCCGGCTCCCTCACCCAGCCCAACCCCGGCGTCTTCGCCGGCACCTTCCCCTGTGCCATCGCCCGTGCCGTCTGCGTCGCCTTCCCCGGTGCCGCCCCCGCCCTCACCGAGCCCGCCGCCTGCGCAGGGCTCGCCGCAACCCACCCCCACGTAGCGATGGCGAGCGAGAGCCCGTTTCAAGACAGCGTGGACAGGCGGCGTCCCGGCACCTCGATGCGGGGGTACGTGATGCGGACGCTGCCGCACAGCTCGGCGATCGTCGTCAGCAACCGCGCCCCCCATGATCCGCGCCCGGAGGGCGGGTTCAGCCGCGGCGCCGGCGGCGTCATCACGGCCCTCTTGACCCTGGCAGAGGTCACAGCGGCCGACTGGGTGGCGTGCGCGCGGACGGAGGCGGAGCGGACGCTGATCGCCGAGCGCGGCACCACCTGGAACGCGCCGCTCATTCGAAGCGAGGCGCGATTGCACTACGTCACCCCGACCCCCGAGCAGTACGACCAGTACTACTCGGTCATCTCCAACCCCGTCCTGTGGTTCATCCAGCACTACCTGTGGGACCTCGCACAGCAGCCGATCATCAACGGCCGCATCCACCGCGCCTGGACCAACGGTTATGTCGAGGTGAACAAGCAGGTGGCGCGACGCGTCGTGGAGGTGGGCAAGGGTCTGCCGAACCGGCCTCTCGTCCTCGTCCATGACTACCAGCTGTACCTCGTGCCGAAATTGGTGCGCGACCAGCTGCCGGGGGCGATCATCCAGCACTTCCTGCACATCCCGTGGCCGACGCCCCAGTACTGGAAGGTGCTCCCGAGGGAGATGCGCGACGCGATCTTGCAGGGCTTGCTTGGTTGCGACATCGTGGGCTTTCAGTCGAGCCTCGACGTGCGCAACTTCCTGATGACCTGCGAGGAGAATGCCGGGCTTGCGGTCGACGAGCGAGAACGCGCCGTTCTGATCGACGGGCGGATCGTCTACGCGCGCCACTATCCGATCTCCATCGATGTCGCGTCGACAACAAGGCTTGCCTTCTCGCATGGCGTGATGGTCGAGGAGCGGAAGCTCCGTGAGTGGCGACCACAACACCTGATCGTCCGCGTCGACCGGACCGATCCATCGAAGAACATCGTGCGTGGCTTCCTCGCCTACGAGAAGCTGCTGGCCCACCACCCCGAGATGAAGGGCAAGGTCCAGTTCTGGGCCTTCCTGCAGCCGTCGCGGCAAGACGTGGCCGCCTACCGCCAATATGTTCGCCGCGTCAGGCAGGTGGTCCAGCGGATCAACGCCCAGTACAGCGGCCATGGTTGGCAGCCCATCCGGCTCGAGTTCGGCGAAAACGTGCGCAAGGCGATGGCGGCACTGCGCAACTTCGACGTTCTGCTCGTCAACCCGGTGTACGACGGCTTGAACCTGGTGGTCAAGGAGGGCGCCCTGATCAACCGCTCAGACGGGGTGATCGTGCTGTCGGAGAACGCAGGCGCTCATGAGGAGCTCCACCGCCACGTCCTCTCCATCAACCCTTTTGACATCGAGGCCACCGCCAACGCGATGCACGAGGGACTCGTGATGGGCGTCGAGGAACGGCGGCGCATGAACGAGGCGGCGCGCGAGGTGGTGCGGACCAACGACATCGCTCGCTGGATCACCCGCCAGGCTCAGGACATCAGGGACCTGGCGGCCATCCCCGGCCTTCGCGCCGGCTAGGCAGCACTCTCGGGCAAACAAAAGAGGCGCGGGGTGGCCCGAACGACCCCGCGCCCCAAGAGAAGGAGATGCTTTTCAGTAGCCTTTTGGCCGCATCCTGTTGGAACGGCTGCTCCGCGCCACGGTGACGCTTCGCGAATACATGATGTTCACGATCCGCGCGATCACCCAACCGATCAGCGCGTAAACGATGATCGCGATCACGGCCGACAGCTCGAGCTGCGATTGACCGCTGCCCACGGTGGGCAGCAGGTTGCGAAACGGTGCCATGAACACGTCAGTGACGCCATAGATGAAGCTCGCAAAGCCGGCCAACGGATTTGCCCCGAGCAGCTTGAGCACGATGCGGATCAGCAGCAACCCGTTGATGATTCCGGAGACCAGGTAGATCACCTCAGTTGCGCGGCGCGCCGGATTGAAGCTGCTCACCACCTCCGCGGAGTCGGCGACCGGCGCCACCGGGTCGGCGAGCGGATCACCGGTCGGGTCGACTGTGACGTGCCTCTCCTCGCGGACGGCGCCCGTAACCGGATCGCGGACGATCTCGGTCTCTCTGTGTTCCATTGGATCCCCCTTCTTGCTTCCGGAAAGAGCCAGTGAGGCTCTAGATGAAAACGCCCAGAGGGGGGGCGCCACCCGGCCGAGCCAGGACGATGGCCCGGCGGGTGGCGAGCGGATGGGCTATGAGGGATACCAGAGCGGCAGCCCGGACATCGCCTCGTCGGTGTCTACGTCGGGGTCCGAGCCGGCGCTGAGCTCGTATTGCCAGGCGGCCATATTGCCGGCGCATCCCGTCTGCTGAGGCGCGAAGTCGGGAGCGGTGGCTTTGGTGTAGCTGCCCAAAAGCGATGGCTCGAAGGACCAGAGGTAGGAGTCGCGTGCGACCTCAGGCACGAGTGCGACGATCGTGCACCACGCCGATGCGAACTCGCTCCCCGCCGTGCCGTTGCCGTAGTAGGCAGGCACGTAGCGGGCGGCCATGACACCGTCGTACCAGCCTTCGATGAAACCCGAGTCGACGCCGGCGGCCCCGGGGCAGGCGGCGCCGGGAGGCTCAATGTCGATCGCCAGCGCGCGTCCGGTGGGAATGCCGAGGCCTTTGGCGGCGGCCGTGGCCGCGTCGGCGTAGCCCTTGCCGGCCGCATATCCGACCACGGCCGAGCAGTCGTAGTCGTTGTAGATGGGGAGGATTCCCATGTGGTTGTGGGCGGCCGCCGCGGTCTCCGTCGCGCTGATGCCCGGGCAAACCGTGTCGGTCAGGTAGCGTCCCCAGAAATCAGGCTTGCCGTATGTGGCGAGCACCTGGGGATAGAGCCCGCTGGCGCCTGCGGAGTCGGCTGTGAATGATTTGCAGGAGTCAACTCCCCAAAGCGTTCGGGCCGGCCGCACCGCGGCAGTGTGCGCCTGGACGTCGACCAGCTGGGTGCCGCCCGGCTTCGGAAGCACCGCTCCGGGCGCGCCCGGGCTGCCGGTCGGGGGAAGGGCGCCGATCGCAGCGGTGTAGGTCGGTACTGTCCCGCCGCCGTTGACCCACGTATGAACGCTGCAGGTGGCACCCGTCTTGCAAGCGTGGTCAACCAGCCGTCCCTGGTCGTCGTAGATGGCCATGGCCCAGGGGGTGTTGGTGAGGTCCGCGTTGGCGGTCGCAGTGAGGTACACGTACCCCGCGGTCTTCTGGGACGTCGTGTTGGCGGCGAGGGAGACGCCAAGCCATGTCACGTAGATTGGCGCCGAGACGGCCTCGGGCTGTCCCGTCACATAGCCGACGATCTCGTGCACGCCGCCCGCCGGCTGCTTGACGGTCACCGTGCATGCCGTGCCGCGGCTGCAATAGGTGAGCTTGGCCTTGGCGGTCAGGTCATAGATCTCCAGCCACCGGCCGGACGTGGCGACGTCCAGCGTCGACGTTGCCGTGACGGTCACCTGCCTCCCGGCCCCGACGATCACGTCGCTGGCGCTGATGTGGCTGTCCAGCCAGCCGACCGTGACGGGGTTGGAAATGACCACCTGGTTCGTTTGGGGGATGCTCTGGGTTGGTGGCGTGAGGAAGGCGGCAAAGGTGTGAGCGCCGGCGGGGGCCTGGTACGCCACGAGGCACTGGCTGGCCTGCGCGCAGGCGGCCAGCAGGCTGCCCGTGGTCTGGTCGAAGATCTCGATCGCCGAGTTGATCCCGGAAAGGCCGGCGTTGGCGGTCGCCGTCAACAGCGAGCTCTGCCCGGGGCGCAGGGTGGTCGGTGAGGCGCTGAGCTGGAGGCGCTGAGCGCTCCCCGAAATTTGCAGCGAAGCGACGGGTACGCTCGGGGAGACCAATGGCGACGCGGCCGACGTGCCCAGACCGCCACCGACGATCACCGGGAGCACGGCGTCGCTGCACGCGGCCGGGGTATCCAGCAATGGCTGCCCAACCGACGCTCCGCATGCCTCCTTGCCGTCGGGGAGCGAAGCCAGGCCGGCCTGTGGCGCTACGCCGACTGTCGAGCATGCCGCGCCCGGTCCTGAAGAGGGGCACTGGGAGGCGCCCGCAGGCAGGCTGAGCTGGGGAGGCGCGTCGACCGCCGGATCGGCCGAGGCGCTGCACGAGTCGGACTGCGCCGCCGGGCAGACCGCCGCGGCTGAGCCGGAGTGCTGCGCGGCGGGCGGAGCGACCTCGGGTGCCGCGGCAAGCCCGGCGATGCTCAACTGGTTGGACACGGTGGCCAGCGCCAAAGCGCCATAGATCAGATGCCGGGCTTCGAAACGAACAAGGAACCTGCGTAGTGACTGCAAATAAACCCCCCAAATAGGCGCGCCCCCACCTGGAGAGGGGCGAATGTCTTGGGGGAAGCTACCCGCGGCATGGCAGCATGCCTCCTGCGGGTGGGTTAATTAGCTTCAACTGTTGTCAATTGGCCTGAAAAGCGAACAAATCAGGCTCTTCCGGCGCATCAGGTCATGCAACCTGAGCGATCCGCCCGCCTTAGCCGGGCGAGCTCATGCCGTTGTGGTAGCCGTCAGGCGGTGGCGCCGAACCGATGGTGCCGGTTCTCGTACCAGCGGCGGACGAATTCGGCCGTGAACGTAGCCTCCTGGCCGGCCCGGATCGGCTGGAGGAGCTCCTGGGCGAACTCCCGGCTGATCGCATGGATGAGCCCTCCATTGGACTGCTTCCTGGTCGGCTTGTCGAGGGCATCCATGAACATCACGTGCGCCAGCCTGGCCGCGCCGGCGCGCTCGTCCACCTGCGCCTGGCCGTCCACCTCGAGCGCCACGGGTTCCCTGGTGCCCCTGACCGTCGTCCCGAGCCACCCGCCAAAAGACAGATGATGGACCCGGTACGAGACTTCCAAGGGAGCGGCCCCGACGCCTGGTGCCCGGCCGGCCTGCTCGGTGAGAAACATCACCGCCCAGTGCTCGAGCTCCGCCGCGGCCGCCGGTCCCTGCCCGATGGGCACCTGGTGCGTGATGCCGAGGCGACGGAGGTCGCCGTCGATTCGCCTGCGCAGCTGTTCGGCCGCGGCCGCCTTGTCGGAAGCGCCCGAATCCGACCGCGCGAAGTCGCACAGCGCCTCGGTGATCTTGAAGATCGGCCACCAGTCGGGATAGGTCGAGGGCAACCACTGGAGCGCCTGGGCCAGGTCGGCCGGCCGGGCCAGCCGGTAATGAAGCCTGTTGGCCGAGGGCTGGACCAGGACGAGTCCCGTCATGGTCAACATCTCCAGCGCCTGGGCCAGGCTGCCCTTGCCATAGCCGGCGTCCTCGGCGAGCACCGAGGCGGACTGCGGACGGTCAGGCTCCGCAATCATCTTCTTCAAGATCTCTGCTCTCGCTGATACGCCGACCAGAGCCCGCAACCGGAGCTGAATCAGGGACGGTCGTCGCAGGTCCGGTACGACCACCTCTTGGCGTCGAAGCATGCCAAGCGGCTCACCCTGGCCTGGCCAGGGGGCCCGTGCGTGCGCACGCACGGTGGCGGCAAACCTTCCAAAAGCCGAATGCATCGCAGGGCTCGCTCCCTCGGCGAAGTGGCGCAGGCGGAAGGTGGATGCGAATCGCGCATTGGCGATTGACCACTCGATGGCCGAAGCTCGCAGCCGGTTGTCGGATCCCAGCCAGGACGTGAAGACGATCAGAGGTTCGAGGTCGACGGCCTGCCAGTCATGTCTTCGCCGTCCGCCCGCGACGCCGAGCTCGGACCACAGGCTCCAAGCCAGGTCAAGGGCCAGGCGGTTGACGTCGCCGGCGAAGGCTGTCGAGGGCCCCGGTCGATATGCAGTCAATCGGTCAGTCCTTGGATTTGGATTGCCCAGGGGAAAGACGAAGCAGCCCGGGGCAGAGGGCTGCTTCTATTTTGAAAACGCCCGCGAGCGGGCCGATACCGAGATAAGGAGGAATACCTACGGGCCGGCGTGAGCCACGCCGAGTACGTTGCCGTACATCATCCCCAGGGCCAGGAGGCCCAGCAGCGAAAGGAGGACAAGGACAAAGCTGCGAGCGCATGTGTCGAAGAAGCCCGAGTCATCGGTCGTCTCCGAGTCGGCCATGTTCCAGCGCCGGCCATAGATGCCGGCCCGGACGGAAAGGCCGATGACCGCGACCATCACGATGAGAAGGACAGCCATGCTCACCCCCTGATGAAAGGTGCGGCCGCTGAGCGGGTCAGCGGTCGCACCAACCAGACAACGCGCCAGCTGGCCAATGTCGACAGGTCGTCTTAAAAAATGTTGAGATGAGCGTCTCAAGAGCCTCCCAATACTTGGGGGTAGGGCCGCGTTTTCTTGGGCGTGGAAGTGCCTCTGTTACTGCAATTCTTGATCGCTCTCTTCACCGGTCTTGTCGCCTCGACCTTCGTTCCATCGGTCCGTCGAGCCATCCCGAGACCGGTCGAAGTCGGTCTGTGGATCGCGTTCATCACCGTGTGCGTCGCCGGCGTGATCAACGTGGCTGATCCGAACGCCCGCGAGCTGACCGCTTCAGCCGTTTGGGGCGTCGACCAGGTGATCAACACGATGGTGGCGGGCCTTGTCGGAGGCGTTGCCGGCTCGATCGGCGCCAACAAGTTCGCGATCGCGGACTGGTTCGTCATCCTGGCCGGGGCCGACATCCTCGCCCTGGTCCTCCTCCGCTCCCACCGGCAGAACCGGCAGTGGCAGCCACGAGTCCGCCTCAAGGAGTGGATGGAGCTGCCGGTCCTGGAGCTCGCGCCGGCGCGGGCACACGCCATGCCTCATGCGGTTGACGACCTCAACCGTCGCGCCGCGGCAGGTTTGGCGGTGGCCGGGGCGGCCACCTTGGCCGGGCTGGTCCGGCTGTCGATGGCGGTCCGCGACGCTTCGGGGCCAGGCCGCCCGTCGATGCCTGCCGCAACCGTGCATGCCGGTCGAGCCGGAGCGCGAGCGGGCCTCGAGTCGCTTCGCGAGAGGGCCGAGCACCTCCAATTCGCGGCTCAGGCCTGGTACACGGCAGCAGGCGCCCCGGCCGTCAATGGTCTGACGGTCAGGGCCGCCGAGGCTGTGCGCCAGGCGCGCGCCGCCGAGCGTCTCCGCGAGGCTGCGGAGGCCTCCGGAACACTGATCGACATCAAAGCCCTGTTGAGCGCGCAGTCACTGGGCTGGTACGGCCCGATGCTGCCCGCCAAGTCCGATGCAGCACGAGATTCAGAAGGTGAGGAAGAAGATGGCTCGCAACAGCGATCAGATCGTCTGGCCTCGTAGAACCAACGGGATGCGGCGGCGCGCGAGCGCGCCGCGCGAGTTGCGGAAGGGCCGCCTCGCCCGGCCCGCCGGCTGGATGGTTCGCCTATTCGTGTTGCTCGCGGTCGCCGTGCCGAGCCTGCTAATCACCTCACCGGGTTACGTCGCATTTGCCGACAAGCTGCCCGACCCCAGCCAGGTGACTTCGACGGTGCCCGAGGACACGCTGATATACGCAGCGGACGGGCAGACCCTTCTTGCCGACCTGCATCCGCCGGGCTACATGCACTACTCCGAGCCTCTGACCGACATGGGCACGCTGCTGCCGGCCGCGGTCATATCGATCGAGGACCGCAACTTCTACAACGAACCCGGCGTCGACCCTCAGGGCGTCGCGCGGGCGTCCCTGATCGACTGGCGGGCGCACTCCTCGGTTGAGGGCGCGTCCACGCTCACCCAGCAGCTCGTCAAGATCCGGTTGGTCGGCAACGAGACCACTCTCGACCGCAAGATCCGGGAAGCACTGCTTGCTTTCGAGATCGAGCGCAAGTACACGAAGACGCAGATCCTCGAGTGGTACCTGAACAGCGTCTTCTTTGGCAACACGGCGTGGGGGTCCAAGGCTGCCGCGCAGATCTATTTCCACAAGCAGACCAAGGACCTGGACCTGGCCCAGGCAGCGATGCTCGCCGGGATCATCCGCGGGCCGACGCTCTACAACCCTCTCATCAACTGGAGCACCGCGAAGACGCGCCAGAAGGCCGTTCTGGACGCAATGCTGCGAGACAACAAGATCACCGCGCAGGATGCGGCCCGAGCCTACGCCGAGGACATCTCCGCGCCCGGGCACATGTTCACGCCGGCCAACACTCGGGTCGCGGCTGACTTCGTGCGGTACGTCACCGGGCAGCTGGTGTCCCAGTTCGGCTCCGATGCGACCTACAGCGGCGGCCTGCGCGTGGTGACCACGTTGAACTACACCGTGCAGCAGCTCGCTCAGAGCGCCGTGACCGACACCATCGCCTCGCTGGCCTACCGTCGGGTGACGCAAGGCGCGCTGGTGGCCCTGGACCCGACCACAGGCGGCATCGTGTCGATGGTCGGCTCGGCCAACCCGAACGCGGACGGTGGCCAGTACAACCTGGCGGTCTGGCCGCCGCGCAACCCGGGCTCCTCGATGAAGATCTTCACCTACACCGAGGGGATCGCCAGCGGCACCTTCACCATGACCACCCCCATCCAGGACGCTCCTTTCGCCTACCGCGCCCCTGGCACAACCGAGGTCTACAAGCCGCAGAACTATGACGGGAGGTTTCACGGCACCTGCCAGCTGCAGGTGTGCATGGGCAATTCGCTCAACATCCCCGCGGTCAAGGTGGAGCTGGGGGTAGGCGTCAGCAACGTCGTTTCGCTGGCTCGCACATTTGGGGCGCCGCCGTACCAGCTGCGCTATGACGCCAGCGGCAACCCGATCTACACAACCGACGACCCGCTGAACACCTACGGACCCTCGCTGACCCTCGGCGGTTACGGCGAGACGCCCTTGCAGATGGCGACCGGCGCCTCCGTGCTCGCGACACAGGGCATCCTCCGCCCGCCCTACGCGATCAACCTCGTAACGCGGTCCGGCAACCTCGTTTACGCCCACCAGGTGAATGCAGGCGCCAAGCAGGTCCTCGACCCGCGAGTGGCTTTCATCATGGAGGCGATCATGTCCAACGACAACAACCGAGCGATGATCTTCGGGCACAACTCTCTCCTCACGCTGCCCGGGCGCACGGTGGGCGTGAAGACGGGAACCTCTGACTCCTTCGCCGACGCTTGGACGGTTGGCTACACGCCGCACCTGGTGGCAGCCGTCTGGGGCGGCAACGCCGACTGGCGCAACAAGATGACTCTGAACTCGGACAGCTACTTCATCGCGGCGCCGATCTGGCACCGGTTCATGCAGACGGCTTTGGACTCGATGGGGATGCCCAACGAGTGGTATTCCGAGCCCCCCGGCCTGATCAACATGACCGTCAAGGGCCAGCCGGCGTACTACATGCCGGGGACCGTAGGCAGGTAACCCGCGCGGGGGTCGATGCAAGCACGATTCGACAAGCACGGGCGGCGGCTTCCCGACACAGGTCACGGATGCGGCTGCAGGCTGTGCGCCGAGTCGAATGCACCGCGCTACGAGCGTCGAGGTGAAGGCCGCGGTCCCTTGCTGTGGAGCCCGATCCGACGTCGCCTGACCGCGGTCGCGCGCATCCTCGCCGGCTCGAGGCGTCCTCAGAGCACCTGAGCTGAATGCCTCGGCCCGTGCTGAGAGGCGTCGTCGTCGGCGGCCTGACACTTGCGTTTCTGGTCGCCCGGCTGGTCGGCTGGAGCAAGGGGGGCCACCAGCCAGGTCAGCTCGAGCTGTTCCTCCAGGTGCTCGTGCTGTTGGGCGCCTTTTACCTGGTCGCGAGCCGGGTCACCCGCAAACGCTGACGAGCCGACCTCCCGTTGGCAGTCTCAGCCGCCGTCGGCACACCGGCTCAGCGGCCAGAGCACAGGACTGCTCTTCGCGACCTTCGAGGGCGCTATGACGCTGCCTTGGGGTTGGGGTCTCGGGTTCTCTCGCACTGGGCTTTCCGTCTGACTGGATCAGCATCAGCCTCGACGAGCTTGCGGTCTCCGCTTCTCCCGGCCCTCCACGTCGTGTCCGTCGAAGGGCGGGCGAATCAAAGGGTTCGAATGAGAGGAGAGAGATCAGGGGAGGGGGAGCTCAGCCGCGAGCTCCCCCCAGGAATCAAACGGGTCAGTCGGTCGCTGCAACCAGCCTGGGCTCGGCCATGACCGGCTCGTCCATCCCCGCTTCCGGGCCGTACGAGCTCTTGAGCATCACGCGCAGCCGCTCCTTGGCGACCGCCAGCCTGGAAGCGACCGTGCGCTCCGGGATGCCGAGCGCCTGGGCGATCGCGCGGTTCGTGTAGCCGTGGTAGTGCCGAAGGACGATCGCCGCAGCCTGCTTCGGCGGCAGCTTGGCGAGCGCGGCCGCGAGGTCGCGGTGTTCGGCCAGCTCCTGCGGATCGGGCGCCAGTCCGGGGCGGCCGATGCGGCGGATCACCTCGCCGACCTCGCGCAGGCGCATCTTGCGCTGGTACGAGACGGCCGCGTTGATCGCGATCCGGTGCACCCAGGCTTCGGCCGGGGCAATCGGCTGCCAGGCAGGCCACTTCTTGTAGGCGCGCTCGAAAGCGTCCTGGGCGCAGTCTTCAGCTGCAGCTCGATCGCCGAGCATCGCGGTCAGCGTGCCGAGGATCTTGCCGTAGGAAGCCTGGTAGAGCCGTTCGAAATCTGCTTCGTTGCCGGCCTGGTATGCGTTGGCCGGGTCACTTACGGCGCCGGCGGCGACTGACTCGGAGACCGATTCTGCCATGGTTTGGTGTTTCCCCCCCGCGTAGTGATGGCGGTGCTCGCCACCCTGCCAATACTTTGTCCGCCCGACCCCATCCGGGTCGCCGTACGGTTGCGCGGATTTTCACTAACTCACTTGCAGTAGGCCATTTGCATCAAGTGGCGGCGGGACCGGCGACGTTCTCCATGTGGGATGAATCCAGGAGCGGCGTCCACGGGTGGTTATTCGGGCGATATGCTCGGCGCCATCGCCAGCGGGCTGGCGGCCGACACCAGGGAAAGCGGGCGAAAGACTCTGGAAGTCGTTCGCGCCCGCGCCCCAGAGCTCGTCCTCCTCAGCGAACAGACCGGCGAGGACCTCATCGAGACGTCCGCGGGCTTCATCGAGATGCTGCTCGGTTCGCTGCGATCCGATGTCGAGATGCCGTGGTCCCTGTTCGAGCAACGCGCCAGAGACAACGGTCGCCTGCGCGCGGCCCAGGGCGTGCCGTTGGAGTCCCTGTTCGACGTCCTCGCCGTCTACCGGCGGGCGACCATCGAGCTCGTGTCGCTGCCCCTGCAGGGCAGCCCGCGCTACGACGAGATCTTCTCTTTGGCGCAGAGCCGTCTGGAGGATGTCACGGAGCGGCTGACCACCGCGGTCGCGCGGGGCTACCTCGAGCACGTCGACGAGGAGCATCGAGCCCGAGAGAGCGAGATGTACGGCCTGGCTGCGATCGTCACGGCGATGGGCCGGTCGCTCGACGTGGCCGAAACTGCCGAGGTCGCGCTGGTCGAGTCGCTCGCGGCGCTCCGCCTGAGCACCGGGGCCGTGTGGCTGCGTGAGCGCTCCACCTACAAGCTGATGCACACCGTCGGGCTGGATGATGACCAGGTCGACGGTTTCAGTCAGCAGGCGGGCCCGAACGTGAGGGCTTCGGCGTCTGTTGTCGGCCGGTCGGAGTCGCAGGTGGACAGGATTTCAGCCAGAGAATGGAATGGCCTGCGCGCCCAGCTGCGCGTGCGCGGCAGAGCTGTCGGCATGATGACGGTGGCCACGATGGCCGACCGCCTTTTCAATGCGGGCGACCTGCTGTTCATGGCCGCTGTGGCCGACCAGGTTGCGATCGCGCTGGACCGCGCCCGCCAGTTCGCGAGCGAGGCGCGCACGGATCACCTCACCGGCCTGGCGAATCGCCGTCAATTCGAGAGGGTGATGGAGCGTGAGGTCGCTCTCGCCGAGCGCCATGGGAGGCGACTGTCGCTGATGATGATCGACCTCGACAACCTGAAGCGGATCAATGACCGCCAGGGCCACCGCGCCGGTGACGGCGCGCTCAGGCTGGTGGCGCAACAGATCCAGCGCGTGGTACGGGCCTCAGACGTCTGCGCGCGCGTCGGCGGCGACGAGTTTGCCGTGGCGATGCCGGAAACCGAGGTCGACCGCGCTCGCGAGGTGGCGGTCCGGCTGCGCAGAGCAGTGCAGCATGTCGGGCTCAGCGCCAAGTCGCCTGAGGCCGTGGAGGTCAGCATCGGGATCGCCGCGTGGCGGCCGGGCCAGGACTGGCAGACCGTTTACCAGGAGGCGGACAACGATCTGTACGAGGACAAGCGACGGCGCAAGACGGTGCGCCGCTGGAACGATGAGGACCGCCCGGCCATCAGGTTGCTCGGCCGGACCGGCCGGCGCAAGGTTTCGGGCGCCTAAAGCAGACCCGACCGGCCTCTACTCGACGAGCGCCAGCTCGCGTGCCTTGACGATCGCCTCGAGCTTGGAGTGGACGCCGAGCTTGCTGCCCAGGCTCCGGATGTGCGTGCGCACCGTGGTGTAGCTGATCCCGAGCTTTTCCGCGATGTCGCGGCTGGAGATCCCCTCGGCCATGAGGCGGAGGACCTCCTTCTCGCGCAGCGTGAGCCGCTCGAGCTGGGTTTCGACCTCGCGTCGCTTGTTCAACAGGGTGGCGATCGCGCGAGGCGTGAACAGCGTCCCGCCACCGGCCACCACGCGGATGGCCTCGACCACCTCCTGCGCGGCGCGCGATTTGTGGATGAAGGCGCTGGCGCCCGCCTCCAGGGCAGCGAACCGGACCGCGTCGCCGTCTTCTCTGGTCAGAAAGATCAGCTTGACCTCCGGACGGATCTGGCGAATCTGAGTCCCGGCATCGGCGCCGGTGCCGTCGCCGAGCCGGAAGTCCATCAGGACGATGTCGGGCGTGAGCTCCGCCGCTCGAACGAGCGACTCTGCAACCGAGCCCGCAGTGCCGACGACCGTCATGTCCTCCTGGTCGCTGATCAGCGCCGCCAGTCCTTCGGCCACGACCTGGTGGTCTTCGACGATCAGGACGCGGGCCTTCGGTGCGTCGCTCACCCGGCCGGCGTCCAGAACACCAGCGCCCAGCGCGGCACCGGCTCGGTCTGCCTCAGCAGGGAATGGACCTTGGCGAGCACCGAGCCATTCTGATGGTTTGGTTCGAGCAGGCGCTGCAGGTGAACGAACGTGCAGTCACTCCCCAAGGAAATCCAGGTGTTGCGGCGCCGCCACACCCCCCCAGAAAACGGTACGTGCCGGTATCGAGCGCGGGTGCGGCGTTGTCTGGTCGACGGGCTCGCGCCGGCCGCACAGGGCGGCTCCCGACCACAAGTCGTTATTGGCTTTCACCGTATTTGTTCAAGGTGGGATTTGATGTTCATGCTTCGACCGCAGTTCCAATACTCCAGGACCCGCCGGCGTTCTCTAATCGCAATGCACGCGCGCAGAACCCTCTATCGAACCAACGGATCGGTGATCGCCAGGCCGTTTGTCCTGATGGCGGCGAGGGTCCTCGGTCCGGGGCCGCTGCGCCTGAAGATGGTGAAGCTGGCCCACGACCTCAGCGACGGCGGAGTCGTGCTCGAGGCCAGCCGTAGGAGCCATGAGACAGCGCTTCCGCTCGAGCGGCCGGCTGCTCACACCCAGCGCGCGGCGTAGGCTCCTCTCGGGAGCCCTTCGCCGGCCTCTCCGCGGCCCGCTCACAACTTTCTTGGGCACTCCGGGTAGTTCGCTTGTGGGAGGCGTTTCTACTACTGATGAACGATTTCGACCGGCTCCTACACATCGAGTTGCGACAGATGCTCGACCCGGTGGTGGCCATTCCGGCCCCACCTCGGAACAGGCGGCGTAGGACGAAGGGGATCGCCCTCCGGGCGTTCGCCTCTCCGCTTGAGCTGGTGGCGGGGACGCTCCCCGTGGTCGAGCCCGCAGTGGTGGCCGTACCGGTCGCCTCGGCGTCTCTGCTCTCCTAGGCAAACCCCTTCCTTCCTCTCGCGAGGCCGGGTCGCAAGGCCCGGCCTCATCGCGGGACCTGCGGGGCGTAGGCTTTGTCCAACGTGAGCACGCGGACCTCCGAGGTGAGATTCGAGGTGAAGGTGGCCGGGGGCCGTTTGGATGCGGAGGCCCGGGACCGTATGCTCGCCGACCCCGGTTTCGGGCGCATCTTCAGCGAGCACATGGTCCAGGCCAGGTGGACGCCGGCGCTTGGCTGGCACGACGGCAAGCTGGTGCCTTACTCGCCCTTGACGCTGGACCCCGGCACCGCAATGCTGCACTACGCCCAGGGTATTTTCGAGGGCCTGAAGGCGTTCCGCCAGAAGGATGGCGGAGTCGCCGTGTTCAGGCCGGACGCGAATGCCGCGAGGTTCCGGCGCTCCGCGGAGCGGCTGGCACTGCCGCCATTTCCGGAGAGTGCCTTCATCGACGCGATCGAGCAGCTCATTCACGTGGATGGCGACTGGGTTCCGGCGCAGCCGGAGCACAGCTTTTACCTGCGTCCGTTCATGTTCGCCAGCGAAGTCAGCCTTTCCGTCCACCCGTCGACCGAGGTGACGTTTCTGCTCATCGGCTCTCCGTCGGGCTCGTACTTCCCGAGCGGGGTGAAGCCCGTGACCGTTTGGCTCTCGGAGGACTTCACCCGGGCCGCCCCGGGTGGAACCGGCGCCGCCAAGACAGGCGGCAACTATGCAGGCAGCCTGTTGGCGCAGGCGCACGCCGCCGGGCAGGGTTGCGACCAGGTCGTCTGGCTCGATGCGACCGAACACCGGTGGGTGGAGGAGATGGGCGGCATGAACCTGTGTTTTGTCTACGGGCGCGGCGCCAAGGCCCGGTTGATGACGCCTGCCTTGACAGGCACGCTCCTGCCGGGGATCACGAGGGACTCGCTTCTCACGCTCGGTCGCGACCTGGGGTACGAAACCGAGGAAGGACGGATCAGCATTGACGAGTGGCGATCGGGCTGCGCGGACGGCACGCTCACCGAGGTCTTCGCGTGCGGTACCGCCGCTGTGATCACGCCCGTCGGCGCGGTCAAATCGGCGCGGGGATCCTGGACCGTCGGTGACGGCGGACCGGGTGAGGTGAGCATGCGCTTGCGGCAGGCCCTGGTCGACATCCAGCGAGGTGTGGCGCCAGACCCGCACGGCTGGATGCACCGCCCCGCCTGAAAGCAGGCACGGAATCCGAGGTGCGGTGATGCCTCGCGTGGTCATCGTGGGCGGCGGGAGCACCGGCGATGCGGCGGCGTTTGCCCTGCGCAAGCGCGGCTTTGCGGGAGACGTGGCCATCGTCAGCGCGGACGATGACCGGCCGTATGACCGTCCGTATCTGTCCAAGGAATTGCTTCGCGGAGAGATCGAGGTGGCCAAAGTCTTCCTCCACGAGGAGGGCGACTATGCGAGAGAGAAGATCGAGCTCCGGTTGGGGCAGCGCGTCATGGGCGGCTCGCTTTCCGAGCGCCGCCTGGTTCTGGCCGGCGGCGGCGAGATCGGTTTCGACACTCTCGTGCTCGGGCTCGGAGGAACACCCCGGCAGCTGGACGAGGCCCCAAAAGCCGAAAACCTGTACACGTTGCGATCGCTGCGAGACAGCCTGGCCATCCGCGAGGCGTTGCGGAGCGCCGACCGGCTGCTGCTGATCGGCGCCGGCTTCATCGGAGCCGAGGCGGCAGCGTCGGCGCGCCACCTCGGCAAGGCAGTGCTCATGGTCGAGGCGTCACCAGTGCCCCTGATGCGTGCGCTCGGCACCGCCGTGGGCGAGATCTATGCCGGCATCCACCGGTCCAAGGGCGTCGACGTGCGCCTCGGGACGACGGTTCGCGAGTGGCACAGGAGCGGTGACCGAGTAACAGGCGTCACCCTTTCGGACGGGCGCCGCGAAGAGGTTGACCTGGTTCTCGTCGCCATCGGCATCGACCCGAACCTCCAGCTGCCGAGGGAATTGGGCCTGCCGATCGAGGGCGGCGGCGTGGCTGTGGACGAAGGGCTCAGGGCGGTGGACGGAGTCTATGTCGGCGGAGACATCGCGCTGCATCGCCACCCAGTCCTGGGACGGGCCATTCGAGTCGAGCACTGGGAGGTGGCCAAGGGCCAGGGTCGCGGGATCGCCGCGTCGGTCGCGGAGGCCTGGACCCCGTACAAGAAGCTGCCTTACTTCTGGTCCGATCAGTACGACGTCAACCTCGAGTATCGCGGTCATGCGTCGGGCGACCACAAGGCTGTATGGCGCGGCGACACGGCCGCCCTGAACTTCTCCGTCTTCTACCTGCGGAGCGGGTTGATCGAGGCGGTGCTGTCCATGAACGACTCGAAGACGAACGAGGTGGGCGGCAAGCTCATCGAGAACAGGCAAAAGGTCAAGGAAGCGGTTCTTGGCGACCCGGATTCGGACCTGTCCGAGCTGGTGCCCGCGGCTAACGCCTAGCGGCCGTTCGCCTGCTCGGGTTGGGATTCCTCGGGCAGGAGCCACGGCAGCGCCTCCGCCAGCGGACGCACGAGAATCGCGGCCTGTTCTTTGCTGATCAGGTTGCTCGCGACCAGTCCCAGGGCGGCCATGAAAGCCGCGTCTTCCGCCTTGTGGCCAACGTCCCCGTGCTCGGCCTTCCACGAGACGAGCGCGGCGCCCGACTCCGTCAATCCGAACAGGTTCTTGCGCACCTCGGCCCAGGCCATGCCCTGATTCGCCTGCTCGATCGCGTGCAGGGCGGCCTTCTCTGCGTCATGCATCTTCTGCTGGCCGCCGAGAGCCACGTGCCGGTCCCAGCCCTGAGCCACCCGTTCAATCCCCGCCGGCGAAAGGACCCTGATGTCCTCCACCAGCCGCCCCAGCGTTCGCTGATGCTCGGGAAACCCGTAACCCTCGGCGTCTAGAGACATCGGCCGGAGCCTCGACGGATCTGTGATCCCACGGGTCTAGCCTATCTGGATCGAGTCGACGGGATGAATCTCACGCCAGCCGTGGTCGGTGTCGAGGACCCACGGGCCGTCGATCGAGATGCGATCGCCGATCCTGGGTATGGGCAGCCTGGTCCTGGGGCAGAGCGATGCGGCATGCGCGTCTGCCGGGTTGCTCGCAGCCGGGCAGTCTGGCGTGATCTCGGCAAGCATTGCCGGTCGCGCCTGGAAGTGGTTCTCTGAGTTCATCAGCTGGATGTAGGCCGGGTCCGGCGTGAACCACAGGTGGTAGTCGCCATCGTCCTCATGGGCGACGTCGACCACGATGCCGGCGGCGTGCCGGCAGGGGTCGAGCACCTGGAGACGGTCCGGATTGTGGACACCCGCCTCGGGTGGCCCAGGCCGGCATCCCGCCGCCGCCGGCGGTGTCGCTGCAGGCAGTGCCGCGCTGGACCCGCTGCACCCGCACACGAGGGCAGCAAGAACGGCGGCCGTCAGCGCAGGAAGGTGGGAACCCAACTGAAACGTGAGAGCGCGTACGGGCCGGGGCCGGAGAAGATGATCTGTCCGTTGACGAGGACCGCCAGGTAGTAAAGCCACCGAAAGCCGTCGTCATTGACGGCGAAGGCAACCGTCAAGGCGAGGTTGGCCGCCAAAACGAATCCCAGGATGCCCGCCCATCGTGAAGCCAGCCCGACGATCAGGAGAACCGCGGCCAGCGTCTCTCCCACCGCTTGGGCCAGCGCGAAGGGGAACCAGTTCGGGACCACCACCCCGCTCAGGAACTCATGCAGCCCGGGAATCGGGTTGGCATCGGCGCTGGCGCTGATCAGGGAGCGCATCCACCCGACGCCCTGCCATTTCTGGCTCGCGAAGTAGAGCCAGTAGAGTCCGCCCGCCACCCGGAAAAGGCTCGGCCAAGCCTCCTGCAGGAAATTACTCATGCGCGTTGACGACGACCGCCAGCAGGTTCTGGACGGGGTCGAGTGCAATTCCCACGGCCGCTGCTCCGGCTGCCCACGTGTTGGTGCCGCCGGCTGCAATGGCCAGGACCTCGCGGTCCCCGTGGGCCGCGACCAGGATCGTGGAACCGAACTCCAACACCTGGTCCGGGTCGCGCGGCCGGGCCAGCGTGCGGAAGGTGTTGGTCATCGCGTCGTAGGAAAACACGCCGCCCTGGTCAGTGTCTTCGGTCGGCCCTTCGGCTGCGATCAGCAGGCTGCCGTTCGCGCCCGGGGCAAGCCAGAAGGGGAACACCGGCAGCGGCAGGCCAACTCGATTGGCGCTGCCTGCGGGGACAAGCTCCGCCCGCTCGTAGTCCGCCGTCCACAGGGTGCCCCCCGCCAGCGCGATCCCGAAGCCGTTGCCCGCGGAGGTCGCCGTGCCATCCAGCCGGTCGACCTGCCCCGTCGTCCCGGCCACCACCACGCGGCCGGTGGAATCGACGGCCAGAACGGCCGGGCCCTGCGGTACGGGGTGCTTCGCGAGGAGTTTCCCGCTGGCAGGATCGAGGTCGTCGACGGCCGCGCCCGAGAACAGGCTGACATAGAGATGGCCGTCATGGAGCAGCAAACCGAATGGCGCGCCGCCTACGTGGCTTTTCCATATCGTCGTGAGCCGTGGCACGCCGACTGCGTAGACGTCGCCTGGAGCGCTGTCCGCGACGTACGCGGTGCGGCCGTCGTCGGACACGATCACCGCAACCGGGTCGGACCCCACTGTCCGGGCTGCCACGCGGCTGCCGTCCTGTAAGGACAGGAGGACCACCCCGGTTGCCGGGTAGGAGGCGGCCGGCGGTGCGGTGGACGCTTGACCGCCGCAGGCGGCCAGCGCCAGAGCGGCGCCGAGCCAGGCCGCTAGCGAAGGACGCGTAGCACCGGGTCGGTGGCGAGCTGAAACGCTCTGGCCGCGGGCCGCATGTGCATCCGGTTCAGCCGGTGCTGGATGGCGCCCTTCATGATCGCAACGCGCAGCTTGTGCTCCGAGAAGTCGGTGTTGAAGAGCAGGCGGTTGTGCCTGACCTTGTGCCACTCCCCGCGCTGCCGGCGCTCGCGCACGCGCTCGTAGAAACCGGTTCCGGGCAGGGGATAGGCGATCGTGTAGCTCACGTAGTCGAGTGGAAGGCTGCTCGAGAAGTTGATGCTGCGAATCAGCGACTCGGTCGTCTCGCCCAGGTATCCGACCATGAAGAAGCCGGCAGCCTTGATGCCCGCGGCGACGCACGCCTCGACGGCGGCGCGCGCTTGATCCGGGGTGATCCCCTTCTTCATCTCTTTCAGGACGTTCTCGTCGCCTGACTCGATGCCGAAGAAGATGCGCTTGCAGCCGGCGCGCTGCATCTGCTCGAACAGCGCCTGGTCCACGTGCGTAACGCGGCTCAGGCATTCCCACGTGAGCGGAAGGTGGGCCGCCTCGATCGCCGTGGCCAGCTCGAAGGTGCGCTTGTAGTTCAACGTGAATAGGTCGTCCGACATCCAGATGTGGTCGTACCCGAGGGCCGCGATCTCGCGCATCTCGGCCACGACGGATTCGACCGGGCGCGCGCTGAAGAGATCACCGAACACCGACTTGTGGCAGAAGTCACACCGAAAGGGGCAGCCCCTCGTCGACATCAGCGGCGTCGTCGCGTCCTTCCAATGCTTGCGCCAGTAGCTGATGTACTGGTCGTTGGGCACGTCGCCTCGATAGGGCAGTGGAAGATGTGACATGTCTTTGGTGCGCAGCTTCGCCTGGCCCCGCACGATCTCGCCGTCTCGCTTGAAGACCACGCCCGCGATGTCTTCGAATCGTCGATCGTCGAGATGTTCCATGATCGAAACAATCGTCTCTTCGCCCTCGCCGACCGCCACGAGATCGAAGTTGTCGACGAAGGTCTCCGGTTCGCCGGAGGGATATGGTCCACCGACCACCGTGAGCGCCTTGCCGCGCACCTGTGCGGCGAGCGAGAGCGCCTCGTCCTGCATCGTGATCATGCAGTAGATTCCGATGACCGACGGACGGAGTCGCTCGATCTCTTCGAGAACCTCGCGCCGCTCCATAAACGTATGGTCGATGTGCCGCACCGAGTATCCGGCGCGGCGCAACGATGCGCTCAGATACATCAGACCGAGCGACGGCATGATCCAGTGGCGCCCATGCTCCGGCGCACGCTGCGGATAGACGAGCACCACGTCAACTGGCTGGGTCATCGTGCCTCCTGGATGTTGATGTGATAGCTCGTGCCACCGAATGCCGCGCCGAACATGTAATCGAGACCGGCCCAATCGAAGCCGGGTGGCTGCAGCTCGCGGCCCGCGAAGAGCTGGGCGTCCCCGATTGGCGCTACGGACCACTGCACGCCCAGCCTTTTCGACTGCAGCCGCGCCCAGGCGCCGGTGACCGGCATCCAGCTCTTGATTGCGGCCCCGACCAGTGTCGGCCGGCCCTCGGCGGCGAAGTCGTCGAAGGCGGCGGACTGCTCGTTGAGAATGCCGACCTGGGAGTATCCGGGCGTCAGCGCGATGGTCTTGACCGTGACAGAGATCCCGGTGGAATCGATCTCGTACATCACCTGGATCTGCCCGCGGGACGCGACGGGCACGAACTGGTAGCCGTGGGCCGCATCACCGCCGACCTCGTCGAGCTGGAACGTCCGAGTCCACATCGTCGCCGACGCGCTGGACACGTCCTGCGTCGTCGACGTACGCGAATACACCCATCCATCCGGATACCGGACGATGGGCACCCCAAATCCCATGCCCTCGGCGGCTGCGCCGGCGCCGGCCACCTCGAGCACGATGCCTTTGGCCAGCATCGCGGTCTTACCCGTCCCCACGCCGCCCTCGATGCACGCGTTCACGCCCGGGAAGATCGATTGCGTGTAGAGCGCTGCGGTACCGAACCTGTACGCGAACACCGGCTTGCCTCCGGGAACCTGGTACTGCGCCTGCTCTCCGAGCTGGGCGAATGGCAGGTCCGCGCGTCCGGACGCGAGGTCCGGAAAGACGGCGGTCGCCCTGTAGTAGCTGATGTCCTCGAGCACGAGGGCTCCGACGCCGTGCGAGCGCAGCCATTCGATGGCCTGGGACCGGTCTAGAGGAAGTGATTGCGAGCCGGCGATCTGCGCCGGCGACTTGCCGCTGAAATACGCCACGACCGGCGAGTCGGTGATCAGCAACCCAGGGCTGCCTGACGCTGCCCTCCCGGCTGCGATCAAACCGGCGTTGTTCGTGGCGAAACCGGTGAAAACCGGCAGGAACGCGACCGCCAGGAGGCCGGCCGCGGCGACGGCCCCGATCCGGGCCACGCCGGCCTGACGGTCGAGCGCGCCCGCGGCGAGAAGCGCGAGCGCGGGCAGCGCCGGGTACAGATAGCGGTGGCTGCCTGTGTAGGCGCCAATCGCGACCAGCCCGAACACCGCGGCCAGGTACACGGCCGCGGGCGCGTAGACAAACCGAACGAGCGGCGTGGACCCGGTCCTCTTGACGCCCACGATTCCGATCAGGCCGAAGACGAGAAGGGGGAGGGCCGCCAGGCCATAGGTGCCGGCGAGCTCGAGCAAGCGAGCGGGCGCACCGGCGGGCAGGCTGCCGCGGCCGGTGGCGGACAGCACCTCCAGCGAGCCGCGGGCCAGGGAGTGGCTCGCCGGGGCGAACCCGAGCTGCATGAATACGAGCACACCGACCGCCGGCATCGCCCAAGCGACGGCCGGGAGTCGAACCCTCATCGGACCTCGCGTTCTCAACAGCTCCAGAACGGCAATCGCGGCGATGGCGCCCATCCAGATCCAGGCCTTGGTCGAGGTGATGCACGCCGCCGCCGCCAAAAGTGCCGCAACCTTCATCCTGCCCCGTGTTGCCGCGAGGGCAGCTCCGGTGAGGAGCGCTGTCAGCAGCGGCTCGACGACGGCGGACCCGGAGGTGAAGAGGAAAACTGGGTTCAAAAGCAGAAGGACGGCCGCCATCCGGCCCTGGCGGACGGTGGGCGCGAGCGTATAGACGCAGGCGACCGTTGAGATGGCGAGCACAGCGCTCATCGCCTTGAGAGCGCCGAGCTGCGAGATGCCGGCAACCCGAAGCACGGCTGCCGCCAGGAGGTGGTAGCCCGGAAGCCACGTGTCCTCCATGCCGAAGATCGCGTCGTGCAGGTGGCCGGTGGCGGCCAGGTTGGCGGCGATCAGCCAGTGGCCGTATCCGTCCTCGAAAGGCTCGGGCATCTGCGCCGCCAGGAGCAGCAGGATCGCGCCGAGGGCGAGCAGGGCGATCGCCGGCCCGGCCGCCTGCACGCGCATCATCGCGTGGCGCCCCAGGCGGCGCAGCGTCAGGACCTGGAACAGGTCGGCCGCGCTAAGGCCGGCGACCATCAGAAATCCAAGGGCAAACATGCCCGAGTAGACGGCCAGCAGCGGCTGGCTTTCCGCAATCGCGACGGGAACCATAGCCAGGGCGGCGAGTCCAAGGACGGTCTCCGCCAGCGCTAGTGGGTCACCGACTCGCACATACGCCTGGTCTCGCCATTCCTGGCCGCGCTCGACGATGTTGTGTTTTGGCGTGCGCTCGAAAACGCCACCGCGTCGCGTCGCGCGCAGCAGCGACACCAGCGCGTTGAACGACATTCCCGCGCCGACGGCCTGGCACAGAAAGGACGGGAGGCCCGACCACCAACGCCGGCCGCGCCGCGTCTGCGCCACCATGAAGCCGATCCACGGCGAGATGCCGACGAAGATCGCGACGGCCGAGGCGTCCGCGAGGAACCAGGGCAGCCGGACACCGTCGCGACCGAATCCAAGGAGCAGAACGGGGTAGCACGCCAGCTGCACGAGCATGACCGGCCCCACGCCATAGGCGAGAAGGTGCGCCAGGGCCTGCACCTTCACCGCAGCCGGGTTGTGGCTCCGCAGCACTTTGCCGAGGAGCGAAAACGCGGATTGGAAGCTGCCGGTCGCCCAGCGTGACTGCTGCCGGCGATAGGCGTCGATCGACACTGGAAGCTCTTCGGGCACGACCAGGTCCTCGAGGTAAGCGGCTTTCCATCCCCGCAGCTGGGCCCGGTAGCTGAGGTCCAGGTCCTCGGTCAGCGTGGCGGCACTCCAGCCGCCTGCGTCCTCGATCGCCGCGCGCCGCCAGACGCCCGCCGTGCCCGTGAAATTTGTGAAATAACCGCTCGCGGACCGCACCGCCTGCTCGACGAGGAAATGGAAGTCGATGGCCAGCGCCTGCAGTCGCGTGAACCACGAGTAGCCCTCGTCGAGATGGCCCCATCGCGCCTGTGCGAATCCCACCGCCGGATCGTCGAAGACTCCCATGATCCGGCGCAGGAAATCGGCCGGAGGCACGAAATCGGCGTCAAAGATGGCGATGAAGGGCGCATTCGTGACCGTCAGGCCATGGGCGAGCGCTCCGGCTTTGAAACCGGCGCGCGAGCCGCGCCGAACGACCGTGACGTTGATCCCGAGGCTGCTCCAGTGAGCGGCGCGACCGTCAACAATGGCGGACGTCTCATCGTCGGAGTCGTCGAGGAGATGGACCCTCAACCGGTCGGCAGGCCATTCGAGAGAGCTGACCGCGTCGATCACTCGCTCGGCGACGTAGCGCTCGTTGTAGATCGGGATCTGCACGGTGACGTCCGGCTCAGCGCCGCGCGCCATCGCGGGACGTCGCACCGGCCGCAGCCGCGCCGCCCGCCAGGTGAGAAAGAGAAGGTTTACGCCGAACAGGAGCAGCAGGGCGCTGCACACGATGACGACGCCGACGGCGGCGAAGATCAATCGGAGCCCTGGCCGTCGAAGAGTGCGTAGGGCCGCATCGTGGACCGCACAAACGCGACACGGGCCAGTGCCTCCGGCCGGTTGCGTCGAGTCCACTGCATGTAGCGCCACGCGTTCTCGCCGAGCACCCGCGCGGCGCCGTCGAGCACCGACGGGAATAGAGCCGATGGAAGTCGGCCGTGCGGCGCCTCGATCGCGAGGGGCGCCGGCTTGACGGCCAGCTGGGGGAAATATTCGAGCAGCGCGGGGTTCGCGTCGATCAGCTCGGCGATCGCCCCGAGGCCGAAGACCGGTTCGGCGACGAGCAGCTCGAATGCCATGTCCTCGTCCTGGCGGGCCAGCGGAAGGCACTGGCTGCGCTCGAGGATGAGGTTGGCGGTCATCAATCGAGGCGCCAGCGGCCGCCGGGTCAGGTCGTCGACGGGTTTGCCGCGATGCCGCATCGCGTGCGCCAGGCCGAGCGCATTGACCGCGACATAGGCGAGGTGGCGGTGGCCGTCCTCGACGATGAGATTCAGGTCGACGTCGTCGGAGGCGCGGAATCCGCCGCTCGCGAGCGAGCCCGCGATCGACACGCCGCGGATGAAGGGCGCCAGCGCAACCAGCTTGTGGATGAAAGCGATCGTCATCTCCAGGTAGCCGCGCGCCTCCTTCGCGTGGTCCACGCCGCGCCGGTTGATGTCGTCAGCGCGCCGCAGGTCGGAGCGATCGACGACCAGGTTGCCCGCCATTGCGAGGTCGGCGCCGGCGGCTACAGCCCAGCGAACCTGACCTTCCGTCAGCCGCCCGCCGAGGCACAGCTCGCCGAGCCGGCGGGCGGTGAGGGCGTAGCCGCGCCGGCGTAGAAGAGCCACGGTCTGGCGGACCCGCTCCGTCTGTGTGGCCGCGGAGGCAAGGGAGTACCGCAAAACCATCGTTCGGAATACGGGATCGGGTTACGTCGGCGAGCCGGATGCGCGATCATCCACGGAGGCGCCGGACGCTAGCAGGGGAGGAGGCCAGATGACCGCCGACGGACACTTCGAGGTTCCCAAGCCGACCAACGAACCGATCCGGCCGTACGCGCCTGGGGACGTCCATCGGATGAGCCTCAAGGCGCGCCTCGCCGACCTGACTGATGCCCGGACCGAGGTCCCGATGCAAATCGGGGGCGAACACCGTTGGGGTGGCTCACGAGGGGACATCCGCTCACCCCATCGACATGAGCTGGCCATCGCTGAATATGCGATGGGAGAGGGCAAGGACGTGGACGACGCAATCGAAGCCGCTCTCGCCGCCCGGCGAATGTGGGCCGCGACGACATACACGGAGCGCGCCGCCGTTCTGCTTCGCGCCGCCGCTCTCCTGGCGGGTCCGTGGCGCGACACCATCAATGCCGCCACGATGCTCGGCCAGTCCAAGACGGTGCACCAGGCAGAGATCGATGCAGCGTGCGAGCTGATCGACTTCTGGAGGTACAACGCCTACTTCGGCGACCAGCTCCTCCGCCAGCAGCCGAACAACGACGGGACTGCTTGGAACCGCCTCGAGTATCGCCCGCTCGAGGGTTTCGTCTTTGCGGTCAGCCCTTTCAACTTCACGTCCATCGCCGGCAACCTCCCCACGGCCCCGATGCTCATGGGCAACACAGTGGTGTTCAAGCCCGCCACTCAGACGCTCCTGGCGTGCCATTTCCTCATGGAGCTCTTGCTGGAGGCGGGAATGCCGCCCGGCGTCATCAACATGGTGAGCGGCGCCGCGTCGCAGATCTCAGAGCGCGTGCTCAACCATCGTGAGCTCGCCGGCATCCACTTCACCGGCTCGACCGAAGTCTTCCATGGGATGTGGCGCGAAGTCGGCCACAACGTCGATCGCTATCGAACGTACCCCCGGCTGGTTGGGGAGACGGGTGGCAAGGACTTCATCGTGGCCCACGAATCGGCCGACCCCGACGCGCTGCGCACAGCGCTCGTCCGCGGGGCATTCGAGTACCAGGGTCAGAAATGCTCCGCGGCATCGCGTGCCTACATTCCACGATCGATCTGGAAAACCATGAAATCGGAGCTGGCCGACCAGGTGGACGCCATCCCCCAGGGCGACGTCTCCGACTTCCGCAACTTCATGGGCGCGGTGATCGATGGCAAGGCGTATGCCAATCACATGAAGGCGATCGAGTACGCGAAAAAGGCCGAGGGAGCCAAGGTCATCGCAGGCGGCAAGGGCGACGACTCGGTCGGCTGGTTCATTCGCCCGACGGTGATCGAAACCAACGACCCCGACTTCAAGCTTCTGCGCGAGGAGCTGTTTGGCCCGATCCTCACCGTCTATCCCTACGCCGACGGGAAGTTCGAAGAGACGCTCGAGCTGTGCGACCGGACCAGCCCTTACGGTCTCACCGGCGCGATCTTCGCCCGCGACCGGTCAGCGATCCGGAGAGCGTCCGAGACCCTGGTCAACGCCGCCGGCAACTTCTACATCAATGACAAGCCCACCGGCGCGGTGGTTGGCCTGCAACCGTTCGGAGGTGCGCGGGCATCTGGCACGAACGACAAGGCCGGGTCGATCTTCAACCTGATCCGCTGGGTCAGCCCACGGGTTATCAAGGAGACGTACGCTCCGCCGACAGACCACCGTTATCCCTTCATGGACGCGGAGTAGGCGCGGTGACAGTGGGTTACGACGTCGACGGCGCCGTGGTAACCGTCACCATCGACCGGCCCGGCGTGCGCAACGCGGTGGACGCGGAAACCGCGGCAGCGCTTGCGGCCGCGTTCCACCGCTTCGACTCTGACGCCAAGCTGTCAGTGGCCGTCCTGACCGGAGCAGGCGGCAACTTCTGCGCGGGCTTTGACCTGAAGGCCCTGGCGTCGGGATCGGGCAACGCGGTCAAGGCCGCCGGCGACGGTCCGATGGGCCCTACCCGAATGAACCTCGACAAGCCCGTGATCGCCGCGATCGAGGGTTATGCGGTGGCCGGCGGACTGGAGCTCGCTCTGTGGTGCGATCTGCGAGTCGCGGCGCGGGACGCCACGTTCGGGGTGTTCAACCGTCGCTTCGGCGTCCCGCTCGTGGACCTCGGCACCGTCCGCCTGCCACGCCTGATCGGGCAGGGCAGAGCGCTCGACATGATCCTCACCGGCCGGCCCGTCGGCGCGGAGGAGGCTCTGCGCATCGGCCTGGTCGAACGATTGGTCGACACCGGAGCTGCGCTCGCCGCCGCACAGAGGCTGGCTCGAGACATCGCCGGCTTTCCGCAGGGCGCGCTGCGAGCCGACCGTCACAGCACCCTCGACCAGTGGGGTCTCGGCTTCGAGGACGCGATGCGGGAGGAGTTCAGCGGAGGGTCCGTCGTTCTTTCATCCGGGGAGTCGCAGGCGGGCGCCAAGCGTTTCGCGCAGGGAGCCGGACGTCACGGGGAGGGCGCGGACAAGACAGGCTGAGCTCGATCACGCTCAGTCACTCTGAACGCCAGGACAGACATCAGGACCAGGCTCGCCAGCTCCAGCACGATGATCGGGAGCGGCCCCCAGAACGGCTCCGCCTCGACTGCCATGACCACCGCCAGGGCGAACGCCCATGTCCAGGAGGCGACCGGGGTTCGAATGCAGAGCCAGGCGGCGAGACCGAGCATCGCGAAGTCGTCCAGGTGCAGATAGGGGCTGGCGAGCAGCCCGCCGACGAGGGCCGGGACCAGAGTCCATTCGGGATCGCGGCGGCGCAGGAGGTAGACGAGGGCGAGAGCCCAGACCGCCACCGCCACCTGCACGCCTCGCGCCACGGCAAGGTTGCCCAATAGAGGCGCAATCGTCAGCTCGCGGTTGGCGACGACGCCGGCAGCGAAGTTGAGCCGGGCCTGGTACGTGGCGATTCCACCAGAACCCAATGCGATCGCCGACGCCGCGCCCAGCAATCCGAGCGTGACCGCGCCGGCGATGAACGCGCGGTCCCGACGGGCCGCAAGGAGCGCGAGCGGCACCAGGAATGCGAGCTGTGGCTTCAAGACCAGCGGTGCCAGCGCGACCCCGGCCCATCCCTGATGCCCACGTCTCAGCAGCGCGTACGACGCGGCCACCCCCAACGCGACGAGGAGCCCGGGCTGGCCGAGCTGGAGGCCATAGATGACCGGCAGCCACCCGATCGCAGCGGCCAGGTGGATCAAGCGCAATCGTCCTTCGCCTGGCGCGGCGAGATGCCACGTGACCGCGAGCGCCAAAAGCAGCACGGCGCACCAGATCCAGTACGCGACTGGAAATGGAAGCGCGGTGAAGGGCAGCGCCATCCACGCCACGGGCGGGGGACTGATGTAGCGGGCCAGCTGCGCGATCGTGATGCCAGATCCCATGGCGTCGAGCTCGATCTGCTGCAGGCGCAGGTCGTAGATGGATGACCAGCCGTGAGACGCGCCGATGCGAGCGGCCGCGAAATAAAACGTGAAGTCGTTGTGGAAGCGGTCGGCGGCATACGCCAGCGCCCATTGGTACAGGTCGAACAGCGCGAACAAGACGGCGGCCACAGCCCCGGCCGTGGCGCCGAGGTTCCGCCATCTGTGTCCGGCGGCGCCGTCGACCGTCATCAATCGCGGAGGTTACCTTGTACGCGTGCCATCGCCCAACTTCGAGCCCCGGGTCGTCGAGCTGCGGGAGGGCATCAAGGTCCACGTGCGGCCGATCGTCCCTGAGGACGAGCCTCTCCTTCACGAGGCGGTGGCGGCGATGTCCGAGCGAACTGTCTATTTCAGATTCTTTTCGCCGCTGAAGCGGCTCTCGGACGCGATGGCCCACCGCCTGGCCGTGGTCGATTACAACAATCGGTTTGCCCTGGTCGCGACCACGCACAAGGGCGTCGGAGGGTCGGGGGACGTCAGGGAGCGCATCGTTGGGGTGGCGCGGTACGACCGGGCGGCCGGTACCGATATCGCCGAGGTCGCGGTCGCGGTCATCGACGAATTCCAGAGGCGGGGTCTTGGCGCCGTGCTCCTGGGCATCCTGGCGCATGTTGCGAGCGACCATGGCATCACGGGCTTCTCCTTGATCGTGCTGCCCGAGAACAGGCAGATGCTGGGGCTGCTGCGCAAGATGGGCTGGATCCACCAGGCCCGTCTGACGGGAGGCGTTTACGAAATATCGTTTGACCTACCGGCGGTTGAGGAACCGTGACGGACTCCAGCAGCGGATCCGAGCAGCTCGGTGACATCGGAACGGACGAGTTCCGCGCCGCCGCCCACCGGGCGGTCGATTGGGTCGGGGACTACCTCGACACAATGCGCGAACGGCCGGTGCTCGCACCGGTGGCTCCTGGGGACATCAGGCGTTCTCTACCCTCGGTGCCGCCGGAGCAAGGCGAGAGCCTGGAAGCGATTTTCCGCGACTTCGAAGAGCTCGTCCTGCCTGGCATCACGCACTGGAACCACCCGCGCTTTTTCGGCTACTTCGGCATCACCGGTTCAACGCCGGGCATCCTGGCTGAGCTTCTGATCGCGGCGCTGAACGTCAACGCGATGCTCTGGCGAACGTCGCCGGCGGCCACCGAGCTCGAGGAGGTCGCCTGCGATTGGCTCCGGCAGGCGATTGGGCTTGCCCCGGCCTTTTCGGGCGTTATCAACGACACCGCGTCATCGAGCACCCTGTACGCCCTCGCTGCGGCACGCGAGGCGGTCCCCAACCTGGATGTGCGCCGCCACGGAATGGCGCGTACGACGCTGCGCATGTACGTTTCCGAGGAGGCGCACTCCTCGGTCGAAAAGGCCGCCATTGTCCTTGGCGTCGGCCAGGACAACGTGGTGAAGATTGGCACCGACACCGATTTCCGGATGGACGTCGACGCCCTGCAGAAGGCTATCCGGCGGGATCGCAACGCCGGCCACCTGCCGTTTGCCGTGGTCGCCACGGTGGGCACGACCTCAGTGACCGCAGTCGACCCGGTGGCGGCGATCGCCGCCGTGTGCGCGGAGGAAAAGCTCTGGCTGCATGTTGACGCGGCATACGGAGGCGCCGCCGCGGTGCTCGACAGCCATCGGTGGGTGCTGTCCGGATGCGATTCCGCGGACTCGCTCGTGGTCAATCCGCACAAATGGCTGTTCACGCCTCTCGATTGCAGCGTCCTGTATTGCAGGCACGAGCACATGCTCAAGCGCGCTTTCAGCCTCACTCCTGCCTACCTCAAGACGGACGAGGCGGATACCGTTCGCAATCTCATGGACTACGGCGCATCGCTGGGGCGGCGCTTCCGCGGGCTGAAGCTCTGGTTCGTGCTGCGCGCCTTCGGCATCGACGGGGCACGCCGCCGTATCGCAGCGCACATCGTCATGGCCCAGCAGCTGCGAAGCTGGATCGAGGCTGATTCGGATTTCGAGCTCCTCGCACCCACCACCTTCTCGACCGTGGTGTTTCGACATCGATCGACTGATGCGAACAACGAGCGCATCCACGAGGAGGTCAACCGCTCGGGTTTTGCGTTGATCTCGCACACCGAGGTCCGAGGCGTTCACGCACTGCGGATTGCGATCGGCAACCTTCGCACGACCCTCGAGGACGTGCGCCAGACCTGGGAGCTGATCAGAGAGAAGGCCGCCGAGGCTCAGCCCCAGACAAACTCCGTGCAGAGGTAGTCGAAGTCGGGCGCCTCCGGCATGCCGCTCGGCGAGCTCTTGAGGTCGACCGGGTCCACCGCGAAGATGACCACGGTCGTAGCGCTCCTGGTCGCGGCGATGACGGCGAACCTGACCTTGACCGCAGCCCCGCCGGCGCCGATCAGGTTGGCCGCGTAGAGCGAGCCGACGCCGTCCTGGTCGCCGATGTGCGCCCCCTTCACCGCCGAGACGAGAACGACGTTCTGCCAGGTGGCGGTTGGGAGCGCAGCGACCGTCGACTGCAGAACCGCGTCGGCGGTGCCGCCCTTGGTTCCGATCACCTGGACCGAGCCGATCTTGGTGCCCAGGGTGACCCCGTTGGCGTCCTGGGCGCGCACCGTCCAGGCGGCGTTGTAGCTGACCTGGTAGTTGAAGGCCGAGCTGCGGTAGGTCGCCCCATCCGGCAGCGGTGTCACGAACTTGGGTGCGCAGTTCACGGTGCAATTCGAGTGTGACCCGCTCGTGAAGTGCGATACGGCGAACGCGCTGATGACGACGGTGACGATCGCCAGGGCGACAAGGAGGCCGCCCGCGATCATGACCTGCGAAAGGTTGCGCTGACGCGGGGTGGGATGGGCCACCGGCCGGGCGAGGGGGTAGCTGTAGACGGGTTGCGCCGCCAATGCCTGCCCAGCGAGCGGGGCGCCGCACCGGCCGCAGAATGGCGCGCCGGGCGCGACCTGGGCTCCACATCGCCCGCAGAACCGCACCGTCGCCGCCATCACGTGCGCCCGCCCGATGTGACCCGGCCTTGCTTCGGGGCGGCCGCGCGCGCCGCGCCGCAGGCGGGGCAGAACGTCATCGTCGGCACGATGCGATGGCATTCCGGACATCGTCGATCCGGGCCGATCTCATGCTCGGCGCCCTCCACCAAAAGCGCCTGGTGGATGACGAGGCGCACGTAAAGGAGAAGAGCCGCCGCGGCGAGCGCCAGGACGACGAACCCGAAGAGGAGATCGTCCACCACAAACCCGACCACGCCCAGGGCGATCTGCACGCCGAATGCGACGAGGAGCGCCCCGAGGATGCTCGACTGCCATGCTCGGTTGGCGCGCCGGCGGTCGTAACGGCGCAGCCAGATCGCGGCGGCAACCAGCGCCGTCGTGCTGGCATTGACCAAGGAGACCAGGAGGCCCGCGCGCGTCAATCGAAACGCCCAGTCCAGCGGGGCGTCGCTGCCCACCAGCGGCGCCGTGATCAGGGGCCAGAAAACCGTCAACGAGCTCGCCACCGTAAAACCGAGGGCGGACGATGCGCCGAACGTAAGCCCATCGAGGGGTTCCCGGAAACTGCCCCGGAACAGATATAGGAACAGTGGTCCCGCCAGCATGAGCGCCTGCGCCACGACCGGAATGGTCAGCCCCGACAGGACGAACGCCGTGGAGCGGTCAGCCGTGATGGTGGAGCGGGACAGTGCGTCGCTCGAGAAGGCGGTGAACGCATATCCGAGGATTGCGCCGGCCACCATGGTGGCTCCGATCACCAGCCACGGCTCGCTCTCGTAGACCTCGACCTCGTACAGGTAGATGAGGTAGAGCAGCGGAAGCACGAACACGGCAGCCACGGTCGCGGGCGTGTACAGGTGGAGCAGCGCCAGCATGATCACGGCGGCGGCGCCGGCGACCAGCGCCACGCGGAACGGTTGCCCCCCACGGTGAGGCAGGTGGGGAAAAAGTGTCGTGATGATCGATACGTGGGCGACCGCCTGGTTCGGCGCAGCCGCGAAGGCGTGAGTCCTCGACGTGCTGCCGGATGCGAGGTGGGCCCCGCAGTGACCGCAGAAATCGCCGGCGGGAACAATCGACCCACAGTGCGGACACGTGACCAGCGGCGGTCCTTCGACCGGTCCTTGTCCGGCTTCACCGGCGCGCCGTGGGGCCTGGCGGCGGTCCTCTCCACGCTCTTTCATCCGCCGCCGCCCTTGATGTAAAGCGCCCACGCGGCGTCCAGCGCTGCTCCATCCATGCTGCCCCAGCCTGTGGCGAAATCCCAGCCGGTGCCCGCGTCGTAGGCGAGGTTGTTGCCCGTGGTCACGTCGTGAAAGGGACGAGCCGAAAACTTGGCCGAGTTCTCGCCCATCCAGTAGATGGCCGGATTGGCAAAGCCGACCTCATGGAGACCTTTCTTTTTCAGGTCCTGGTTGATCAGGGCGACAGTCGCCGCCCAGAGCGGCGTGGCGGCCGAGGTTCCACCCGCCTGGCCCTCCTGGCCGCCGAAGATGATGTGAAATCCGGTGGCGGGGTCGGCGTCCGCGGCGACGTCAGGCACCTGCCTCATGCCGTGGCCGGCTGCCTGCGTCTCGCTCTTCTGGAAATCTGGCGCGGGGTAAAACTGGCTTGCGCCCCCTCCGCCGCCGCTCTGGTCGAGCGGGCTGCCCCACGCCGTCTCCTTGAAGTAGGTGCCCTGCTTGGAGTCGAAGAGGGACGTGCCGCCGACGGCGGTCACGGTGGGTAGGGTCGAGGGAAAGCTGCCCGCCGGGTTCACGTCCTGACCGCAGGTGTATGCGCCGTTGTCGCCGGTGGCGACGAAATGGGACATGCCGAGCGCGACGGCGCGGTCCTCGATCGTCGCGTAGTTGTTGCGATGGCCGCTCGGCGTGTCAGGCTCGCAGGCGCCGAGGCTCTCCGAGATGATCGAGCCCAGGTGGTCGGTCACCATCTGGTCGAAAGCGCGGTCGCCGTGGCCGAAGTCAGGGGCTGAGAGATAGATCACCAGCTTGGCGCCGGGAGCGATCTCATGGAGGATCTCGAGGTCCAGAACCGTCTCGCCCTGCGGCTTTTCGGGCGTACCCCAACTTGGATCGCGCTTGATCGTCAGCAGCGAGTCGTATGGCGGCAGACGGTACATGGCCGCGAACTTGTTCAGGTCTGTGAGGTTGGGCAGGTCGTCGATCTCGGGCAGGACGATCGTCTGGCCGGTGCCGTCCAGGCCCGCGTCACGGAGCGGCTTCAAGTTGTAGAAGTCGATGATGTCGTTGGGCGCCATCCCGCCTGGCGGCACGGCGAAGCTGCGGGCTTGGCGGTAGTCGTCAAGGCCGCTCACGCTCGAGGCGACGGCCGCGATCAGGGCGGGCAGTTGCGGCTGGTCCATGGTGGCGTAGAACGTCCGTCCATCGCGCAGCCTGTAGCGTTCGAATCCCACCTGCAGGAACGACCCTGCCGCCGGCGCGGAGCCGTCCGCGCCGATCACACCGGAGCCAGGCTGCCAGCTCACGCGCAAACCTCCCGCCTGGAGTCGCCGGATCGCCTGGTCGACGGCGGCGCGATCCGGGCCGAACTCGTTCGCATACTCGGCCGGAGTGAGGGTGCGGCCTGAGGCGATGAGCGCGGCCAGCGTGCCTGGCTGGCGAACCCGCAGGCCGAAGCTCAGGTAGACCGTCGTATCCGCGCCCGCGGGGCCGAGGTTCGCCGATCCCAGTATCGCGGCTGCCAGGCTTGGCGGAGGTGATGGCGCGGCAGGAATGGCTGCCCCTGGCGCGGCTCGTCCAGGGGAGGAGCACGCCGCCACAGCCACGCCCAGCAAGATTGCTGCGGCGATCGCGGTACCCGGCCGGCGGTTCACTGCAGGGAAGCTTCCCAGACCTCCGCCTCAAACGCCAACTCAAAGCCGAGCTTCTTGTAGATGTCGAATGCCCGGGTCGGGTTTGCGCCGTCCACATAGAGGGAGTAATGAGCTGCGCCCGCATCGCGAAGACGGCGCATCGCCTCGGTGACAAGCCAGGTGGCGAGACCCCGCCGCCTGTGCCCGGGCAGCGTGCCCACGTGACTCAGCAGTCCGACCGGCTGCTGCCTCGAGTCATCGCTGTAGGTTTGCAGCTCGCCGAACGTTATGGCGGCCGGCTCTCCATCTTCCGAGGCGAGTGCCGCGAGGCAAAGCGCAGGCGTTCTGTCCGCCGTTATCTCGTCTTGCGTGCGCGGCGAGAATCGCCAGTGATCCGCGAAGGCGCGGTTGAAGATCTCCTCCCATAGACCCGGCGCCGCGCTCGAACCGTCGAGCAGGCGGTATCCCGCGATCGGAGCCACGGGCGGCAGCGCGCTCCGCAGGTTTCGATCCATGCGCCACCACGGCCTCACGCTGCGGAGACCCAGCGCGGCCAGAAACGAGCCGTGGCCCCTGGCGATCGTGACCTGCACGACGCTCGCGCCCGCCGCTCGCGAGAAGAGCACGCCCCAGCGTGCCAGCTCCTCCGTCGCGTCCGGATGCCCGGCGAGGTACATCGTGCTGATCACGCCTTCCGGGCTTGGCCGCCCGGAGACCAGGACCGATCCGGTGACCCGCTCATCGGAGTCCTCCGTCACTCGCGACCTGGCATCCCAATCGAACGCAGCGAGCGTTTTCCGCAGGCGGGGCCCGTCGGGTATGGCGTCCTGGCGGCCGTCCTGGACGTTCTGACGCCACAGCGCGATGAGCCCCGGGAGGTCGGACGCGCGACCGGCTCTCATGCCGTCGCTCGAGCCACGACCTCCGAAACCTCGGGGAGCGCGCGCCGGATCTGCTCCTCGAGCTCGGTCTCGATGCGATGGGCTTGCTCGAGGTTGATGTCGCCCGCCACCTCGGCGACGACATGGGCGTGTATGCGCTGGTGACGGTCGCTCAGCTCGACGTCGACGCAGCGTCTGACCTCGGGATGCGACGCGACTATCTCGCGCATCCGGGCAGCGAGCTGAGCTCGACGCGCCGTGACGTCCTCGCCGCGGACCACAGTCGGTTCCATCGGCTCCAGGTGCACGTCGATGCGCGTGGCGTCTGGCAGCTCCGTTCTGAGCGCCCGTTCGAGGTCGCTGCTCGCCCGGGACGCCTTGGCCAGGCTCATGTCGCCCGGCAGCTTCGCATGCATGGTCAGGTGCAGAGTGCCGTCAGCCTCGCGCTCGACTGTCACGTTGTGAAGGTCGCGCACTCCGCCGTTGCGGGCCGCCGCTGCATGAATCCTCTCGACCAGGTCGGACTGCTCGGGCTGTCCTTCGACCAGGACCGCCAGCTCCAGGCTCGGCAGCACCGAGCGCGCCTGGACCTTGACGTCGTTCGCCAGTGCGCCTGCCGCTTCCAGTGACAGCATGCGTCCGGTTGCGATGCTGGCGTCGCCGATGAGGTTCGGACCCGAGCGCCGGACCCGGACCGAGCGCACCTCGCGGACACCGTTCACGCCGAGAATGGCGGCTCGGAGAGCCTTCTCCGCGCCCGCGGGCGCGCGGTCGATCAGGATGTCCCCCGACCGCCAGACCAGCTGCACGGCGGCGCGCGCGATGATCAACGAAACGAGCAGGGCGGCCACCGAGTCCGCCCACACGAACCCCATCCTCACGCCGACCAACCCGGCCAGGACGCCGATGGTCGCGAGCACGTCGGAAAGCCGGTTGGTCGCATCGGCCAGCATCGCCTCGCTGTTCGCCAGGCGGCCCACCCGGCGCAACACCCCGGCGCGTGCGGCCTCGATGACCAGGGTTGCGATCAGCAGCGCGAAGGCGTACCCGGCCGGGTTGACCTGGGCGCCACCGAGGATAAGGCGGTGGATCGCCTCGAATGCGATGCCGATGGCCGTGATGATCAGGAGCACTCCCTCCGCAAAGGCGGCGAGATTCTCGGTCCGCCCGTGGCCATAGGGATGCTCGGAGTCGGCGGGCTTGCGCGAGGTCCTGACCGCCAGCAACGTAAACGCGCTGGCCGCAAGGTCCAGGAAGGAATGCGCGGCTTCGCTGAGGATGCCCAGGCTTCCGGTCAGCACACCAACCACCAGCTTGCCGAGGACGAGCGCCACGCCAATTCCGACCGAGCCTGCCGCGATGAGCTCGGGACGGCGTTCCAGCCTGACCAGGTAGCCGCGGGATGTCACGGCCAACGCTGGGAGCCCGCCGGATGAAGCCAACTCATTTTTGCAACTTTAGGGCCCACGTTTAGGGCCTGGTTGAGGCGTGCTAATTCAAACTGAGCGTGCCCCCCGCGCGGAGGAGCGCGTTTACGTCAGCCGCCACCTCCCGGGCCCTCGAGCCCGGGCTTGGTCATCTTGCCGAGGTCGAGCACCTTGTTGAGCGCTGCCTCGCTGACACCGCGAGCGCGAGCGAGCTGGCGGATCGACTTGCCGGTACGCATCGATTCCTTGGCCAGCTTGGCGGCTTCGTCGTATCCGATTACCGGGTTCAGCGCGGTCGCGAGCATCGGGCTGCGCTCGACGAGCTCGGGCCCGCGATCCGTCGCCTGCAGTCCCTCGACGCAGCGCTCCGAGAAATTGCGCGCCGAGGCGGCCAGGAGGCTCGTCGACTCGAGGGTGGCGGCTCCGGCGACCGGCATCATCACGTTCAGCTCGAAGAGGCTGCCCGACTGGCCGCTGGTGACGACCGTCGCGTCGTTTCCGTAAACCCGCGCGATCACCATCAGCAGCGACTCCACGATCACGGGATTGACCTTCCCGGGCATGATGCTCGAGCCGGGCTGAGTCTCCGGCAGCCGGATCTCACCAAGGCCGGCGATCGGCCCCGTACCCATCAGCCGGATGTCGGAACCGATCTTCCAAAGGCTGGTTGCGATGGTGCGCAGCGCGCCGTGGGCCGCGACCAGGGCGTCCAGGGTGGCCTGGGCGTGAAAGTGATTCGCCGCCTCTCGCACCGGCAGCCTGCTCGCCTTGGCCAGTCGTGCGCATGCCATTCGGGCGTACTGCGGATGCGAGTTCAAGCCCGTCCCGACCGCGGTCCCGCCCAGCGGCACGCGGACCAGCTCGTCGATGGCCCCTTTGGCGCGCCGGATCGACTCCTCGATCTGGCCCGCATAGCCCTTGAACTCCTGGCCGAGGCGAATCGGGGTCGCATCCTGCAGGTGCGTCCGCCCCGTTTTGACCAGCGGCCAGAACTCTTTGCTCTTGGCCTCCAGCGCCCTGCCCAGCCTCTCGAGCGCCGGGACGAGCTCTTCCTGGATCGCCATCGCGGCGGCGAGCTGAATCGCGGTCGGTATCACGTCGTTCGAGGACTGGCACAGGTTGACGTGGTCGTTGGGATGGATGAGCTTCGATCCGCGCTCGCCCCCCAGGATCTCGGTGGCGCGATTGGCGATCACCTCGTTGGCGTTGGTGTTGGTCGACGTGCCGGAGCCCGTCTGATAGATGTCGATCGGAAACTGGCTGTCCAGCTTGCCTTCGATCACCTCCTGAGCCGCGGCGGAGATCGCGCGCGAGCGCCGCCGCGCGAGCAGCCCGAGCTCGCGATTGGTCTCGGCCGCTGCCTTCTTGACCATGCCGAGGGCGCGGATGAAACGGCGCGGTAGGGGTTGCCCGGAGATGGGAAAGTTGAGCACCGCCCGCTGTGTCGAAGCGCCGTAGTAGGCGTCGGCGGGGACCTCCATCTCGCCCATCGAATCGCGCTCGATCCGAGTCTTCTTGCTCACGCGGCTCACGCGGTGATTCTAGAGTGGTCGCTGCATGCGCCTGGCCGCGGTCGACGTCGGCAGCAACACGATCCATGCCCTGGTGGCGGATGTGGTTCGGGGCCGGCTGGAGGAGGTCGCGCACTACGTCGAGATGCCCGAGCTGGGCGCCCAGGTCGCCCGCACAGGGAGTATTGGAGCCCGTGCCAAGCCGGCGCTCCGGGCTCTGCGCAGGGTGGTGCGGCAGGCCCGCGCGGATGGTTTTGAGCAATTGATCGCCTGCGCCACCGAGGCCGTGCGCGAAGCGTCGGACGGCCAGTGGTTCGTCAAGCAGGCGGGGGTCGCGGTCGGGGTGCCGGTCAGGATCATCTCGTCCAGGCGCGAGGCGCAGCTGAGCTTTCTGGGCGTCTCCAGCCGCCATGCCGGCCGTCGCGAATGGGCGATGCTCGATCTCGGCGGCGCATCCACCGAGGTGGTGATCGCGCGCGGCCGCGAGATGCTCCAATCGGCGAGCCTGCCGATCGGCTCCGGCGTCCTGGCCAGCACTTACTTCTCCGACCCGCCCAAGCCGGAGGAGCGCGCCAGGCTCCGCAAGGCGGCGCTGCGAGAGCTGACCCAGGCGCCCGACGGCGAGGTGGAGCGGCTCGTGGCCACGGGAGGCACGGCGTCCAACCTCCCACTCGTGCTCAGCAGGCGGAATCCGCCGACGGTCTTGACGACCGCCGACCTGCTCGCCTGCGAGGTGCGCCTAGATCGCGGCCGGGCGGGCAAGGTGGCGTCCGAGCTCGGACTGGAGCCCAACCGGGTGAAAGCGATGCGCGCCGGCATCGAGGAGCTGCTCCTCTTCCTCGATTGGTACGGCCTGGCCGTGCTCCAGATCAGCCACGAAGGACTCCGTCACGGCATGCTCCTCGAATACCTGGCGCGTCCTGAGAGTTGGTGGCGGTAGGGCTGGGTAGAGTAGATCCATGGAGCAGGCGAACCAGCGCGGGGTAACGCTCAAGAGAGCGCTGGCCTTGACGTTCGTGGTCCTCGTGGTCGAGCTGGCAGGCGGGTGGCTGTCGCACTCCCTGGCGCTGCTCTCCGACGCCGGACACGTGCTCACCGACGTCTTTGCCCTCGGGCTGGCATGGTTCGCGGTCGAGCAGGCCAAGCGTCCCGCCGACCAGAGGCGGACCTACGGCTATCAGAGGGTCAGCATCCTGGCCGCGCTGCTGAATTCCGTCACCCTCATCGTGATCGTGCTGGCGATCGCTTTCGAAGCCGCGCGGCGGCTCGCCGCGCCTCAGCACGTCGATGGGGGAATCGTAATCGTCGCTGCGCTCGCAGGCATCGCCATCAACGTTGTCGTGATCCTGGCGCTGCGCGGTGACGCTCGCGGTCTGAATCTCCGCGCCGCGCTTTTGCACGTCACCGGTGATGTCGCTGCTTCGGCCGGCGTCGTGGTGGCCGGTCTTGTGATCCTGTTCACGGGATGGCTCTACATCGACCCGCTGCTGTCTCTGGCGATCGCGGCCCTGATCGCGTATGGCGCGGTGGCGATCGTCCGGGAGACCGTCAACCTGCTGCTCGAAGGCACTCCGCGAGAGATCGATCTCGGCGCGGTCAGGTCGGCGATCGCGGGCGTCGAGCTGGTGACCGGCATCCACGACCTCCACGTGTGGGCCCTCTCGTCAGACCAGCTGGCGCTCAGCTGCCACGTCGTCATCGACGACTGCTCGCTCAGTGACGCCGAGCACGTCGTGCGCGGTCTCGAGGCCAGCCTATGCGATCGATTCGCCATCGGCCACACCACCATCCAGGTCGAAAGCTGCCATCCGTGCGGCGACATTCAGCACGGTGCCGGGAGTCACAACCACCCGCACGAGCACCTGGTGCTCAGCTCTGCGGCTGGGCCAAAAGCGCCTCCTCGCGCTGCAGAATCCTCCGCGCCACCGCGATAGCGGACGCGTAGGTGGAATCCATTCCCCTGTAGCTGAGCCCGCGCGCCCCGAGGGTGCGCGCCTGCGTGTATGGGGTGTCGGATGCGTAGTGGACGATGCCGAGGTCGAAGTTGACCTGGGCCATGTTCACGCTCTCGTTGAGGGGGTAGCGATCGGGCTGCACGATCTCGTAGCACGCGTCGAGGTAAGGCCCCGCCTCCATCTCGACCACCGTGTATCGACCCTGGTAGTAGAAGTCGAGATAGTCGCGATTCTGCAGGAAGGTGCCCCTCACGGCGACCGCGCGCTGGTTGTCGAGTGCCGAGCCGTACACGAGGTTGGGTTGCACGTCCGCGGCGGTGAAGCAGTTGTCGAGCCAGTACGTGTTCCCGGAATGCTCGTTGTGCACAACGTTCGGGATCATCACGTCGCCCACGTCGGCGTTGAGGGTGGCGGCCTTGCCGAGGATGTACACGCCGGCCACCCACGATGCCTGCTCGGCGACCTGGCGAAGGATGTGGTACGCGGCTTCGCCGAGCGGGTAGTCGACGTTGACCACGCAGGCGCTCGACTCGCGCAGCTTCTGCTCATCCACTGCCCCGACCCGCGGATCGATCGCTGTCGGGTCGAGCTTGGAGAGCATGAAAACCTGCGCGGCGGAGTCCACGCCGGTTCCCCTCGCCGCGATGTGGCGCACGCCGTTGGCCGCCTCCATCTCGGCGCGGCTCGCGCGCAAGCGTTCCCGCTCGGGGTGCGCGTCGAAAACCTGCCGCGCGCCGTAGTAGAGCCAGTTGTGGCGCGAGGCGCGGCTATGCCCGGCCTCGAGCTTCCGACGCTCGGTGTCGAGGTCGGGATTGTTGCGACCGATCCAGTCGACGATCTCCGACTCGAACTGCCTGGCGACCCCTGTGAGGACGTTGACAAGGCTGTGCGAGTTGGACGAAACGAAGTAGATCGGCGCGTCGCGGGCGCCCATGTCCGCCATCGCTGCCGCGATCGGTTGCCACCAGCGGCTGGCGTTGCGATCGTATCCAAGGTGGCTGCCTCCGATCAGGCGCAGCACCATGCGGCACTCTTCGCGCTTGATCGCCGCCAGGGTCGCGTCGAACCCGTCGCCCCACGCATCTCGCAGCCGTCGCCAGTCGTCCTCGCTTGCCCCGGCAGCCTGACGCGCCTCCTGGTCTGAGAGCCCCACGTCCTGCAGGGCTCGATGAAGCTTGTTCCACTCGATCTGGTACGCGACCAGCGTCGGCACCAGGTCGTCGATGTCGGATACGGATGCGATCAACACCGCGAGCATGTTCTTGCCGTCGTGGTACCAGCGGCGGCGGCGGGCGGGGGCCTTGACCGCCTGCCAGCTCAGGATCTCGGAGTGAAGCAGAACCCGGAAACCCTGCGGGCTCTGGCCCATCACCACGTGCCGGCAGCGAGAGATCGCCTCAGGCAGGCGTCGCACCGCGTAAAGGAGTGCGCCCATGTCGACCTGGGGCTGGGCCGCGAGCGGATGCAACACCGAACCCATGCCGATGTGGGCGTGAACAAGCGACTCGACCTTGATGTCGCCCGAGCTCTGCAGCATCGTCGTGTAGGTGCGCACGTAGAGCTCGACGGCGTGCTTGCCGGACCATCCCGAGGCGGGCGGGGATTCCATGTCGCGAATATAGACCGCTCGACCGGGCGCCTTACAGAACCTTGACGTTCGGCGTAAGAACCGCGAATTCCGGCCGTTGTGTAATTAGAGGCGTGATGAAACCACTGTCGAGCTTCCGCTACATCCGAATTGCCGGTTTTGCCCTGGGCGCTGTCGCCGTGGCGGGCGCCGCGGTGCTGGTGACGGCATCGGCCTCCGGACTCACAGTCGGGTTGCGGCCGGCCGCCTCCAACCAGGCCGCCGCCGCGGTCACAGCCGCGAACGTCAGCCAGACCGCCGGCGCATCCGCGGTGTGCACCGACTTCGTCTCCCACCTCTCGAGCGACCTGGGCAAGAGCCAGAGCCAGGTGAACGCCGCGATCCAGAAGGCGATCGGGGAGACGCTGGCCGATCAGGTCAAGAACAAGCAGCTGACCCAGGCTCAGGCGGATGCAATCAAGCAGAAGCTGGCCGCCCAGCCGCTGTGCAGCCTCGCGGCGGGACTGGGCAAGAAGCCGGGCCCTGCCGCGGGCGCCCAGGCCGGTGCCTACATGCAACAGCTCCTGACCGCCGCGGCCTCAGCGCTCGGGATCACCGGCCCGCAGCTGCGGAGTGACCTGGCGAGCGGCATGTCCCTGTCCCAGATCGCCGCTGCCCAGACCCCCCCGGTGACCGAGGCCCAGTTCCGAACCAAGCTGATCGCTCAGATCAAGCCGCTGCTGGACAAGGCCGTGACGAACAAGAAGCTGACCACCGCGCAGGAGCAGACGATCCTGCAGCGCCTGCAGACCGGCCCGATCCCGTTCTGGACCACCCCGATCCACAAGCCGAAGACCGCAGCGCCGGCATCCCCCGCGACCGTCAGCTAAGCGCTTGGCGGCCGCTTCTCCACAGCGGTCGCGATCCGCTCCAACGCTCGCGCGCCTCTGACCAGCGACCAGACCGCCACCACGATGGCAACGATGATCCCGATCGCAAAGGCGAGGTAAAGGAACCCGAAGAGAAAGAAGATGCCACCCCCGACCACGTTCATACGAGGAGTATGGGCCCGCTCGGGCCCGCCAAGGGATGGGGCTAGCAGAGAACTGCGACGATGGTTCCAGTTCCCGCGCGGCCGGGGTAGTTGGCGTAGCCCGGCGCAACCTGGACGATGACGATGTGAAGCGTGTCTCCATTCAGGATCGCACCGGATCGGGTGACCTGGCTGGACACGATGACCGCGATGTAGGCCGGCAGCGACGCGGGGGGACCTCCACTGGTTCCCGGTTCGCCGTTCCAGCCTTCACCGCACACCGGAAGAGCAGTCGAATTCTCGAAGCCGAGGAAGTCACTGGGCGGGGTTCCACCGCTCAAGGGGTTTGCCTTCTTCCAATTCGCGCCCCAGAAGGTCACGCTGCCGCCGGCATCCGTGGCGCGATCTCCAATTACGAACGAGCCACCCGCAACGTATGCGAACACGATGACGGTCGCGTTGGCGGAGGCTGCAGCGTAGAAGCCGTCGCTGCCGAAAGTGATGCTTAAGGGTGTCGGTCCAAGCGCCTGCGCGACGGCGATGCTGCAGGCCGCGACCCCTGATTGGTCGGTTGTGGCACTGCAGGTCTGGGCTGCACCGCCGCTCCCCAGAGTGAATACCAGTGTGCGGCCGGAGATGGGCGTCGTTGCATCTTCAACCAGGGCGGCCGAGAAGGTCTGTGGTTTGCCAGCAGCCACGGCCTGCGGACCGGTGTAAGTCAGGCTCGCCTCCTCAACGGTCACGATGAACTGAGCGGAAGTCGATGCGGCCGCTACCAGGTCGGTCTGCGAGGACGCGGCCGATACTGTGTACGAGCCGGATGGGAGCGTGATCGTGAGGAGGCACGACGCGAGGCCGCTGGCGTCAGTGGTCGCGGCGCACCCCTGGTTTCCGCCGCTGCCTGCGATCGTTAGGTTCACCTGCGTTCCCGGAATTGGATGGCCCGTCAGGCTGCTCGTCAACGTGGCCGCGATAAGGGCAGGGTCGTTGAAGTCACCGGACGTCGCGCCGGAATAAGTCAGAGTGGCAGGCTCGCGGACAAGAACGGTGGAGGCGGTGAACCCCTGGGCACCGGCATCGTCGGTGACCGTCAGGCGGACCGAGTACGTACCCGGCTTGGTGAAGGTGTGCGAGGTGGTCACTCCGGTCGCGATCGAGCCGTCGCCGAAGTCCCACGAATATCCGATCAGAGTTCCCGTGACACCAGAAGAACCATTGGCGTCGAAGGTGATGGATAGCGGTGCCGTCCCGCTCGCGGCGGATTGGGAGAAGCTCGCGATCGGCGGCACATTGACGTGGGGGAGTTGCGTCGTGTTGAGCCGAACGATCTCGCCGTCAGCCGACACGTTTGCGCCCAGCATGTTGACCGTCCAGGTGCCCGGTTCCGGATTGCTGACGGTGAAGACCTCGTACGTGGGGCCGAGCAAGTGGTAGACGTCCGCTGACGACGTCGTGCGAGTGACGGTGCGTCCGGAGGGTGAAGTGAGGCTCATGGCGACATCACTTCCGGGCCAGGTGGTCGAGAATGTCGCCTGGCCCATGCCGTTCGCCACGTTCACCGTCGTGGTCACGGTCTGGTTGAAGCCGACAAGGAACTTCGATCCGGGTGCCCCGGCGTCGATCTGCGC
>DASXBJ010000059.1:0-7195 GCA_036491755.1 Candidatus Dormiibacterota bacterium
AGACGAGTATAAGTACTGCCGCGATCCGGCGGCGGCGCCGCGCAGGAGGGCGGGCACACCGCTGTCCCGTAGTGGCATCCTCTGCCTCGTGCGACTGAACCGCCACGCCGTCGCCGCGATCTGCCTTCTGACCCTTGCGGCTGGCTCGGGGTGCGCCCCCGGTACACCGCATCCCAGCTTCCAGATCGGCGTCGATCTCCCCCTGACCGGGCCCGAGACGCGCGCCGCGACACCCGCTTTGAACGGGGTGCGATTCTTCTTTCAGCGCCACCCGACGCTGGACGGGTTCGACATCGTCCTGACCCCGCTCGACGACGCCCACGGCGCCTCAGCGAGCCCGCAGCTCGGCCTGGCGGACATCGGGAGGTTCGTCGCCACGGAAAACCTCCTCGCGATGATCGGACCCTTCGATGCCGCCGTGGCGCGCAAGGAGATCCCGGCCGCGAACCAGGCGTCGCTCGCGATGGTGAGCCCCGCGGCGAGCAGCACGTGCCTGACCAGGGATGTCTACCTCCCCGCCGGCCTCAATCCTGCCCGTATCCCGATCACGTGCCAGGAGGCGGGCCTGCCCTCGGCTGCGGACCTCCGGCCCAACCACACGAACAACTTCTTTCGACTCGTGACCACCGACGACCTGCAGGGCCCGGCGGCGGCGGACTACGCCGCAAAGTCTCTGCACCTCCTGCGCGCCGCCGTGATCTCGGACGGCGAGGCCTACGGCCAGGCCCTGGCGGACGGGTTCGCGGCGCGGCTGCAGAAGCTCGGGGGGACCGTCGTGGGCCGCCTCGAGCTGAGCGCGACCGCCGACCCCGCGGCCTTTCTCGGCCGGATGCGAGCCGCGGGCGCCCAGGCCGTTTACTTCGGCGGCACCGCCGCTGACAAGGCGTGCCTGATCCGCGCCGGCATGAGCGGCATCTTCCCCCCCGGCGAGGCGACGCCATTCCTCGGGAGCGATGGGATCGCCGAGGACCCCGCCTGCGTGAGGGACGCGGCCGCGAACGGCCAGGGCATCTTCGCGACGCTGCCGATCGTCGACGCCGGCAGCACTCCCGCTGCCACCGCTCTCGCGGCGCAGTTCAAGGGCGCCTACGGCAGGACGAGCGATTACGGGCCATACACCGTCCTCGCCTATGACGCCGCGGCCGCGCTCTACGCTGCTTTGGACCGGGCGATTCGGGCCGCCGGCGGGCGGCTGCCGGCGCGGGCCGACGTGGTTTCCCAGCTCGCGGCGACCTCAGGCTTCCCGGGCGCGACCGGCACGTTCAGCTTCGACGCCTCCGGCGACACCACCAACCGGGCCGTGTCGCTCTTCGAGCCGTCGGGCTCCAATCCCCGGCTGCCGTGGAAGTTCGTGAGCGCGATCGACTACAGCGGGGCCCTGCCGTATTGACCCCTACTGGCGCCCAACTCGGCCTGTCACTTGACTTGGGGGGCCTCTGAAGTCAATAGTGTGCTCGGAGTAGCGGTTCGGCCACCCCAAATGTGGCCGCACTCGGCGCCGGCGCACTCTCGCCCCGACCGGTCTGGACCAGGTTGGGAAGAGGGCGGCGAGTGATGAGAGGGAACCAAGGCACTTTCATGCCAAGCCTCTCGACAAGCACAAAGGGGAAACACATGGTTCGAGCTAGGGGACTTCTGGTCCTCACGGCGGCGACGCTCGTGGCGTTCGCGTGCGGCAGCAGTACGCCAGGCACATCCGGGTCGAAGGGCACGATCAAGATCGGCTCCGACCTTCCGGTCTGCACCACGGGTGGCCAGGCCACCCAGAACGGTGTGAAGTTCGCGATCGACCAGAAGAACGCTTCCGGCGGCGTCAACGGCTACACCATCCAGTTCCAGGGCTTCGACGACTGCAGGCAGGGCGCTTACTCCGCCGATGCCGGTGTCGAGAACGTCCAGACGATGCTTGGAGACTCCAAGTTCCTGGGCATGATCGGGCCGTACAACTCGGCGGTGGCCAAGGCCGAGATCCCGATCGCGGCGCCCCAGCATTTCGTGATGATCAGCCCGTCGAACACCAACCCCTGCCTGACAAAGGAGCAGCTGCCTCCGCTGCCTCCGTGCAGCTACCACCCGGCAGACCTTCGCAACGGCAACGCCAACAACTACTGGCGGGTCGTCACCACTGACGACTACCAGGGCCCGGCGATGGCCGACTACTTCTACAACCAGCTGAGCATTCACAACGTCGGCATCCTCGACGACAGCACAGTGTTCGGTGTGGGCATCTCGGGCGCGTTCGAGGCTGAGTTCAAGAAGCTAGGCGGCACCACCAAGCACTCGGAGTACCAGAAGAGCACGACCAGCGACTGGAAGTCGATCCTGCTCAACTTCAAGAATGCCGGCGCCCAGGGCGTTTACGCCGGCGGCACCGACGACCAGAACGTCTGCATACCTCGCAAGCAGATGGCCGACATCGGCTGGAACGTGCCGTTCGGCGGCGGTGACGGCATCGAGACCACCAACTGCATCGACGAGGCGGCCAGCAACGCGGTGGGGCAGTACGCCACCTCCGCCGGCGCTGACGCCACCCGGATTCCGGGCGCAGCGGCGACCATCGCGGCGTTCCGCAAGGCGTTCCCCGGACCGAACGACTTCGGCGGTGACACCATGCAGGGCTACGACGCGGCCAACGCCCTGATGTCAGCGATCGGACGCGCGATCAACGACGCCAACGGCACCCCCACCCGCGACCAGGTCAGGGTCGAGATGGGCAAGACCAAGGGCTTCGTGGGCGTGATCGGCACCTACGACTTCAACACCGCGGGCGACACGAGCCTCAAGATCGTCTCGATCTACGAGGTCCAGTCGGTCACCGACCCGAGCCAGAGCACCGGCGTCTGCGGTTCCAAGACCGCGACCCTCTGCTACGTCTGGAAGAGCCAGGTGAACTACGCGCAGAGCGGCGGCTAGCCAGATAGGCTAGTAATCCGAAACACCTAAACGAGGAGGCCCAACCCGGGCCTCCTCGTCCTTTAAGTCAAGGAGGGGCCTCGCTGGACGCTGGTACCGTCGGCGGCGCGTCGGGTCTGAGGAGGTTCCGCTCCCTCAGAGTGGGCGGCATGACCCTCCCCGATTACGGATTCTTCGTCATCGGTGCCGCCGCGATCGTCCTGCTGGGGGCGCAGGCGGTGCTCCACCCCACCACCTTCCTCCAGGTCACGATCTTCGGCTTGGCGGACGGGGCGATGTTCGCGCTGGTAGCACTGGGCTACACGATGGTCTACGGCATCATCGAGCTGATCAACTTCGCCCACGGCGACGTGTTCACGATGGGCGCCTACCTCAGCGCGGCGATTCTCGGGTACTTCACGGTCAACGAGGGCTCGTTCACGGTGCTGAACCTCGTGGCGCTGGTGATCATCTACCCGGTGACGATGCTGGTCATGGGAGCCGTCAACGTCGGGATCGAGCGGGTCGCCTACCGGCCGCTCCGCAATGCGCCGCGCCTCGCGCCCCTGATCACGGCGATTGGGATGTCGTTCGTGCTCGAGGGGATCATGTTCCTCTGGAAAGGGCCTGCCACCATTCATTTTCCCGACATCCTCCCGCACGGCCCAGGCTTCCAGACGACGATTGGCGGAGTCTTTTTCGGCTTCAAGGACGTTTTCGTGATCGTTCTCACGGCGGTCCTCGTGGCGGCGCTGGCGATCTTCATCAACCGAACCAGGCTCGGCAAGGCCATGCGGGCCACGGCCCAGGACCGCGACGCGGCCCAGCTCATGGGGATCGACATCAACCGCACCATCGCCGCGACGTTCTTCATCGGCGCGCTGCTCGCCGGCGCGGGCGGCATCACGTGGGGTCTGTACTTCAACAACTTCACCTACAACCTCGGGTTTCGCACCGGCCTCATCGCGTTCACATCGGCGGTGTTCGGCGGTATCGGAAACATTCCCGGCGCCGCGATCGGCGGCCTTCTGATCGGCCTGATCGCCGCCTACAGCGATTCCTACATTGGGTCGAAATGGACCGAGGTTGTGATCTTCGGAATCCTGATCGCGGTGCTCGTCTTCCGGCCAACAGGCCTGCTCGGCATGCGGGTGCCGGAGAAGTGAGCGAGCCGGTGACGGTCGCGCGGAGTCCCCGGTCGCCGCGAGTCAGGTTCCGCGAGCGGATCAAGGACCGCGACACCGCGATCTACGGCGTGCTCCTGCTGGCCGCTCTGGTCTTTCCCTGGGCCGACTACTTCGTCACGGGCAGCACCGCCGACATCTCGAAGGCCGGCCACGCGGGGACTTTCGTCCTGCTCGCCATCGGGCTCAACGTCGTGGTTGGCTTTGCGGGCCTGCTCGACCTGGGCTACGCCGCTTTCTTCGCCATCGGCGCTTACACCTACGCGCTCTTCGCGTCCGCGCAGCTGGCCTCCTCCCCGCTCCACCACCAGTACCACCTGCCGTTCTGGATCATGCTTTTCATCGGGATGTTCGTCGCCGCCGCGGCGGGCGCCATCCTCGGTTTTCCGACGCTCAGGCTGCGCGGTGACTACCTCGCCATCGTGACCCTGGGGTTCGGAGAGATCGTGCCCCAGCTGTCGTACAACCTGCCCGACTGGACCGGAGGGATCAATGCCATCGGAGGCATCGACCAGCCGTGGCTACCGGCCTGGATCACGGGCCCCTGGGCGGGCGCCAACAACATCTCGATCATCCAGGGGTCGACCTGCCGGGTTCCATGGTCGAGCACGCAGGTCAACTGCTTTGCGTTCAACTTCGACCCCGTCGCCTTCTATGTCGTGGTCGTGATCATGATCATCTGCGCCGTCATCCTGGTCAGCAATCTCCACCGCTCGCGCCTCGGCCGCGCGTGGATGGCCATCCGCGAAGACGAGGTGGCCGCGGCGGCGATGGGGATCAATACGGTGACGACAAAGCTGCTGGCCTTTGCCATCGGAGCATCGTTCAGCGGCTTTGCGGGGGCCTACTACGGCGCCAGCTTCGGCCTCGTCAGCCCGGATGATTTCTTTTTCATCGTCTCGGTCACCGTGCTCGTGATGGTCGTGCTGGGCGGCATGGGCAACATCACCGGGGTGATCGTCGGGGCGCTGGCGATCTACTTCATCCTGAACAGCCTCCTGCCGGCGCTGCCGCCCGCGGCCGAATCGCTGGCCAACGCGGTCGGTCTCAGCTCTTTGAACGCACAGAATGGCGACTGGCCGGGACTCGCCGGCGAGACGCAGCGCGTTCAGTTCCTGCTGTACGGGCTGATCCTCGTCCTGATGATGCTGCTGCGCCCGCAAGGGATCTTTCCGAGTCGCGTCCGGGAACAGGAGCTCAAGCACGACGCCGTGCAGGCGGAGGAGACCGTCGTCGAGCAGGAGCACAACCCATGAGCGAACCGCTCACCACGCCGGCGCCCACGGCGGTCGCCGGCGACAGCATCCTCGAGCTGACCAACCTGACCAAGCGCTTCGGCGGCCTGGTCGCCGTCGACAACGTGAGCCTTCACATCAAGCGCGGCGAGGTGTTCGCGCTCATCGGCCCGAACGGGGCGGGAAAGACGACGTTGTTCAACAATGTGACGGGCCTCTTCCAGCCCACGGCGGGGCGCGTCGTCTTCGACGGACGGGACATCACCGGTTCGAAGCCGCACGAGGTCGCCCGCCTCGGCATCGCGCGCACCTTCCAGAACATCCGGTTGTTCGATTACATGTCCTGCCTCGACAACGTGCGCGTCGGCCGTCACGTACGGATGCGCGCCAAGCTGTGGGACTCGCTGTTCAAGTTGCCAGGCGAGCGGCGCGAGGAGGAGCGCGTCACGGAGGAAGCGATGGAGCTGCTGCGGTTCGTGGGGATCGCCCGTCAGGCGAACCAGTACGCCCGCAACCTCCCTTACGGACAGCAGCGCCGGCTCGAGATCGCCCGGGCGCTGGCAACCGATCCTAAGCTGCTGCTCCTCGACGAGCCGGCCGCCGGCTTCACGCCGCAGGAGAAGGTCGAGCTGATGGGGCTCGTCCACAAGATCCTGGCCCGAGGCATCACCGTATTCCTGATCGAGCACGACATGAAGGTCGTGATGGGCATCTCGGAGCGCATCGTGGTGCTCGACCACGGCGAGAAGATCGCCGAGGGCTCACCCGACGAGGTGCGCAAGGACGCGCGAGTCATCGAAGCCTATCTGGGCAAGTCGGCCTGAGGCTGACGATGGCCCTGCTCGAGCTCGAATCAGTCGACGCGTCGTACGGTCGCATTCAAGCGCTTCGCGGAATCTCGATCAAGGTCGACGTCGGCGAGGTGGTCGCTCTGATCGGATCCAACGGTGCGGGTAAAACCACGACCCTGCGCACCATATCGGGGCTGATGCATCCGCAAGCCGGCACGATCCGCTTCGCGGACCGCGACATCAGCCGGACGGCACCATCGAGGATCGTCGAGCTGGGCATCTGCCAGTCGCCTGAGGGTCGGCGGCTGTTCCCGCGGATGACGGTGATCGACAACCTGTTCATGGGCGCCTACACGCGGAATGACAAGCCCGGCATCGCGACCGACATGGAGAGGGTTTTCACGCTCTTTCCACGGTTGAAGGAGCGCCGCACACAGATCGCGGGAACACTCTCCGGCGGCGAGCAGCAGATGCTGGCCATGGGGCGGGCGATGATGGCGCGGCCCAAGCTGCTGATGCTGGACGAGCCGTCGCTTGGCCTGGCGCCGATCCTGATTCAGGCGATCTTCGACATCGTGCGCGAGATCAACGCGCAGGGCACGCCCGTCCTGCTGGTGGAGCAGAACGCGACCATGGCCCTGGAGGTCGCCCACCGGGCCTACGTGCTCGAAACAGGGGCGATCGTCCAAGAGGGCACGGGCCACGAGCTGCTCGCATCCGAAGAAGTCCAAAAAGCCTATCTAGGCATGTAGAGGTATCCGGCCCTCCTCGCGAACTTGGTGCTGGCGGCCGGGTTAATCCCGGCCGCGCCTTGGTTGACCACACCTCCCAAACGCCGCGCGCAACCAGCTTTAAAACAATTCGATCGTTACACCGGAAGGAGAGCAGCCCCGTCGCAAAGCGACCGGGCGATGAGAGGGAACCACCTGGGGTTCCCTCTCATATTCTTCTAAGAGAATCCCATCGTCACACCGGAAGGAGAGCAGCCCCGTCGCGAAGCGACCGGGCGATGAGAGGGAACCACTTGGGGTTCCATCTCATATCCCGACCGGGCGATGAGAGGGAACCACCTGGGGTTCCCTCTCATATTCCT
>DASXBJ010000060.1:0-30900 GCA_036491755.1 Candidatus Dormiibacterota bacterium
GAGGGAATCTCGAACATCGAGTTGAGAAGCGCCTCCTCGATGATCGACTTCAAGGCGCGCGCACCAGTGCCTCGAAGAAGGGCCAGCTCCGCTATGGCGTCGAGCGAGCCTTTCTGGAAGACCAGCTCGACGTTGTCCAGCGTGAAGAACTTCTGGTACTGCTTCACGAGCGCGTTCTTCGGCTCCGTGAGGATGCGCACGATGTCCTGCTGGTCGAGGTGGTGCAGGGTGACGATGATCGGCAGGCGGCCGATGAACTCGGGGATGAACCCGTACTTCAACAGGTCCTGCGGCTGGAGGTGCTTGAGCGTCTCTGACAGCGCCTTGCGCTCGATCTTGTTGCTCGGCGCGCCGAAACCGATCGCCCTCCGGCCGATGCGCTGCTCGACCACCTTCTCCAGGCCGTCGAATGCACCGCCGCAGACGAACAGGATGTTGGTGGTGTTGATCTGGATGAAATCCTGTTGCGGGTGTTTGCGGCCGCCCTGCGGCGGCACATTTGCAACCGTGCCTTCAAGGATCTTCAGCAGCGCCTGCTGGACGCCTTCGCCGCTCACGTCTCGCGTGATCGACGGGTTGTCCGACTTGCGCGCGATCTTGTCGATCTCGTCGATGTAGATGATTCCGCGCTCGGCCCTGCTGATGTCAAAGTCGGCGGCCTGGATGAGCCGGAGCAGGATGTTCTCCACGTCCTCGCCGACGTAGCCCGCCTCAGTGAGGCTGGTGGCGTCGGCGATGGCGAAGGGCACGTCGAGGATCTTGGCCAGTGTCTGCGCGAGATAGGTCTTGCCGCAGCCCGTCGGCCCGACGAGCAGGACGTTGGACTTCGTCAGCTCGACGTCGCCCACCGACTTGGAGGCCGAGATTCGCTTGTAGTGGTTGTAGACCTGGACCGAGAGCACCTTTTTCGCGCGGTCCTGCCCGATGACGTACTGATCGAGGGCTGCGCAGATCGTCTTGGGGTTGGGGATGAAGCCGGTCTTTTGCTTCTTCGTTCCGGCGGACCTGTTGTCGTCCTCGAGAACCTCCTGGCACAGATCGATGCACTGGTCGCAGATGAACACGCCGGGCCCGGCCACCAGCTTGCGCACCTGGTCCTGGCCCTTGCCGCAGAAGCTGCATCGGGTATAGCGGCGGCGGTCTTCTCGTTCGTTCATTGGTTCCTATTCGTGTCCATTACGAGGATGCTGGCGCCGGGGGATTATGGCCCCACAGAATCTCGTTGGCAAGGCTTATGCACTCGCTGCAAATGTAGACGCCCGACCCGGCGACAAGCCGGATGCCGCGCTCGCCATGCTCTTTCCCGCAGAACGAGCAGTGCGGCTTGTGCCTTTTGATCTCACCACTCTTGCTCCTGCGTCGAAAGATCATCCCGCGGTGACCTTCTCCTTATCCTTCTCCTTCTCGGTGTCCTTGGCCTTTTCCTTGTCCTTGTCACCCGGCTTGATCGGCGTGAGGATGATGTCGTCGATCAGCCCGTACTCCTTGGCCGCCTCGGACGTGAGGAAGTAGTCGCGCTCGGTGTCCAGGGTCACCTTTTCGATCTTCTGCCCGGTGTGGCGCGCGAGTATCTGGTTGAGCTGCTCGCGCGTGCGCAGGATCTCTTTGGCGTGGATCTGGATGTCTGACGCCTGGCCCTGCATGCCACCCCACGGCTGGTGGATGAGGATGTTCGCGTGCGGCAGCGCATAGCGCTGGCCATGCGCGCCGCCGGCCAGCAACACCGCGGCCATCGAGTACGCCATGCCGATGCATATCGTCGAGACCGGCGGGCGGATGTACTGCATGGTGTCGTAGATGGCCAGGCCCGCTGTCACCTGGCCGCCGGGGCTGTTGATGTAGACGGCGATCTCTTTCTCCGGGTCTTCCGACTGGAGGAAGAGGAGCTGAGCGACGACGAGATTGGCGACCTGGTCGTCGATTGGCGTGCCGATGAAAACGATGCGCTCCTTGAGGAGGCGGGAGTAGATGTCGAAAGCGCGCTCGCCGCGCCCGGTGTTCTCGACCACCATGGGCACGAGGTAGCTCGATGGCCGCTGCCGAGGGGCGTCCAGGAGCGGACTGATTGATCGCTGCGTCGGGCTCATGTCGTGCACAAGGCCATTCTACGCAGCCGGGGCCGGGGCTCCGCCGCGTATTCGTGACAGTGCCGTCAAGCTCCCGCGACGCCCGTGACCTCGACGAGCCGCTCCAGAACTCGGATCCGGCGCAGCCGCGAGGCGAAATACCGGCGGGCGCTGGCGCTCTTCTTCAGGTCGGCCGCCTGGTCTTTCAGATCCGCGTCCTTCGCCGTCTGCTCCTCGAGGAACGCGATCACGTCCTCGTCGGTCGGCTCGAGGTTTTCGCGTCGGGCAAACTCGCCGAGCACCAGGTCCACCTTCAGGCGCGACTCGGCCTCGGATCGCTGCTCCGCCATCCAGCTGTCGACGGTGCTGCCGAGGTACTCCATGTAGCGGTCAAGCTTCAATCCCTGCCGGTTGAGGCTGCGTTCCAGGGCCTCCAGCTGGCTCGTCAGCTCCTTGTCGACCAGCGTCTCCGGCACTTCCACGGAGGATGCCTCGACGAGCGCTCGAACCACGGCTTGCTCGCGCTCCATCTGCGCCATCTCGCGTGCCGCCTCCTCGAGCTCGGCGCGCACTGATTCGCGATAGGACGCCACGGACTCGTGGGCTCCCTTGCTCAGGATCTTGACGAGCGCGTCGTCCAATGGCGGCAAGACCTTTTCCTTCACGCCGCGGACGGTGACCCGGATGACCGCCTCCTTGCCGGCTAGCATCGGCTCGCTGTAGCTCTCGGGAAAGGTCACCTTCGCCTCGCGCGTCTCGTCGACGAAAGCGCCGGGCAACACCTCGAGCAGCTCGGGCAGGAGGACGCCGTCTTTGATCTCGGCCTCCATCGCCTGCCGGCTCTCGGAGGCGACCGGCTGGCCGCCGGCTTCGACCTCCACGTCGATGATCGCAATGTCCCCGGTCCGCACCTCGCGCTCCACCGGGGTGATCTCGGCCATCGGCTGGCGCACGTCGTCGAGGCGCCGCTCCAGCATCTCGTCCGTGACCTCGATCGAAGGGACCTGAGCCGTCAACGTGCGCGCGTCGCCAAGCGTCACCTCGGGCATCACGCTTATCGTCGCCTTCAGTCGCGCGGGCCGGCCCCGCTCGAGCTCGAGCACCTCGACGTCGGGGTTGTCGATGGGGTCGATGGACTTCTCGTCGAGGGCTTGCCGGATCACCTCCGGCACCATGGCCTCGACAACTTCTTCGCGCAAGACCGAAGGGCCCAGCCGCGCCTCGACCAGCGCGCGCGGCGCGCGGCCTGGCCGGAAACCCTCGATGCGAGCGCGCGAGACGAGCCTGTTGAGAACCCGCTCATAGGTCGCGTCGACCACCTCGGCGGGGACTTCGATCGTCATGCCGACCTGGCTCTTCGGGAGCGGCTCGGTGGCGACGGTGAGCGGTGCGGGCACCCCGTAATGCTACGGGCGAACCGGACCGCCGCTCCTGAACGTCTGGCTTGCCGTACCTATTTGCAGGGCGGCCCCGGCAATGCCGGCGTCGGACATACCGGGATCGGGCTGGGCGATGGGCTCGCCAGAACAGGGCCCGTCCCGGGGTCAGGAGGCACGACGTAGACCGGAATCGACGGGGTCGGGCTCGGAGGGTTGTCGCCCGGCAGCTTGGGGATGTTGGTGGTGTCGCTCAGATACCAGCTGTTGTTGGGGCCTGCCACCACGCCCGCGGGCGTCGGGTACCAGCGGTTGCCCGCGACGTTGGCGAGCGCCTGCGAGACAAAGGTGTGAACAGCGGGCGACGCTACGAACACGCCGTCGGAGCCGCTGACCATCGCGTGCGTGTTGTCCAGGATGTCACCGACCCACAGGCCGACCGCGAGGTCGGGTGTGAAGGCGATGGTCACCGCATCCTTGAAGTTGTCGGTGGTGCCGGTCTTGGCGGCGACCGTGCGGTCCTTCCAGTGGAGGGCGCTGTTGCAGCCGAAGATCAGACAGCGGTTCTGGTCGTCGGCCATGATCTGGGCCATGATGTAGGCGACGGCGGGGTCGAGCGCCTGCCGCGCCCGCTGGTCGGGATGGGTCTGGTACAGGATCTGCCCGTGCGAGTCGGTGACTTTCAAGATCGACTCCGGGCTGTGATACACGCCCATGTCCGCGTAGGTGGCGATGCCGCTCACGTGCTCGAGCAGCGTGATCGGGTAGCCGCCCAGGGTGAGCGACGGGCCGTACTCGTCAGAGGGCGCCGTCGCGTTGTAGCTGCCGTCGGGATTGACGTAGCGCGGAAACACGCCCAGGTTGCGGTCGTACGTGAGCACCGCCGGAACGCCGATCGACAGCTCGACCTTGACCGCCGCGATGTTCAGCGAGTTGCCCATCGCCTTCTTCAGCGGCAGCACGCCGTGCGACCTGAAGTCGTAGTTGTAGATCTTCGTGGTGCTGTAGGCGTCCTTGTAGACAAGCGGGCTCGGCCCGTCGTACACCGGGGTGTCGACCGTGGCCGCGCGTGCGTTGATGACGGCGCCGTACGTGTACGGCTTCATCGACGAGCCCATGTTGCGTGGGATGGTCGTGAAGTTGATCTGTCCGCCGACCGAGTTGTAGTTCGGCGAGCCGACCATGACCAGGATCTCGCCCGTGGTCGGGTCTTCGGCGATCATGCCCGACGACAGGGCGCCGTTGCGGTCCCGCCACAGGTTGGCGCTGAGGTTGCTGCTCACCACCGACTCTCCGATCTGCTGCATCTTGTAGTCAAGGGTCGTCGTGACGTTCAGCTGCTGGACGCCGGGCTGGAAACCGAGCTGGCGAAGCTCTGCCTGCACGTAGTCGACGAAGTGAGGCGCCAGGAAGCTGTTGATCGGGGCCTGGTAGGTGAGCGGCTCCGCCACCGCCTTGTCCATGTCGGACTGAGCGATGAAGTTCGATCGCACCATCGCCTGCAGCACCTCGGTCTGGCGCAGCTTGGCTGCGTCAGGGTGGAGCACGGGGTTCCACTCGGTCGGCGCCTGCGGGAGGCCCGCGAGCACCGCGGCCTGCGCGAGGTCGAGCTTGGAGGCCGGGATGTGGAAATAGCTCTCCGCGGCGGCTTCGATCCCATATGACTGGGAGCCGTAAAAGCTCTTGTTCAGGTAGAGCTCCATGATCTGGTCTTTCGTGTAGGTCTGGCTCAGCTCATAGGCGAGAGCCAGCTCTCGAATCTTGCGGCTGACCGTCTTGTCGGGGGTCAGGAACTGCTGCTTGGCGAGCTGCTGGGTGATCGTGCTGGCGCCGCTCACGATGTGGCCCGAACGAAGGTTGTCGAAGGCGGCTCGGACGATGCCCTGGATGTCAAAACCGGGGTTGGAGTAAAAACCCTTGTCCTCGATCGCGACCGTGGCCTGGATGACGACCGGGGCCACGTCCTTCAGCTTCACAGCCAGTCGGTGGTCGCCGTGGTTGCCGACGTCGGCCAGCAACACTCCGTTGCGATCGCTGATCACGGTGTCGCCGGCGAACGCCGCGCTGTCGAGGCCCTGGATCGAGGGCAGGCTGTCGAAGAAGGATTGGGCGTAGGCGTCGGCCGCGAACCCGAGCACAAGCAGGACTGCGAGCGCCGCGCCGAGACCGCGCAGCAGCGTCCTTCTGCGCATCTTCTGGCCGATCGGCGACCAGGCCGCGTGAATTCTCGCGCGAGGGTTGTGGCCCCCCTTGGTTCTGACTTTTTCGGGAATGTTTTTAGACATGAGTTGGAGGCGAGTCGATTCTACGGCTCTGTCCTACCAACGGGCCATGCCGCTTAAGCGTTACGCCGCCGAGTGCAGGGCCTGCCCCACCGCGCCTTGCGCCGCCATGCCTGGCCGAGGCAATCAATAGGTCCCATCCTGGTCGCGCTCTGCGCGCAGAGGGGTTGGCCCGCGGAGGGGACATCTGTCCCCACCGCGCCTTGGAATTGACGGAGTGGAGCTCGAGGCCGGATTCATTCCGGCCGTCACCATGCGTGCCACCTGCCAAGCGCCACCGAGCGCGGCCGAGGAGAGGGGGTTGGCCCGCGGAGGGGACATCTGTCCCCACCGCGCCTTATCCGGGCGGCCGCGCGTAAACCTCGTCGGCCGGCACCAGCCGCTCCTGGCGCGTGCCGGGGAAGTTCACTCGAACCCCGGGCCGGCCCGGGCTCCCGAGATCCCACCCGGCACGGTAGAGCTCGGCCGCCTGGGCAAGGTCGGTCGCCTGTGCGACGTTGACCCCGTCGGTGAAGGTAAGGCTCTGCGCCCGCGCACCTGGATAACCGAGTCGCACCTCGCCTCCCGTCTTCAGGTTGTAGACAAAAGCGTCGAGGGGACCGGACTCGTCGCCGGCCACGAGCTCGCCGACAGTGGGAAAGCTGCCCTCGCGCATCGAGGCTTTCAGGTCCGCGCGAGCGACGCGATGGGCGCCGCGCTCGCGGCGTCTGAGCTCGGTCTGCAAGACGTCCCGCTCCCCGCGCATGGCGGCCATCTGCTCCTCCAGTGGGCGCATCCGCTCGCGCACCTCCGCGACACGGCGTTCCAGCTCCGCACCGGCGACGTGGGCAAGATCTTCAGCCACCATCTGGATTTATAGCTCGTGCGCCGATCGCGATGCCGGCCAGGGTATTTCAACGTCGGGGTTGAAATACTCGTACACTCGAATCGTGCATCCGCAGACCGTGCGCAAGGCGCACCTCGATTCACGCCGCGAGACCATCCTGTCTTTCTTGAAGACGCACGGCCACGCCACCCTGGCGGAGGTCGCGACTCACCTCGAGGTATCCAAGCAGGCGGCCCTGCGTCACCTCGAAGGCCTCGAAGGCGACGGCCTGGCGACGGTGGCGTCCGTGCCGCACGGCAGGGGCCGCCCCGAAAACGTCTACCGGCTGACGCCGGCAGCCGGCGACCACTTCCCCGATGGGCATCGCGAGCTGACAGGCGAGCTGGTCGACTTCATCACGAGCGAACAGCTGAAGGAGTTCTTTGAGAAACGCGCCGCCCGGCTCGAGGCCGAGTATGCCCCCCAACTGGCGGGGCTAGACTTTGATTCGCGCGTCCGCGAGCTCGCCCGGCTCGCCACCGAGCACGGCCACATGGCCGAGGTGGTCGAGCTGGCGGAAGGTGGGCTCGCCATCCGCCACTGCAACTGCCCTATCCAGGACGTCGCCGCCCGCACGGGCCTTCCGTGCCAGAGCGAGCAGGAGATGTATCAGCGGTTGCTCGGCGCCGAAGTCATCCGGTCGACGTGGATGGCCGAATCGGCAAACGACTGCACATACCAGATGAAGGAGACGGAGAAGAAAGTTGGCTGACTTCGAGATCAAAGACCTGCGCGCCAGCGTCGAAGGCCGGCAGATCCTGAAAGGCGTGACCCTTGGTATCAACAAAGGCGAGGTCCACGCTGTGATGGGCCCCAACGGCTCCGGCAAGTCGACCCTGTCGCACACCCTTATGGGTCACCCCGGCTACACGGTCGACGGAGGCGAGGTGCTCTTCAAAGGCAAGAACGTGCTCGAGCTCGAGCCGGACGAGAGGGCGCGCCTGGGCATGTTCCTCGCCTTGCAGTACCCGGTGGTGGTGCCTGGGATCTCGATGACCAACTTCCTGCGCACCGCGCTCAACTCCAAGCGCGGCTATGACGGAAAGGACCGCTCGAAGCAGGTTTCGCCGAAAGAGTTCCGTGCCCTGCTCAAGGACGAGCTCGAGATCCTGCACATGGACGACTCGTTCCTGCCGCGATACATCAACGACGGGTTCTCCGGTGGCGAGAAGAAGCGGGCCGAGATCCTGCAGATGGCGATCCTCAAGCCTGAGATAGCAATCCTCGACGAGACGGACTCCGGCCTCGACATCGACTCCATCAAGTTCGTCGCCGACGCGGTGAACCGCATGCGCGGCCCGAACCTCGGCGTACTGATCATCACGCACTACACGCGAATCCTGGAGTTCATCAAGCCGGATTACGTGCACGTGCTCGTCGACGGCAAGTTCGTCCTTTCGGGCGGCCCCGAGATCGCCAACCGGCTCGAGAAGACAGGGTATTCAGAGTGGGTCAGCGATGAGCCACAGGAGGTGGTCGCTTAATTGGCAACGCTACCGAGGGTCGACGTCGGCTCCGACTACAAGGAAAAGTACGGCTTCTTCGTCCCTGAGGACTACGTCTTCAAGGCCAAGCGCGGCCTGAACCCAGAGATCGTCAAGGAGATCTCTTGGATGAAGAAGGAACCCGAGTGGATGCTGAACATGCGTCTGCGCTCGCTCGAGATCTTCCGCAAGAAGCCCATGCCGACCTGGGGCGCGGACCTCTCGGTGATCGACTTCGAGAACATCTTCTACTACCTCCGCGCCTCCGACAAGCAGTCGAAGACGTGGGAGGAGCTGCCGCCCGACATCAAGAAGACGTACGACCGGCTGGGGGTGCCCGAAGCGGAGCGCAAGTTCCTGGCGGGCGTTTCCGCGCAGTACGAATCCGAGGTCGTCTACCACTCGCTGCATGAGGAGCTGTCGAAGAAGGGCGTCATCTTCACCGACACCGACTCCGCCCTGCGCGATCACCCCGAGCTCTTCAAGGAATACTTCGGGACGATCATCCCGCCGGCGGACAACAAGTTCGCCGCGCTGAACACCGCCGTCTGGTCGGGAGGGTCCTTCATCTACGTGCCGAAAGGCGTGCGCGTCGAGATCCCGCTGCAGGCGTACTTCCGCATCAACGCCGAGAACATGGGGCAGTTCGAGCGGACATTGATCATCTGCGACGAGGGCTCGTTCGTCCACTACATCGAGGGCTGCACGGCGCCGATCTACACCAGCGACTCGCTGCACTCGGCGGTGGTCGAGATCATCGTCAAGAGAAATGCTCGCTGCCGCTACACGACGATCCAGAACTGGTCGACCAACGTCTTCAACCTCGTCACCAAGCGCGCGCAGGTCTTCGGCGACGCCACCATGGAGTGGGTCGACGGCAACCTTGGGTCGCAGATCACGATGAAGTACCCGAGCGTCTACCTCATGGAGCCAGGCGCCAAGGGCGACGTGCTGTCCGTGGCCTTCGCCGGCAAGGGCCAGCACCAGGACGCAGGCGGCAAGATGATCCATGTCGCGCCGAACACAACGTCGACCATCACGTCGAAGTCCATCTCGAAGAACGGCGGACGGACGTCGTACCGCGGTCACATCAAGATGTACCCGGGCGCGAACAACTGCAAGTCGTTCGTCAAGTGCGACGCGCTCCTGCTCGACGACGAGTCGCGCTCGGACACCTACCCGTACAACGACGTCGACGCCGAGAACGTGACCCTGGGCCACGAGGCTACGGTGAGCAAGGTCTCGGACGAGCAGCTCTTCTACCTGATGAGCCGCGGCATCACCCGCTCCGAGGCCGAAACGATGATCGTCAACGGCTTCATCGAGCCGTTCACGAAAGAGCTTCCTCTCGAGTACGCGGTGGAGCTGAACCGGCTCATCCAGCTCGAGATGGAGGGCTCGGTAGGCTGAGATGAGCCTGACCGCCGAGACCCTGGAGAGGACGGGGCTCCGGGGCGAACCAGACTGGCTGCGCGACCGGCGACGGTCGGCGCTCGCCGATTACGAGCGGATGCCCGCGCCGAGCAAGACCGACGAGGAGTGGCGCCGCACGGATGTCAGCCGCCTCAAGGTCGCCGACTACTCCGCGATCGAAGACCGCGACGGGCTGCGGCTGGACAGCCAGGGCGCCCTGCCGGCGGGCGTGATCCTGCAGCCCCTGCGGGAAGCGGCGAGGGACCACCCGGAGCTGGTCGAGTCGAAGCTCTTCTCCCTGGTCCGCGGCGACCGCGACCGCTTCACCGCGCTTCATGCTGCTTTCTTCACAGGCGGCACCTTCCTCTACGTCCCGGACGGCGTGGTCGTCGAGCAGCCCATCCTGGGCCGGACCATCTCCAACGAGGGCGGCAACTTCGTCCTTCCCCACACCTTGATCGTGGCCGGGCGCGGTTCCCGATTCCACTACCTCGACGAGTACATCGGCAGCGATGACGCTAAGGCGGGATACAGGAGCGGCTCGGCCGAGATATTTCTGGGCGAAGGGGCCCAGGTCGGCTACGTCGCGGTCCAGAAGTGGGGTCGCAACGACTGGCACTTCGCCGACCAGCGGGCGCAGCTCCAGAGGGACTCGACCCTGCGTCTGTTCGGCGTGACGCTGGGCGGGCACTTCTCCAAGACGCGGGTCGAGGCTTCACTGGTCGGGCCTGGCGCGGACGCCGAGCTCAAGGCGATCTACCTCGCATCGGGCGACCAGTTCTATGACTTCCACACGCTGCAGGACCACCAGGTGGGCAACACGCGTTCCGATCTCCTGTTCAAAGGCGCGCTGCAGGACGTCGCACGCACCGTTTACGCCGGGCTCATCAAGATCGAGAAGGGCGCCGCGCGCTCCGACGCGTACCAGGCCAACCGCAACCTGGTGCTGTCGGACCACGCCAAGGCGACGTCGATCCCGATGCTCGAGATCGACAACAACGATGTCCGCTGCACTCACGGGGCCACGGTCGGGCCGCTCGACCCCCAGCACATGTTCTATCTCCGCTCGCGCGGCATCCCGGAACCGACCGCGCGCCGGATGCTGGTGCAGGGGTTCTTCGGCGACGTCCTCGACCGGATTCCTTTCGAGCACGCGCGCACCCTGGTCGAGGGGGAGCTGGAGGCACGGCTTGGCTAGGGTCCGGGTCGCATCGGCGTCCGAGGTGCCCGTCGAGAGCGTGAAGGGAGTCATGGCCAACCAGACGGAGGTCTGCCTGGCCCACGCGGAGGACGGCCAGTTCTATGCCATCAACGACGTCTGCACGCACGAGAATTTTCTCCTGAGCGAAGGCGAGCTCTTTGGGCTGGACATCGAATGCCCGCAGCACGGATCCAGGTTCAACCTCAAGACCGGCAAGGTGACCGGGCTGCCGGCTGTGATGCCGGCGACGACCTATCCGCTCACGCTCGACGGCGACGACATATACATCGAGGTGCCCGATTGAGCTCGGCTGCTCAAAAGGTGTTGGACGTGGCCGCGATCCGCCAGGACTTCCCGATCCTGGAGACCGGCATCGCATATCTCGACTCGGCCAACACGTCGCAGCGTCCGCGCCAGGTGACCGGCGCGATGATGGAGTACTTCGAGAAGTTCAACTCGAACATCCACCGCGCCGCCTACCACATCGCCGAGGAGGCGACGGTTCGGTACGAAGCCACGCGCGAGAAGGTGCGGGCGTTCATCAATGCCTCCTCCACCAAGGAGATCATCTACACGCGTGGCACGACCGAGGCCATCAACCTCGTCGCCTATTCATGGGGTCGCAAGAACATCAAGCCAGGCGACCTGATCGTCCTGACCATCCTCGACCACCACTCCAACATCGTGCCCTGGCAGATCCTCGCGGCAGAGCGTGGCGCTGTGATCGAGTTCGTGGACATCGACGGCAAGGGCGAGCTGCGCTTGGACCAGTTCGCTGAGCTGCTCAAGCGCGAGCCAAAGCTGGTCGCCTTCAATGCGGTGAGCAACGCGCTGGGCACCATCAACCCGGCGCGGGACATGGTCGCCGCGGCCAAGAAGGCGGGCGCCACAGTGCTGGTCGACGGGGCCCAGAGCACGCCGCACCAACCAGTCGACGTGCGGGCGCTGGGCTGCGACTTCTATGCGTTCAGCGGGCACAAGATGCTGGGGCCCACGGGCGCCGGCATCCTGTACGGCCGCCGCGAGCTGCTCGAGGCGATGGACCCGTTCATGTCGGGCGGCGACATGATCAAAACGGTCCGGATCGAAGGCACGACCTACCACGACCTGCCGTGGAAGTTCGAGGCCGGCACGCAGGCGATCGCCGAGGTGATCGGTCTCGGCGCTGCTGTCCAGTACCTGGACGGGCTCGGGATGGACGCTGTCCGCGCCCACGAGCTCGAGATCACCGAGTACGCATACGAGGCCTTGAGCGACGTAGAGGGGCTGACCGTGTATGGACCGCCGCCGTCACGACGCGCCGGAGTGATCTCGTTCGCCCTCGCAGGCATACACCCGCACGACCTCGCCACGATCGCCGATCGCGACCAGGTGTGCCTGCGCGCCGGCCATCATTGCGCGATGCCGCTGATGACACGGCTGGGAGTCGCGGCGACAGCCCGCGCGTCGTTCTATGTCTACACGCAGAAGGATGAAGTCGATCGTTTGATCGGTTCCATCAAAGAGGCCCAGAGGATATTCGCATGAGCACACGCCCAGCTTCGGCTGATGACCAGTTCTATCGCGAGTACATCCTCGACCACTACAAGAACCCTCGGAACTTCGGCCGGCTGGAGCACCCGGACATCAGCCACGAGGAGGACAACCCCCTCTGCGGCGACGTGATCGGGATGGACTTCCGGGTCAAGGACGGCGTGATCGAGGACATCAAGTTCCACGGTCGAGGCTGCGCGATCTCGCAAGCGTCGGCATCGCTCCTGACCGAACGATTGAAGGGTATTCCGCTGGAGCAGGCCAGGCAGATCAGCAAAGCGGACGTGCTCGGCGAGCTGGGGATCGACATCTCCCCCGCGCGAATCAAATGCGCGCTGCTGTCGTTGAAGGTGCTGAAGGTCGGCGCCTACGGGCTGGCTGATGAGGATGAGGAGTAGAAGCGAATGACCGACCAGGAAGCACCGTTTCGCGAGGTCACCGTCGACGGAATTCAGCCGTTGATCGACGCCGGCTACGAGGTCGTCGACGTTCGTGAGGACTGGGAGTGGGACAAGGGCCATGTGCCTGGGGCACGCCACGTCGTGCTCAACTCGATTCTCGCCAACCCGACCGGGCACAAGTTTCACGACCGCACGATCTTTGTTTGCCAGGTCGGAGAGCGATCGGCGGTGGCGTCGGAGATGGCGGTCGCGCTCGGGGTCAAGGACGTCGTGAACTTTCGCGGCGGCACCAAGGCGTGGCGCGACGCGGGCCTCCCGCTCGAGAAACCATGACCGATTTCCAACCGGCGTCCACAGTCGCCGCCGATGCGACGGTCAAGCCGGAGGACGTGATCGAGGTCCTGCGCCAGTGCTACGACCCTGAGATCCCCGTCAACATCGTCGACCTGGGCCTGATCTACGAGATAGCCATCAAGCCGGAACGGGTGGACCTGAAGATGACCCTCACCGCCCTGGGCTGCCCCATGGCGGCCGAGGTGATGACCGACGTCCGCGACCACCTGCTGACCCTGCCGGGCATCACCGAAGCCGGAGTCGACATCGTGTACGAGCCCGTCTGGACCCCAGAGCGCATGACGGAAGAGGCGCGCTGGGAGCTGGGTATGGTCTAACCGCCTCAGCCGAATTTCCGGCCTGACTCAAGCGGCTGGAACCGTCTCCGCGAGAGGAACGCGTGACCGCTGGTTCCAGGCCCATGCCAGCAGCAGGAAGTACTGCGCGAACTGGCCCAACGTGTAAGACACCACCACCACCACCACCGGCGTGCGCGCCATGCTCTCGAGGGGATCCCAGACCAGCTCGCACAGCGCGTAGACGACGAACAGCGCCACCCAGTGCATCGGGGGCGCCCCGCGGCGCCAGAAGCCGTCAGCGACGACCAGCATGGCCGGCGCCAGCAGCAGCTGGTAGTGGCTCCAGGCGACCGGGCCGATGAACGGGGACAGCATGCAGGCCAGCGCGAAGATCTCCCATGAACGCCCCGGCAAATCGCCAAGACGCCTCATCCAGTAGTAGCCGAGCGCGGCCACGGCAAGCGCGATGAGGCCGGTCACGATCGGAGACGGGCCTAAGCCCAGCCGGCACATCAGTGCCGCAGGCGAGTAGTTCTCAGGAGCGCATGCGTAAACCGGCATGCCCGTCTTGGCCGAGAAGTTCGAAAGCGCGACGAGTGGGTTGAGCACCTTCGCGTCGCCGGCCCGCCAGGCGAGGAACCCGAGACCTCCGATGTTTACCGCCGCTGCCGTGCCGACCGACCAAACGCCGGCCTTTCGCGTGTCGCGCCGCAGCAGGAGGGCCAGCGGCAGCAGGATCACGATCGGCTTGAGGGCGAGCGAAAGTCCGATCAGGATGCCGCCGGCACGCTCGTCTCTCTTGAGCAGGGCAAAACCGCCCACGGCGAGGCCGAAGGCAAGAGGGTTGAGCTGGAGCCAGAAGAGGTTGGAGATGAAGGGCGCGAAGATCGCGGCGGCGATCAGCGTCGACCACCACCACCGAGGGCTCGCTCGAACCCAAAATGCAGACCACGCGCCGACCAGCAGCGCCAGCCAGACCAGCAGGTTCAGCACGATGAAAGCCTTGGCCGCGGCCTCCACCGGCATGACGCGCGACACCAGCGCCAGCAGCGTCCCGAGGAATGGCGTCGACAGCCATGAGAAGACTCGCTCGGGATGTCCGCTGGCCCAGGCCTCGACCCCGCCGTTGTAGGCAAGGCCGAAATCGGCCGTGTAACGGACCGAGATCGCGAACGGCGCGACCGCCAGGACCGCCACGAGCGGGACTAGAAGCTGTAGCCGCGACGGCGGCCGGCTCACCGTCACGCGACGAACTCTAGCCCGTGGTCCTCGATATCCGGCACTCGAGGCGTACCTCGAAATTCACACACCAGCCGCGCCGGACGATGGCTCGCTGGCTCTCCGTACACTTACGTACGTGACGGAGTTCAGCCCTGGGCTGGAAGGTATAGTCGCCGCCGAGACCGCCGTCAGCGAGGTGGACGGCGCGAACGGCCGCCTTATCTATCGGGGCGGATACCTCATCGAAGACCTCGCTCCGATCGCCACGTTCGAAGAGATCGCCTACCTGCTCTGGCATGGCGAGCTGCCCAACCCGAGCGAGCTCAGCGAGCTGCGCCGGCAGATGGCGGACAGCCGGCATTTGAACGACGCCGCGCTCGGTGCGTTGATGTCGATGGATCCCGAGACCGATCCGATGGACACCCTGCGCACCGTCGTGTCCGCGCAAGGCGCCTCGAAGACCTTGAACAAGCCCAGCCTCGCTGAGGCGATCTCCCTGACGGCCGTATTTCCAACGATCGTCGGCGCCGCGTACCGGCGCCGCCAGGGCAAGGACCTGGTCGAGCCCCGCGACGACCTGGACCACGCCGCCAACCTCCTGTGGATGATGGAGGGCACCGAGCCGCCGCCCGAGCGCGCGGGCTGGGTCGGGCTCTACCTGGTGCTGCTCGCGGACCACGGGCTTAACGCGTCCACCTTTGCCGCGCGGGTGGTGGCCTCCACCGGAAGCGACCTGGCGTCGTGCGTAGTGGGCGCGATTGGGGCGCTGAAGGGACCGGCGCATGGCGGCGCGACACTGGCGGCGCGATCGATGCTGGACAAGATCGGCTCGGCCGACAACGCGGAGCGATGGCTCAATGATGCAAATGCGCGCCACGAGCGGTTTGCGGGATTCGGCCACCGCGTCTACCGGACTTACGATCCGCGGGCCAAGATTCTCCGCGAGATGGCGAAGACTGCTGCGCCGGAGCTGCACAAGACGGCCGCGCGAACCGAGGAGCTCGCCCTCCAGATCCTTCACGAGGCGCATCCGGAACGGCCGAACGCGACCAACGTGGACTTCTGGGCCTCGGTGGTGTTGACGGGCGCCGGCATTCCCAAAGAGATGTTCACGTGCATCTTCGCCACGTCGCGGGTGGCCGGCTGGACGGCGCACGTGCTCGAGGCCCTGGCGGACCTGCGCATCATCCGGCCCGCGTCGAGGTGGACCGGCCCCGAAGGCGGCCGGAAACCAATGCAGCTGGCCAAGAGATGACCAGCGCATATGTGCCCGGCCTCGAGGGCATCGTGGCGGCGCAAACCGCCATCTCGATGGTCGACGGCGAGAACGGCCGTCTGGTCTACCGCGGCTATGTAATCGCCGACCTGGCGGAGGACATGTCCTTCGAGGAGGTCGCGCACCTGCTGTGGTTCGGACGGCTTCCCACCCGCGCCGAGCTGGACGCGCTGACGCTCGAGCTCGCCGGATCGCGCAACCTCACCCCGGCCGCAACCGCGGCTCTGAACGCGCTGCCGGTGGACACCGACCCGATGGACGTCCTGCGCAGCATCGTGTCCGTGCAGGGGGTCGAGCACAAGCTCGAGAAGCCGACGATCGCGCTGGCGGTGCACGCCGCCGCCTCGTTCCCGACGATCCTGGCCAACTTCCACCGGCGGCAGAGCGGGCTGGGCCCGGTCACTCCGCGCGCGGACCTGGGACTCGCAGCCAACTATCTCTACACGCTCAACGGCAAGGAGTCGAGCCCGGAGATCGTCCGTGCCCTCAACACGTACCTCGTGCTGCTCGCCGACCACGGCATGAATGCCTCGACGTTCACCGCACGCGTGATCGCCTCCACCGAGTCCGACCTCGCATCCAGCCTGGTCGGAGCCGTTGGCGCCCTCAAGGGGCCGGCCCACGGCGGTGCTCCCTCGGCGGTCATCGAGCAGCTCGATCAGATGGGGACGCCGGAGAACGCCGAACCGTGGATGCGCGAGGCGCGCAAGCGCAAGGTCAAGTTCATGGGCTTCGGGCACCGCATCTATCGCGTCTACGACCCGCGCGCCAGGATCCTCAAGGCGATGTGCGAGCGAATGAACCCCAAGTTCTTTGCCCTGGCCTCGCAGGTCGAGGAAACGGCGCTGCGGATCCTCCACGAGGAGCATCCCGAGAGGCCGCAGTCGACCAACGTCGAGTTCTACTCGGCCGGCGTCCTGCAGGCGATTGGCCTGCCCAAGACGTACTTCACGCCGACCTTCGCGATTTCGCGCGTCGCCGGCTGGACCGCTCATGTGCTCGAACAGGTGGCCAACAACCGCATAATCCGGCCGCAATCGGAATACATAGGACCGGAACCGAGGAAGCCAGTACCTCTCGCCGAGCGGGGATAAGCCCCCTGCGGTTGGACGGGCAGGCGTGGCGCAACCTGGGCGCCGCCGGGCTCGCATGGTTCCTGCTCATCGCGTTCGGCTTCACCGCCTGGTTCGTGGTCCTCGTGCCCCTGCGAGGCGATGTCCTCGGCAACGACATGACCCTCACCTACATGGCTGTCCGGGTCGGCCTGGAAAACGGCTGGAGCCACATCTACGACCTGGACCTCCAGAGGCACGTCTTTGCGCAGCTCGAACCTGGGGTGCCGTTCACCGATGGCAAGCGCTTCATCTCGCCGCCCTTCCTGGCGTGGCTCCTGGTGCCCCTATCGCTGTTCGGCGCGCAGGCGGCGGTGTACATCTGGCTCGCGCTCTCGCTGGCGGCCCTGGTGGCCGCGTGGTGGATCGCCGCGCCCGGATCCGGTTGGCTGCGGTTCCTGTGGCTGCTGGGGGCGCTGGCGTGGTACCCGGTCCTCTATTGCCTGGGTCTCGCGCAGCCGGACCTGATCGCACTGCTGGTGCTCGCGGCCGGCTGGCGCATCGCCGAGAGCGGACGGCCATACCTTGCCGGTGCCGTGCTCGGCCTCTCGATGCTGAAGCCGCAGATGGCTCTGTTCGTGCCGGTGATCCTGCTGGCCGCGGGTCGGTGGCGGATCGTCTCCACCTGGGCGGCCGTGGCGGTTGGCATGCTGCTCGTTTCCTTGGTCGCCATCGGCCAGCAGGGATTGGCGGACTACCAACGCCTGCTGGCGGACGCGCAGCAGGTCGCCAACAACCGGTACTTCAGCCTGGCCTATTTGCTGGGCGCGGGCACCGCGAGCTATGTGGCCGAGGTGGTGGTGCTGGCCGTCGCCGTGGCCGGCGGGTACATCAACCGTCGCCGCAGCCTGGGCCGGCTGTTCGCGTTGGGACTGGTGGCGAGCACGCTCGGCGCGAGCTACTGGCACCTGCAGGATTACGCCGTCCTCGTTCTGGCGGGCTGGCTCTTCTGGCGTGACGAGCCGCCCGCCTGGCAGCGCTGGTGGCTCCTGACGGTCGCGATCGGGGGCGAGCTCGCGTGGCCGCTGACTCCCCTACCCATCCTCATCGGCTTGACCATCTGGCTCGCCTGCCTGGTCGCGCCGTCGCGCCGCGAGCCGCTGCCGGCGCCGTCGCTGTCAAGCGCTTGAACGCGGAGGCCGTGCGCATCCCGCGCGCGCGTCTGTGCGTCGTGGTCGCTGCCGCCGTTGTTTGCGCAGCGCTCCTCTGGCTGGCGCGGACATACACCTTCTACTTCGATGAGTGGTCGTTCATCCTGACCGCGCCCGACTGGACCTGGAAGACATTCTTCGAGCCGCATAACGAACACCCGTCGATACTGCTGCGCGCTGTGTACGTGGCCATGCTCTCCACCGCCGGCCTGCGCACGTATGTGCCATATATGGCGGTCCTGCTCGCGCTGCACCTCACCAACGTCGTTCTGCTCTTCGAGGTGGTGCGGCGTCGCGCGGGCGACCTCATCGGGATCGCCGCCGCCGCGGTGCTGCTGGTCCTGGGCGCCGGCTGGGAGGACATCTTGTGGGCGTTCCAGATCGGCTGGCTGGCCTCGTCCGCGCTCGGGCTGGCGATGCTGCTGGCCCTGATGGGCGCGCCGTCCCGCGGCCGCCTCATGCTCGCGGCGTCGCTGCTCACCGCATCGCTGATGTTCTCCGGCATCGGCCTTGTCTTCGGCGTCATGGCCGGAGTGTTCCTGGCCCTCAGCCCCGGCAGGCGCCGGGACATGGCGTGGTTTGTGCCGACCGCGGTCCTCCTGGCTGCGTGGTATGTCGCGTTCGGACGCTTCGGCACCCATCCCAACCCTCAGCCGACCGCGGCCAACGTGCTCCTGGTTCCGCTGTACGCCGTATGGGGTTTGAGCCAGAGCTCGGCCGCGCTGATCGGCGAGACCGGCTGGGTCGGGGCGCCGCTGCTGGTGGCCGCCGTCGCCGTGCTGGCTTGGACCTGGAGCCGCCGCCGCCCGGATGCAATGGCCGTGAGCGTCGCCGCCGGCCTGGTCGCGTTTTACGTCATCACCGGGCTGACCCGTGCGCAGCTCGGTTATGAGCAGGCGGGAGCGCCTCGATACAGCTACATCGGGGCGATCCCGTGGCTGATCCTCCTCGGGGACGCGGCGCGCGGCCTGCCCTGGCGCGGCACGTGGCGGCCGGCCATCGTGGCTGGTGTATTCCTGATTTGCTTCAACAGCGGCGTGCTGCTCATCAGCTACGCCGCGGCGCGGACGGTGCTCACGGAACGTCAGGTGGCAGACCTGCAGGCTCTGGCCTCGGTGCGGGGCGACCCATGTCTGAAGCCTGCGGGGAGCGTCGACCTGCTCGTCATGCCGGTGGAGACGGATCCCGCCCTGTATTACCGCGCCATCGACCGCTTCGGCGACCCCACCGCCGACTTGCCCGTCACGGACCACGCGGACTACGAGCGCGGAAGGTCGAACCTGCTGTCAGGCGGGTGCTCCTGATGGCTGGCCGGCGACCGCCGGCTGTCGCCGCCACACCGCCATCGCGCCGAGCCATGCCACCTCGAGGATGACCAGCGGCGCCCATCCGACGGCAGGCGCCTGGCCCAGATCGATCAGCACGTAGCCCACCACCAGCGCGCCTGCCGCCCACGTGGCTGGTGACGTCCGCAACCAGAGCCAGGCCGCCGCGACCAGCATCACCGTGTCAGGCTCGTGCAGGTACGGCGTGGCGGCGAGCGAACCGACCAGGCCGATCGCCAGCGGCAGCTCGAGGTTGCTGTCCCGATGCACCCAGGCCGCATAGAGGGCGAGCGCGATCACAGCCGCCGCCGCGGCCAATCCGGCGTAGCCCCCGCCGACCAGGCTTGGCACCGACAGGTTGGGCACAGAGACCCACGCTTGGGGATGGCTGGAAACGCTGCTCAGCCGGCTGGCGTACGCCGACACGCCCTGCGGACCGATCGCGAGCATGGCTCCCAGCCCAAAGACCAGCGCGCCGCATGCCCAGGCAACAAAGGCGCGATACCGGCCGATCACCACGAGCACCAGCGGCACCAGCGCCGCCTCCTGGGGTTTCAAGAGGATCAAGACGAGGACGAGACCCGCGACCAGGTCGCGCCCGCGCCGCAGCAGCCACCAGCCGGCCAGGACTGCCGCGAACACGATGAAGACCACCTGTCCGACGAACAGGCCGAGCCCGATCGGCAGCAGGGCGACCATGGCGACCAGATGCCCGGCTCGCGCCAAAGGCGTCCCATGGGCGGCCAGCCACCAGGCGAGGAGCACCGAGCCGGCGATGACCGCCAGCCAGATCGCATACGCAGGCCCGAATGGCAAGGCAGCCAGCGGTGCTGTGAAAAGCGCGGTGGTCGGTGGCTGGATCACCGGGTACGGGGCGAGGGGACCACCGAGCTGCGAGCCGAGCTCCGCCCAGACTCGCACCCGCCGGCTCTCGTCGTAAAGGTTTCCAAAGCCGGACTGGAGGCCGATTGTGGAGACGCCGTAGTACAGCGCAAAGTCGCTCCCGTATGGCTTGTGCACAACGCTGGCGGCCGCTCCCACCGCTTCGACCACGGCGATCGGCACCAGCAGTCCCATGGCCGCCGCGAAAAGGACGGGCCTCACCTTCACGCGCGGCAATCTAACATCCCGTTCCCGCGTTCCTGAAGTGCGGGACCGACGACACCTACACTTAGTCGAGATGGCCGCAGTTGATTTCGACGTGGCGATTCTCGGTGGAGGCATGGGCGGTTATCCCGCCGCCATCCGGGCATCCCAGCTCGGGCTGAAGGTCGCCCTGGTCGAGGCGGACAAGCTGGGTGGCACCTGCCTGCATATCGGGTGCATCCCCACCAAGGCCCTCCTCGAGTCCTCCGAGCTCTTCCACCGCGTGGCGGCGCGTGGCCCCGAGTTCGGCATCAACGCCGAGAAGGTGCAATACGACTACGCACGCATCGCCGCCAGGCGGGACGCGATCGTGAGCCAGCTGTACAAGGGCGTGCAGTACCTCATGAAGAAGAACAAGATCGAGGTCGTCGAAGGCCGCGGCAAGGTTCGCGACCGCAATACGATCGACGTGGGCGGCAAGCAGGTCAAGGCCAAGAACCTGGTCGTGGCCACCGGCTCGACGGTCAAGTCGCTGCCGGGGCTCGAGTTCGACGGCCAGTACATCATCTCGTCTGACAACGCGACGCTGTCCGGCACCGTGCCGGAGTCGATCTGCATCATCGGTGGCGGTGCCGTCGGCGTCGAGTTCTCGACTCTTTACAGCCAGCTCGGCGTGAAGGTCACGCTGCTCGAGGCACTCGACCGCCTGGTGCCCCTCGAGGATGAAGAGATCTCCAAGGAGATGCTCACACAGTTCAAGAAGGCCGGGATCGACTGCCGCCCCGGCGTCAAGGTCAAGGGCGCCAAGAAAGCGCGCGACGGTGTCAGCGTCGATACCGACCAGGGCGAGATCTGGGCGCGTCAGCTGCTCGTGGCGGTTGGGCGTGCTCCCCGTTCGAAGGACATCGGCCTGGAGCAGGTGGGCGTGCAGACGCACCCCAACGGTTTCATCCAGGTCGACGAGTGGATGCGGACGTCTGCGGAAGGAATCCATGCCATCGGTGACGTCGTCGGCGGGTACCTGCTGGCGCATGCCGCCGCCCATGAGGGCATGACGGCGATGGAGGATATCGCCGGGCAGCGCGTGGCGCCGATGGAGCAGGAGCTCGTCACGCGCTGTACGTACTCGCATCCTCAGATCGCCTCCGTTGGCCTGACCGAGAAGCAGGCGACCCAAAAAGGCCACGAGGTCAAAGTCGGGCGCTTTCCTTTCACGGCGCTCGGCCGCGCGATCATCCACGGCGAAACCGGCGGCTTCGTCAAGATCGTCGCTGACAAGTCGGGCCGGATGCTCGGCGCGCACATCGTCGGGCCGTATGCCACCGAGCTCATCGCCGAGCCCGCGCTCACGCAGCTTTTCCAGGGCGACGCATGGGAGCTTGGCCGCAACATCCACCCGCACCCGACGCTCAGCGAAGCCGTCATGGAGGCGGCGCTGGCCGTGGACGGCCACGCGATCCACATCTAGGTAGTTCATGGCACAGAGCGTCAAGACCAAAGACCCCGCGTTCAGCCCGGACTGGCGATTCCAGGAACCGGTCGCGTGGCGCGACACCGACCTGGACGAGAAGACCCTGAAGGAGTGGTTCCACTTCATGCTGCTCGGCCGCCAGGTCGACTACAGGTTCCAGGTCCTCAACCGCCAGGGCCGCGCTCCGTTCATCATCTCCTGCGCCGGCCACGAGGCCGCGCAGATCGGAATCGGCTGGCCGCTGAGACCGAAGTACGACTGGCTGGCGCCGTACTACCGCGACGTGGTGCTCTGCCTCCGCATGGGCATGACGCCGCTCGACCTGATGCTCGCGGTGCTGGCCAAAGCAGCGGACCCGGCGTCGGGGGGCAAGCAGACGCCTGGGCACTTCTCCGATTCGAGGCTGAACATCACGTCCGGCGGCTCCCCTGTCGCGACCCAGATGGTCAGGGGTGCGGGCGTCGCGTACGCGCTGAAGATGGATGGCACGGACAAGGTGCTTCTCACTTGCTACGGCGAGGGCTCCGGCTCCGAGGGCGACGCTCACGAAGCCTTCAACTTCGCGGCGATCTACAAGCTGCCGGAGATCTTCGTCTGTGAGAACAACGGTTTTGCGATCTCCACCCCGTTTCGAAAGGAGTATGCGATCGAGCACGTCGCCCAGCGCGCGGCGGGATATGGCTTCCCAGGTGTCACCCTCGACGGCCGCGACCCGGTCACCTCCTACCACGTCTCGAAAGAGGCGGTCGCCCGGGCGAGAGCAGGTGAAGGTCCGACCCTGATCGAGTGCGTGGTCGACCGCCTGGGCGCGCACTCGTCCGAGGACGATCAGCGCCGGTACCGCACTCAGGAGGAGATCGACCGGCTCGCTGAGAGCGACTGCCTGGAACAGTTCAAAAAGCGGCTGGTCGACGAGGGCGTCATCTCCGCGAAGAACGTCGTCGAGATGGAAGAGCAGGTCAAAGAAGAGGTGACCCAGGCCACACGCGAGGGCATGGAGTCACCGGATCCACCGGCCGAGAATGCGCTCACCAACGTTTACTCGGTCGACGTGCCGAAGGCCATCGAGCCGCCGGCCGGCGGCGAGACAGAAGAGATGAACATGGTGGCGGCTCTGCGCTCCGCGCTGACGGACGAGATGGAGCGCGATGAGCGCGTGATGGTCCTCGGCCAGGACGTCGGAGCGAAGGGAGGCGTCTTCCTGGTCACCGACGGCCTTCGCAAGCGCTTCGGCGAATCGCGCGTCATCGACACGCCGCTCGCCGAGTCCTCGATCGCCGGGGTGGCGCTTGGTCTCGCCGTGGCGGGCAAGCGTCCGGTCGCGGAGATGCAGTTCGCCGACTTCGCGCACATGGCGTTCAACTCGATCACGAACGAGATCGCCAAGTACCGATACCGAAGCGACGGCGACTGGTCGGTGCCGCTGGTCGTGCGCGCTCCCATGGGCGGCCACGCGCATGGCGCGCTGTACCACTCGCAATCGATCGAGGCCCGCTTTGCCACGCCGGGCCTGAAGATCGTGATCCCCTCCAGCCCATATGAAGCGAAAGGCCTTCTGCTGGCTGCAATCCGCGACCCCGACCCGGTTCTCTTCTTCGAGCACAAACGCCTTTACCGCATGTTCAAGGAGGCCGTGCCGAAGGGCGAGTACCTCATTCCCCTCCAGGTTGCCCGGACGGTGCGCGAAGGGACGGACATCTCGGTGTTCTGCTACGGCCTGATGGTCCATTACGCCCTCGAGGCCGCCAGGCAGCTCGAACAGGATGGGGCCAGCATCGAGATCGTCGACCTGCGCACCGTCTACCCCTTGGACAAGGAGGCGATCCTGGCCTCAGCGCGCAAGACGGGCAAGTGCCTGGTGCTTTACGAGGACAACTTCAGCGTCTCCATCGGTTCGGAGGTCGCGGCGTTGATCGCGGACGAGGCCTGGCGTTACCTCGACGCGCCGGTCAAGCGGTTCGGGGGGCTCGACGTTCCGGCCATGCCTTACGCGATCCCGATGGAGGAGTACTTCATGCCCACACCCGAAAAGATCACCAAGGTCCTGCGCGACCTTGCGGCGTACTGACCGCGATGCCCAAAACCATGCGCGTGGTGATGCCGCAGCTGGGTGAGTCCGTGCACGAGGGGACCATCTCGAAGTGGCTCGTCAAGCCCGGCGACAAGGTGGTCGAGTTCGAGCCGATGCTGGAGGTGGACACCGACAAGGTCAACGCTGAGGTGCCGGCTCCCGTGTCCGGGATCCTGCGCGAGATCCTCGCCAAGGAGGGCCAGACGGTGCAGGCCGGCGGGGAGATTGCCGTGGTGGAGGTCGGCGCAGAAGCTGACGGCAAGGCCGACGTCTCGACGCCTGAAGCGCCCGCCCCCGCACAGCCCGCCCCCGCACCCCCCTCTCCCCCTCAGGGAGCGGGTCAGGGTGAGGGGCGTAAGCCCGCAGCCGACCGGCCGGCTCCCCCCGCAGTCTCCTCTCCCCCTCCAGCAGAGGGTGAGGATCAGGGGCGTAAACCCGCAGGAGCCACGAGCGGGGACGCGCATCGGTACTCGCCCGCGGTGCAGATGGTCGCCACGGACATGGGGGTCGACCTGTCGAAGGTCACCGGCACCGGGATGGGCGGGCGCGTGACCAAGAAGGACGTGCTGGACTTCGCCGCGGCGGCGAAAGCGGCCCCCTCCGCCACGGCCTCACCGGTCGGCGCGGCCCCGGCCAAGGGCGGCGAAGGCGACCAGGTGGTGCAGCTCACGCGGGTGCGGCGGCTCATCGCCGAGAACATGACCCGCTCGAAGAGCACCATTCCCCATGCCTGGCAGACGCAGGAGGCCGACATGTCGGGCGTGGTCGCCAACCGCAACGCGAACAAGGCCGCCTTCCAGAAACAGGAGGGCTTTTCGCTGACGTACCTCCCCTACGTGATGGCGGCGACCATATCGGCGCTGCGCGAGCACCCGGACGTCAACTCGACCTTCAACGAGACCGAGCTGATCCTGCACCGCGACATCAACCTCGGCGTGTCGGTGGGCCTCGAGGACACGCTCGTCGTGCCGGTGATTCGACGCGCCGACGGCCTCTCGATAGCCGGGCTCGCCCGGGCCGTCAACGACGTCGCGACGAGGGCGCGTAACAAGCACCTGAAGGCCGACGATCTGTCTGGGGGCACCTTCACCGTCAACAACTCCGGGACATTCGGGACGCTGTTCAGCTATTCCGTGATCAACCCCGGGCAGGCCGGCATCCTGACCATGGAGGCCATCGTTGAACGGCCGGTCGCAGTCAGCGGGATGATCGGAATCAAGCCGATGATGTATCTCTGCTTTTCGTTCGACCACCGGATCCTCGACGGATTACAGGGCGCCCGGTTCCTCACCTCCTGCCGAAAGTGGCTGGAGGCAGTCACTGTGGAGTCGCCGGTCTACTGAGTCGCCTCGACCAGCAGTTCGTATCCGCCGTACGTACCCGTGACGGTGAACTGGCTGTCGATGAATCGGATCAGCGGTCGGTCGGGCAGCTGGCGGCCTTCGGCCCAGAACCCGACGAGCGTCTGATTCCTGACGACGCACAGGCCCTGCCGTCCTTTGAGGTGCTCGAGGACGGCTTGCTGCTGCGAGCTGTCAAGGGCAGACCACCACACCTCCGAATCCAGCTGGACGGGCGACCACTGGCCGGTCCAGATGTAGAGGCTGTTCATGCCGGGCAGCGTGATGAAGGTCTGGCATCGGCGATTGATGGCTGCGACCAGAGACGCCAGCGGGGCGGCCTGGCCTGAGGGAAGCCTGATCATGTCCGAACCGGCGATGCCGAGCGGGGTGCGGGCGGCAAACCCGATTGCGGTTACATAGCCGAGATAGAGGAAGGCGGCCAGGCTGAGGGCCATCGCCGCCGGTGCGACCCAGATCCCCTGGTGCATTCTGGGCGGCCGGGACTGAGCCCCGGCGAGCCGCAGCTCCGCGATCCCATCGCTGAGGATGACCGCCCCCACCGGCACCAGCGCGACGCCGGCGAGCGCCAGCTGGGTGCCGGCGACGGGATACGCCTGCAAGCTCTGGAGAACGGCGAGCGTGGGCAGCATGATCCGCGGATACAGGCCCAGACGGTCTTCGGGTCCGCGCGGCGGCAGAATGGCGATCCAGGCCAGGGGCAGTGCGAACAGCAGGACTGACGTGGGGAGGCGCAGCAATGTCGCCCAGCAAAGAAAGCCCACCGCGATGCGCACGGCGCCCGTGGCGGCGACCGGCATGCGAGCGTCGAGCCGCCACAAGGACACGGCGAGCGCCGCTGCCAGCCATAGCGCCGCCCACGCGACGTTGACCAGGTCGATGCGCAGGGGAAATACGAAGACGCCGGGAAACCTGAAGGCCCCCAGAAGCGGGCCGTTGACGATTGCCTGCAGCGAGGTCCCTCCAGCGAGCGCGACGCCGAGGCTGACGGCGACGACTCCCAACCCACCGGCGATCAGCCAGGCCAGGGATGGCGGCGGCGGACGAGGCGCAGAGGCCAGAGCAGCGGCGGCGACCGCGGCGCCGGAGATCATGGTCAGCGCCGCGAACTCCAGGACCCAGTCGCGGCCCCAAAGACCTGCCATCACGATTGGCGGCAGAGCCACGACGGCCAGGGCTGCCAGCGGCCCCAGAAAGCGCCGGTACGAAAGGTTCAGCGATGCGGCGAACGCGAATGCGACCGCCAGCGCAGCGAACGCGCCGACGTTGAGCTTGACCAGCAAGAGGGCCGCCGTGATTCCTCCGATGGCGATCGCCGCGGCACGAGGCCTGGGCGCGATGTACGTGACGGCCAGCACAAGGCCTGTCAGCAGAACGGCGACCATGCCGGACGGGTGCAGGGGCTCGTCGACCAGCGCGACCAGCACGTAGAAGGTCACGATCTGGCCGCCTGCCCCAAGCCACAGGCTGCGCGTGAGCCGGAAGGCCGCCATGCCTCCGAGAGCGCTCGCCGTGAGCCACACCGCCAGCGTCACCAGGCGTCCGTTGTCGTGTGTCGTGGCGAGGCCAAGCAGCCTGAACAGGCCGCCCATAACCTCGTAGTACACGGGGCCGTAGATCGGAATCGCCTGCGTGAACAGAGGCTGGCCGGCGAGGTATTCGCGCAGGGTGACAAGGAAATAGCCCTCGTCGTCGTACGCGTTGAAGATGCTGAACATCGCCACGTAGGCGACGGGTGCCAGCAAACATGTGACCACGGCCAAAACCAGGGCGGCCCCACCCCATCCCTGCATTCTGACGGGGGGCCTCACCGGCGCTTTCAGCTGATATCGATGGACAGGATGCTGATGAAGAAGCTCGCGAAAACGGTCTGCGTGCCCAGAGCGAGCAGCACCACGGCGGGAATCACCTCGCGCATGGTGAGCGTCGGGTCGAGATTGCCAAATCCGACCGCGCTCCAGCTCGCCACCGCCAGGACGAAAACGACAAGCCCGATCAGAGCCGTGAGGGCGCCCGCAGCGACACCGACCTCCAGCGTCACGTAATGGAAGATGCGCTGCAGCAGCGGGTGGGGCGGGTGAAACCCGGTGCGGATGGCGAAAATCTTGGTGAAGACTGCAAACAGCACGAGCTGGTAACCGAGCAGAGACAGGAAGCCGGCGACGAGCAGGGTGTGGATGTCGAGCCGCACGGCTCCGATCCGCACCGGCCCCGCCACCAGCAGCGACGAAAGCACCAGGCCGATCGCGAACAGCGCGACACCGGGATAGAGGAACAGCCACCGCGGGCTGAACAGGAGCATGAACCGGAGGTGGCGCCAGCCGTCGCGCCAGGTGCGCAGGTGCGGTGGACGCGAGCGGCCGTCCGGCCGCAACGTGACCGGCACCTCGGCGATCCGCATTCGCTTGAGCGAGGCCTTGATCACCATCTCGCTAGCGAACTCCATGCCAGTCGCGCGAAGGCGCATCTGCGCGTATGCCTCCCGGCGAAAGCCTCGCAACCCGCAGTGCATGTCCCCGACCGGCGTGTGAAAGAAGAGGCGGCTGATGAATGTGAGCACCGGGTTGCCAATCCACCTATGCGACCAGGGCATCGCACCCGGCTCAATACCGCCGGCGAAGCGGTTGCCGACCACGAGGTCACACCCATCGCGAAGCTTCTCGAGGAGTGGCCTGATCGCCCCAAAGTCGTAGCTGTCATCGGCATCGCCCATGATCACAAAGCTGCCTCGGGCCGCGTCGATGCCGCCGATGAGAGCGCTGCCATAACCCTTTCGTGGCACGTCGACCAATCGCACCCCGAGCTCTCTGGCAATGGCCCGCGAACGGTCGATGCTGCCGTTGTCCGCGACGATGATCTCCCCCGCCAGCCCCTGTTCCTCGATTGCGCGCTGCGCCTGCCGGATGCATGTCGCCAGTGTCTCGGCCTCGTTGAGGCAGGGCATGACAATCGACACCTCGACAGCCCTGGCGGTTGGTGCTTGCGCGTGCGCAGAGCGCTGGACGACCTTCATCGGCGCTCAGCCTAACGCGGGGACCCGAAATCCTTTGTCTGTTCTGGCGAAATGGACCAGCAAGCGCCCGACCCCGAAGCGCCGCCATGCGTGGCCGAGGAGAGGGGTAGGCCCGTGGAGGGGACGCCTGTCCCCACCGCGCCGCGGAGTGGAGTGGAGCTTGAGGCCGGATTCACTCCGGCCGTCACCCCGCGTGCCACCTGCCAAGCGCCGCCATACGCGGCTGAGGAGAGGGGTTGGTCCGCGGAGGGGACGCCTATCCCCACCGCGCCGCGGAGTGGAGCCTTAGGCCGGATTCATTCCGGCCGTCACCACGCTTGCCACCTGCCAAGTCGCCGCCATACGCGGCTGAGGAGAGGAGGGGGTTCCGCGGGGGAGGACGTCTGTCCTCCCCCACGCAAAACAAATGACCCCGACGGATCGCCTCTCAAGAGCAGGTACCTGCCTTGCGGCCTGTTCCCGCCCCCTTGAACGTTTCCCTCGGGGCCGTCACGAACAGTAATAGGCCCCGTAACTTTGCGCAAGCCCCGAAAGTCAGTTCGCTGCCAACCATCAGGAAGTAGCCGACAAATCTCGTTGAGAGATGATGCTTCTGGCCCTGTCGACGTCGACCTGGTCGCGTGCTGATCAACCGGATCCCCAACGGCGCGGCGACAGCATGCGCGACACTTGTCTCGCAATGCTCACCCTGGCCGATGCGCAAATGGCTGTGACTCGGGCGCACGCGAAAGCTGCCGAGCTCGACCTCAAGGTGACCGTCGCGGTCGTTGACGCCGGCGGCCTGCTCGTGGCCGTGGGTCGCATGGACGGAGCCCCGCCGATCTCTCCGCAGATTGCCGAGGCGAAAGCAGTCGGTGCCGCAATGTTCCTTCGCGATGGAGCATGGCTTGCGCAGACGGCGCAGGACCGGCCGGGATTCTTCAAGGCAGCCGACCGGCTCGCTCGCGTGCCGCTGATCCCCGGACCCGGGTCCGCGCTCATCAAGCAAGGAGGAGCCGTCGTCGGCGCCATCGGCGTAAGCGGAGCGCGGCCCGAGCAGGACCTGGAGTGCGCCGAGGCGGGAGCCGCTTCAGTCCAGTCGTAAGACCCGCAGCGGCTCGTATACCGCTCCTGCCCGTCCCAGGTGGCTCTGGTACAGAACCAGCTCCTGGGCGCGCCATGCGGCGAGCGGCGGCAGATCAGGGAGGGAAGGCAACGCGTCGCCATCGCGGCTGCGAGCGCGCGCCAGCGTCAGGTGTGGCTGAAAGGTTCGAGCTTCCGGGGGCAGGCCGGCGGCGGCACATGCGGCCTCGACCCGTGACGCCAGCTGGGTTGCCGCCTCGGCGCCCGACCGCATGCCCAGCCAGACCACACGCACGAGGCGACCCCGCTTGAACGTGCCGAGCTCGCCGATCTCAACTTCAAATCCACCCCCCCTGGTGGCGGCCAGCTGGTCGGCGAGGCGGTCGACGAGCTCCGAATCCACGCCGCCGAGGAAACGAATCGTTATGTGCAGATTGGCGGGCGGCACCCAGCGGAACGCCGGCGCCAGCGAGGCGCATGCGGCGAGGTAGCCCGCCAGCCCGTCGCGCTGCTCCTCGGGCAGCGGCAGCCCGAAGAACGCGCGCCGCTTCAGCGGGTGGCTTTCTTCCAGTGGGACGGCGCCCAGGTGCTTGGCGCGGTCGGGCGCCAGCCAAAGTGCGCGGTTACAGAGTCGAGGCCGTCGGCTACGTTCGGCAGCTGGATGGTGTTGATCTCGTCGGCCGTCGCCACGGGGTCTTTCAGCAGCGCCTCCATCACGATCGCACCCGGCACGAGCAGACCCGCTGGGAGCTTCAGCTTCCGTTTCCTGATCCCACGAGCCTGGATGAACCAGTCGAACATCGTCTCGTAGGTCACCACCTCAGGTCCGCCGAGCTCGACGATCTTGCCCAGCAGCTCGGGCCGGTCGATCGTTTCCACGATGCAGCGCGCCGCATCCTCTCGCAGGATCGGCTGCAGATTGGTCTGACCGTTGCCCGGAATGATCAGGAAGGGTCCGAAGCCTGCGGCGCGCTCGAAGTCGTTGAGGACGCCTCCCTCCTCGGCCAGGACGAACGAGAACCGCAGGATCGTGCCGGCGACCCCGGTCTTCGCGAGCTCCTGCTCGCCCATCCAGCGCGACGTCAGGTACTTGTAACGCGGATCCAGCCGCGCGCCGATGGCGCTGACGAAGACGACCGACCGAACGCCCGCGGCCTTGGCCGCCTCACCGAGGATCCGGGCGCCGTCGACGTTCACCGCCAGGTAGGACTGCGGCCGGTTTCGGCGCACCGCCACCAGGCTGATGATGTGTTCGACTCCCTGCGCCGCCTGCGCCACGGCAGACGGGTTGAGCGCGTCGCCCACGACGACCTGCGCGCCTCGCACCTTGAATGCAGCGGCTTTCATCGGATCGCGGACGAGCACCCGCAGCTGGTGCCCGCCATCAATCAGCCTGTGGGCGACCCCACGGCCGAAAAAGCCGGTTGAGCCGAGCAGCAGGATCCTGGCCACGGTTTTGAATGCTAGAGGAGGGACGGCGCGGTGGGGACAGATGTCC
>DASXBJ010000061.1:0-11954 GCA_036491755.1 Candidatus Dormiibacterota bacterium
TGCGGCCCTCTTCATCGCCACCGATCCGCTCTTTGTCGACAACAGCCGCGACCTGCGCGGCTACAGCCTGGCGGCGCTGGGGTGCGTGGTGGCGACAGTTTTGATCGGCGGCAGGTGGACGAGGTGGCGCCTTGCCGCCTACGCCCTGGTGATGGGGCTCGCGATCGCGTCGCAGCTGTTCGCGGGCGTCGTCCTGCTCGCGCACGTCGCCTGGATCGCCTCGCGCCGCTCATGGCCTCAGCTCGTGCAGCTTGCGCCGGCCTGGTTCGCCGGGGGCCTCATCGGCGTCGGCGCCAATGCTTACATCCAGTACATCGAGCTGGTCCAGCACGGGTATCCCGCGAGCGTGTTCTACCCGACCTTCCCGCGTGACCTCGTCTTCTTCCTGCTGGGCGCGCCGGTCCTGGTTCCGCTGGGCCTGTGGCTTTCGGCCGCGGGCTTTGGGGTGTGGGAGGTGCGCCATGCCGCCTGGCTCTGGACGACCGTCGCGGTCGTCGGCCTGGTCGTGGTGTTCCTGTGGGCGGTCCTCAAGCCGGCCTACCTCTACCCGCGCTTTTTCATCTTCCTGGTCCCGGGCATCGCCTTCCTGATCGCCGCGGCGATCGCGCGCTGGAAGGTGCTGGCGCCTGTCGTGCTCGCCGGCGCGGTTCTCGCGGCCGCGGGCCAGGTCCAGGGCTACACCCAGGATCCGCTGGCCCTGCCGCAGGCTGCGGCCGCGATCGAGCGCATCCACGCGCAGGGCCGGCGCGCGTGCGTGCTGCACTCCGACGAGCAGGAGGTGGCGGCGTACACGTCCGACTTCGCGGTGGTCACGAGCGCGGACCAGCTGCCGGCGTGCGACGCGGTGGTGGTGGTGAGTTGGAACGTGGACTTAGGCCTGCGAGACCTGGCCGCCCAGGAATTTCCGCACGCGACAGCCCTGCAGGCTTACTACCCCGCGGTCGTCCTGGAGAGGTGAGGGTCTGGCTTAGGCGCGGAGGCCGTTGGGGCTCATCTGGAGCACCTTGACGGCTCGGCCGCGCATCCGATCGCAGCGCCAGCAGAAGACTACGGCGTCGATCCCCCCCGGTAGGATCCCCTTCAGCAGAACCTCACGCTCTCTCTGGTGGAAGAACCAGCACACGAAAAACTGCATGGACCGCTCGTGAAGCTAGCACCGGACCCAAGACAAATCCCCCCACGCCCTGTTAAGAGTCTTCAATCCGTGGTCGAGGTAGCTGAAATGGGCCGCCGGCCAGGGCGGCGGGTCCGTCAGGGCGCGAGCTCGTCGATCTTGGCCGCCAGGATGAAGTCGTTCTCGGTCAGGCCGCCCGCGGCGTGGGTCGTCAACCTCACGGTCAGGGATCCATAGGTGAGCGTGAGATCGGGGTGGTGGCCCTCGGCCTCGGCGAGCTCGGCGATCCGGTTCACGAGCTCGACCCCTGGCATGAACCCCTTGAAGCGGAGCGTCTTGACCAGGCCGGCACGACCGTCCGACTCATCGATCGCCCAGCCCGATAACTCCGCCAGGAGGGCCCGGCTCTCGGCGTCGGGGAGCGGGGGAGTGCCCTTCTCGCAGGCCACGCAGTGCCGCCGTGCAAGCGGAGCCTCCATCTCGTTGGATCGTACGTGGGTGGGTAGAATGTTGCACCCATGGGCGGCTAGCTCAGTGGGAGAGCGCTCGCCTCACACGCGAGAGGTCATTGGTTCGACCCCAATGCCGCCCACCAAGCTCCAGATACCAAACCAGCGCGGAATCGCCAACCCGTGGCCGCACGGTGTGACCGTCAGCTGAACCGACCCCGCTAAGATCGATACCGGCTACCCAAGCGCGGCCCCGTCGTCTAGTGGTCTAGGACGCAGCCCTCTCAAGGCTGAGATCGCGGGTTCGAACCCCGCCGGGGCTACTTTCCCGATGTCGAAACGCCTGCTTCAGAAGTTCGACCACCAAGGCTTCCCGATCCTTCCGCGGCGCGACTTCAAAGATGCGGCCGTCCAGCACGTCCAGTTCATCGAAGAAGATCGCCAGCAGGTCGCGCCGGGTGCGCGGGTCACCTGTGTTCCAGCCCTTCACCAGCGAACCAAGCGGAAGCGCAGTCGTGTCCATGGCCTGTGTCTGGCTGGCGACCAGTTCAGCACGGCTGGCCGTCAGCCTGTCCCACTCCGACCTGTACTGGTCTTCCGTCAGGTGGCCCCACTCATAGCGCTTGCCTAGGCGTTGAACGGCTGGGCCGACAGTAGGTCCGGATGCGTAAGGTCCTCATAGACTGAGTAAGGAATGGCCGACCCGCAGCAAGAACGCGACGCCCTCCTGACCACGATCCGAGAGCGCGTTGAGCGTGGGTACTGGGTTCGTGTCGGGCTGGGTGATCCGTCCGAAGGTTGGACGATTCCGCTCGCGGTCTTTAGCCTTTGCGGGCCGCGGAGAATGGTCCAATCGCCCCGTAGCCGAGACGAATATGGCTGGCCATAAGCGAGCCCGAAAGAGGGGGTTTCCGGCTGACTACTTAATGGCCGCTCGCGATCGCGATCGGTGGTACGGAGTGGTCATCCTGTCCGTGGTCTCGAGCATGCTTGTGATTGCTCTGACGTATTGGACAATTTTCGCATGGGTTCTTGAGGTTGCGACGATTCCGTTCGGGATCTATGCATCGGTACGCTTCGCCGCTCTGGATCAGCGTTCGGGACGTCTCTTAAGTCCGTGGTTGGAGCAGAACCCATACACTGGTCCAGCGGCCGGATTCCTGAATCCATTGCGTACCTTTGCGCTGACACATCCTTTCCCGATAGGAATCACTATCAGCGCGGTAATTGTCGGCTTGACTGTCCTGGTCGGAATCCTCCTACGTCGCGCGTGAATGTATGGACAGCGATATCGCGCCGGGAGAGGCAGATCCCGAGTGGCAGAAGAATCAGACAAGCCAGCCCTAAGCTTCTGAATCTGGCGGCGGGCGTTTCAGCAGTTCCGTTTACCCTCATCGGGAATGGCAGAGTCGAACCCCCTGGGCGACGATGAGGTTGCCCTGCTGTCCGCCATCTACGAGGGCCTGAAGCAGCGCGGCAACTGGCCGCCGTTCTCCTACGTCGATCGGGTCCTTCACCAAAGGGGACTCGACATTGACAAGGTGGCCGACGGCATCCCGCCGGATATGACCAACGTCGGCCCCGGCGTTCGTCACGTGTCCGGCGATGATGAAGTCACCATGAGCGTCGCTGGTCTGTATTACGTCCCAGGCGCAGAGAACGACCTGCGTCTATTCGTTCAGGCGGTCTCGACCGCCGTAGTCATTGAGCGGTCACTAGAACCCTCAGTCGAAGGGGGCCAGCGACCAGCCCTGGACAGCCCAGTGGTGCTGAATCTCGCTAGGAACCGGGCCACAGCGCAGCGGCTGTACCTGTTCATGCGCTACGAACCTTGGGCCGGGGGAGGCAGTGTGACGGTGGAAGGCTGGGACATAACGATCACGCGCGCCGTTCGCGGGTTCAGCGGTATCAAGACGATTGAGGACTACCTACAACGGCGGGCAGAATTCTTTCGTCAGGCGGCGCGCACCCCGCCTGCGGTGCGGTTGGGGATCACACCCGGCACCGTCCTTGGCATTAGCGGTGACGATCAAGAGAGCCCGCCGCAGGCCGCGGGGGGAGGATCGAAGCCTCGCGATCAAGCTGGGCCCCAATCCCGAGCCGGTGGAGCGCTTGCGCCGGTCATCGCACGGCTTCATCCGACGGTTGTCGTCAAGGCCTATCGACTTTTCGATGACGGACACTTTGCGTCGGCGGTCTTTGAGGCATTCAAAGCGATTGAGGTTCGTGTCGCGGCGCAGAGCGGACTCGATATTTCGGGTCGCCCGCTTATGTCCGCTGCACTAGCGGACGGCGGCCCGATTCAACTTGCTGCCGCACCCAGGAGCGGGAACGACGAGCAGGAGGGTTTCAAGCTGCTGTTCATGGGCGCCATGCAGGGGATACGAAACCCAAAGGCCCATGCGTTTGACCGCCCGCCGTCGGCGCAACGAGCCGCCGAATATCTGTCACTAGCCAGCGTGATGCTTCGGCGGCTTGATGATGCCGTGCATGACTTGATGAGGTCGAGCCCCGATAAGGGCCGCGAGCTGGTCCGCAAAATCGAAGCCGTTCTCCCGATGTCCGTTCAAGCCCGCGTTGAGGGCACCCTTACATATCCATCGAGTGGCGTGCCGCCTTCAACGGTGGTTCTCTATGGCGGCCCGGGATCACGTCACGGGCAACTAATCAGAACCGCCTTCAGCGTTCGAACGGTTCCCTTCGTTTTCGACAGTGTCATTGCAGGTCGTCACACCCCAGTCGCGTACGCGGCGATGACCCCCACGACGATGGTTGGCTCAGTTGCTTTCGAGAACGCGGAGCAGCCGTGGCTTGAACTCGGGCCTGGAGAAGTTCGAAGCGGTGTTGTGATCGACCATTGGGTTGGCTCAGAGGAATTCGATGGCGGTTACATCGACGCGAATCCACCTGACGCGATAGAACCCGGATACGAACTCCTGACCTAAGTGCGGCTATGCGAACCTGATGGCCGGGACATCGGGAATGGCGCCTCGAACCCCGCCGGGGCAACCAGACTTGTTCGATGACAGGTCCGTTGGCGGTGTCGTCTCGATCTTTGGGTGAGAATCGAACACTTACTGTCATCAGTCCTCTACCACTGGGCGTCACGGGATGATCTGGATGGAATCCAGCGTCGCGGCCTGCTCCCGCGCCGGGGCGGATTTCTGGGATTCCACAGCGACGATCCTGCCGTCTACCTGGCGATCGAGGGAGATTGCACCAAGGACTTCAATCCGGCGGTGGTTCTGGCCGACGCGCCACTTCGCGTAGAGGTCGCGGTCGGCCGCCTGAAACCTGAGCTATTCGCGGCTGACCTGAACGCACTCCTCGATCCACAAATCATCTTCATCGCCCGGCGAAAAACGATCGATCTCTTCGATCCTGAATGCTGGACTCTCGAGAACTCGCTTGCGTTCGCAGGCTGTGCTCGATATCGCGGAAGCATCCCGCCGCATGTTCTTGAGCTCACTGCTATGGATGAGCCAGAGCAGATTCATTTCAGCGCCGCTTACCGCTATCAGTGGTCGGACACCGAGCGCTCAGAGTTGATTCAGGTACTGGATCGTCTCGGGGGCGTAGCCCGCTCTCACGCTGGCGACCCGCAGTTGGTAGGGGAAATCTTTCGTCCGCTTCGGGATTGGGCCAACACAGGCGACGAATGACAGCGTCGCTGTCTGGATCCCGTCGAGTGGTGGCAACGAGCCCGACCGAGGGGGGGTTGGCATCCGTCAAGCCTGGCGAAAGTTCTCGACATTGGTTCGATCTACTTAGTCTTTTGCGATGACACTACAGTTCAATTCCGATGAGCGGCGGCGACTAATCAGCCGCACCGAGAATCGGATTACCACCTCCCCGAATCCGGTCGTTTGGCGCCAACCGCCGTTAACGGCCCCGGGGCTCCGCGCGTTCTGCGCCAGACGCGCGTCATTAGCCATCCGAGGTGAAGCTGCCAGGTCAGGCTACGCCTCAGTCGACTGGCAAGTAACTTTCGCGCCCGCCGGTCGTTGTTCGTATTGCGATCATGGACCGCGGGGGCGGCATCTCGGCGTTGGCGAAGGTGGCCGCAAGTTTGGCCATTCTGGGGCTCGTGGGATGCGGTCAGCCAACGCCCGTAGGCTCTGGTTCTTCAACCTCGAGGGTAGCAGCGCCAACGGCAACTGGGGCACTGCCCGCTGCGGCCGCCTCGCCTGAAGCCGGGCGCACTGCCAGCGTGTTCGGCGCCTGCCGGCTTCCGGTGATGGCCGGTCGTACCCCAGGCGGGCCACCGGTCGGCTGGTTGGATTTGCCGAAAGGAACGTTCTCGCTCGATCGGTCCAGCCTTGACCTGGCCGGCGCCATCACGGTCGCTTGGGATGCGGGAGTTGCAAAGTGGGTTCCAACGTGGCCAAAGGACATTTCGCCAGATGGCAATACATACATTGGTGGGAACGAGATTTTCGACGCGCGAACAGGTGCGATCGTGCACCAGATCTCGACCCCGAATCAGCTAGGTCTTTCCCCGATCGCCTATACGGCTACCTCGATCTACTTCGTCTCCGGCGGCATTGATCCGACGGCCGGTCTATGGAAAGCAGATGCTTCCTCTGGAAGGCTGACGCAGGCTTCGTCGGCTGCGGGCAACTGGGAAGTGGCTGACGACAGGGCGGCGTGGGGCGTCGCCACGAACGCGAGCAACGTCAGCACCCTCAAGCGTCTAGACCTCTCGACCGGCGTTGTCACCGATCTGTTGCAGTCTGTCCCGAACTCGCGCACATTTGTGGTTGCGGGCTTCGCTGGATCGGGAGTTCTCGTTGTCACGGACGACGGCAAGCAATCGCTTGTGTTCCTGGTCGTTCATCAGGATGGCTCGGTGACGAACGTAGATATTCCGCCGGCGCTGCTTCACGGAGGTGTTGGACCCAACGGCATTCTCCAGGATGGGCCGGCGGTGCTCATGGTGGCTCGCTACCCCCTGAGCTGGCCGGCGGTTCCCGCCGATCCCCACGGGTCCGGCCTCGCCGCATACGACCCTGTGCACGGCTTGCACCTGGTGGCGACCAGCACTCCGGGGGACATGATCTTGCTTGGGCCTTGTATGTCGGAGTAGGCCTGCCGCGTTCAAGCTCAATAACCCGACGCCCTGGACCTCGCTTCGGCGTTGGCGCTGGGAGTCGATCTGGTGGTCACCGCGGATCGGGCGCTGCTAATGGCATCCCAGGCGACCGGGCTCGCCGTCATCGATACCCGGTTCTGAGTTTTCGAGCTCGGCCAGGCGGTTCGAACAGCGTCCCGCTTGGGCTACCAAAACCGGCGAACTCCATCCAGCGTGCCCTTGCCGCTGCCCTCTAGCCCAGCGCTGCGGCGGCCAGCCTGGCCACCCGTTTGGTGTCGGTGATCGCGTCGATCTCGACGATCCGACCGCCGTTCACGATGAACCCCATCAGCGAGAAGGGCCGCCCGCCGACCGTCACCAGCACGCCTGCGGCGCCGTTGATCAGCACGGGGACGAGCTCGGAGTCCGGCAGCCGCCCGCCCGTGAACGCAAGGGCCGCGACCGCGTCTGGGCCGTGCACGACCCCTGGCACCCCGGCATGAGGCCGGCCGAAGTCCGCGCGCAGGATCACGTCCGGGTCCAGCACCGCGACCAGGCGTTCGAACTCGCCTGCGCGCGCCGCCGCGAAGAACGCGTCGACCACCTCGCGCTGACGGCGCCGATCCGTGTCCGGCGTGGCCACCCCGGCAACCTTGACGCGCCTTCGCGCCCGGCTCGCCAGCTGGCGCGCCGCCGCAGGGGTCCGCTCGACCATCGGCGCGATCTCGTCGAACGGGAGCTTGAACACGTCGTGCAGCACGAAGGCGAGGCGCTCCGCGGGCTGGAGAGTGTCGAGCACGACCAGCAGCGCCAGGCCCACCGAGTCCGCGAGCAGCGCCTCTTCCTCGGGCTGCGTTGAGCTTTCGAGCGAGATCAGCGGGTCGGGCAGACGGTCGTCGAGCGACTCCTCGCGGTGCGTCCGCCGCGCCCGCAGCATGTTCAAGCAGACACGCGCGGCGATCGTCGTGAACCAGCCTCGGAGGTTGGCCACCCCAGCGACGTCCGCGCGGCTCGCGCGCATCCAGGTGTCCTGGACGGCGTCATCCGCCTCGGCCAGCGATCCCAGCATCCGGTAAGCGACCGCCCGCAGGTGCGGGAGCTGCTCCTCGAATCGTTCCGCCAGCCATTTGTTCTCGGTCATCCGTCACATCTCCTGGTCGTGAAGTGTCACCAGGTCAGACACGAACGAAGGAAACGATGTGACAAGGAGGCATGAGAAATGAGCGTCGATGGACTGATTCTCGTCACGGGAGGCACGGGCGGGCTGGGCCGCCGGGTCGTTGAGCGCCTTCGCAGGGCCGGGCGCGAGGTTCGCGTGGCGAGCCGCCACGCGCACTCAACGGCGAACGGGATCGAGTACGTGGTCGCCGACCTGGCCAAGGACCAGGGAGTTGAGGAGGCGCTCGCGGGCAGCGCGATCGTCGTGCACTGCGCCGGCGTCGGCAAGATCAAAGAGGACACGGCGCAGGCGCAAAACCTGGTGCGTGCCGCCGAGCGGGCCGGCGTCCACCACCTTCTGTCCATCTCGGTCGTGGGAGCCGACCGGATACCCGTGAAAACGGCGGTTGACCGGTCGATGTTCGCCTACTTCGCCTCACAGCGGGCGAAAGAGCTTGTGGTGGCGAGCTCGCGTCTGCCCTGGACCAACCTCCGCGCGACGCAGTTCCATGACGGCTTCATCCTGGAGATGGTGCGGGGGATGTCGAAGCTGCCGGTCGTGCCCATCCCAGCTGGCTTCCGCTTCCAGCCGATCGACACAGACGAGGTGGCCGACAGCCTTGTGCAGCTCGCGCTGGGCGTGCCGGCCGGCCAGGCGCCCGACATCGCCGGGCCGAAGATCTACGACGCGGACTACCTGTTCCGGACCTACCTGGAGGCCGCCGGAAAGCGACGAGCCCTGGTTCGCCTCCGGATGCCGGGCGAGGCCGCGGCGGCGATTCGCAGCGGCGCCAACCTATCGCCCAGCCGGGCGGTCGGCGTCCGCACCTGGGAGGCCTTCCTGGCGGCGGAGGTCGGCTCGCCCGCGCGGCGCGCGGCGGTGGCTCGCTCGTCGGGGCCCCCTTGAGGGCTGAGGCAATCAGGAAGCAAATATCCCCGGTCCAAGCCCAACGCGCGCCGGCCCACTGCTCGCCGCCTCGCTGGCGGGCCGGTTGAGGCCGACCGGGGGCTAGCTCTTGGCGGCGGCCACGTTCGGCTGGTTGATCCTCAGCATGTTGCCGGACGGGTCGCGGAAGGCGCAGTCCCGGACGCCGTAGGGCTGGTCCATCGGTTCCTGGAGGACCTCGGCGCCTGCCGCGCGGACCCTCTCGAAGGTGGCATCGCAGTCGTCGCTCGTGAAGATCACGGCCCTCAGGCTGCCCTTGGCCAGCAACTCCGACATCGCCCTTTTATCGGCGGGTGAGGCGTCGGGGTTGGCCGCAGGTGGCTCGAGCACGATGTTGATGTCGGGCTGCGACGGAGAGCCGACGGTGACCCAGCGCATGCCCTCGTATTTCACGTCGTTGCGCACCTCGAGCCCGAGGGCGTCGCGGTAGAAGGCGAGGGCTTCGTCATGGTCGTGGACGGTGATGAAGCAGGTCGACAACTTCAGTTCCATGCCGCCCACGTTAGGCATGCGCTGAGGATTTTGCTTCTTCGTTCCTGACCGGTCTGGTCATGACCATGGCGATGCACGCCGGGATGGCGGCGCTTTCCTCGTGGCTGCGTCCCCTGTAGGCGCTCGGGCTCTCGCCCACGAGCTCGGTGAACCTCGAGCTGAACGACCCCAGCGAGGTACAACCGACGGCGAAGCAGACGTCGGTGACGCTCATGTCGCCGCGCCTCAGCAGGGTCTTGGCGCGCTCGATCCGCCTGGTCATCAGGTGGCTGTACGGGCTCTCGCCGAAGGCCTCGCGGAAGCTCCGGGAGAAGTGCCCTGAGGACATGAAGGCCCTCTGCGCCAGGGCCGGTACGTCGAGCGGCTGGGCGTAGTCGCGATCCATCTGGTCTCGCGCCCGCCGGAGCCGCACGAGGTCGGAGATCCTCACGTGGCCAATATCGCACGCTGGCGGCTGACGCCGGCGGCGCGTACCTTCAGGGGAAGTCTCCCGAGCTCAGACCGTGTGGGCGCACTGTGAGCGACCGCCGGCGAAAACTGCGGGGCGGGCGATGAGTTCCAGGCGGCGTGGTCGTCTGATTCAGTGAACACCAACACAGATGGAGGAAAGACCGATGACCACCAAGAACGGCTACATCGAGGCGAACGGCATCAACTACTACTACGAGGTCCATGGGAAGGGAGAGCCGCTGCTCCTGCTGCATGGCGGACTCGGCTCCATCGACATGTTCGGACCCTTGCTCGCCACGCTCGCGGAGGGGCGAGAGGTCATCGCAGTCGACCTCCACGGGCACGGCCGCACAGCGCTCGGCGACCGGAGCGTGAGCATCGTCGACATCGGCGACGACATGGCCGTGATCGTGCGCAGGCTTGGTCACAAGCAGGTGGACGCCATGGGCTACTCCTTCGGTGGGGGGGTGGCTTTCCGGTTGGCCGTCCAGCACCCGGAGATGGTCCGCCGCCTGGTGATCGTGTCCGCGGGCTTCTCCACGGAGGGCTTCCACGCCGAGATGCGGCCGATGCAGGGCCAGCTCAGCGCGGCCTCCGCCGAGTTCATGAAGGACACCCCGATGTACACGTCCTACGCCGCCGTCGCGCCGCACCCCGAGGACTTCCCGAAGCTGCTCGACCGCATGGGTGAATTCATGCGCGAGGCCTACGACTTCTCGGAAGACGCCAAGAAGCTGAAGATGCCCGTGATGCTCGTCTTCGGCGACAGCGACATGTTCACCACGCCGCACGTCGCCGAGTTCTACAACCTGATCGGGGGCAACGTGCGCGACGCCGGCTGGCAGCGCGAGAACATGTCACAGAACCGGCTCGCCATCCTGCCGGACAGCACGCACTACGACATCTTCGTCAACCCCGAATTGGCCCGGACCGCGCTGGCCTTCCTCAACGGGCAGAGCAGGACGCAGAGCTGGGGGCAACAGATCGGTGAACCGGCGGGAAAGTCCAGCTCGGGCGCGTAATCACGCGCGACCGCAATCCCGCCGCCCAGTGGGGTGACCGTGTAGTAGCTTCATTCGTCGTATGTACCGGCAACGGCAAGCGTCGACGAGCGTCCGGCTGAGGACGTTTCCACCCGCCGCAGCGTAGGTGGCAGCCCTTCAGAGCCGCGATCGCCGCCCGCTTGCCGTCTCCGCCGTCGTCGCGGTGGTCATAGTCGCGGCGCTTGGCCTCGCCCAGCGGATTCCGTCTAGCCAGTGCAATTCGATTCTCATCGCTTCCTCCAACGAGAAATCCGACCTACTGGCCTCGCTGGCGACTGCCTACTCGAGCTCCCACGGGACGCCTGGTTGCGGACCCATCGTCTCTGTGGAGCGCGTGGCTTCAGGGGATGCCGAGCGCATGCTCGCCGCGGGCTGGCCAGGCGCCGGGCGCCCGGACGTTTGGGCACCGCAGGCGACGACCTGGGTGAGCTTGCTCAGCTACCAGCTCGATGCGGCGAAAGAGACCCAGATCGTGCCCGGCACTCCTTCGCCGTCGATCGCGAACTCGCCGCTGATCGTGGCCATGCCGCGGCCCATGGCGATGGCTCTCGGCTGGCCGCAGCATCAGCCAAGTTGGAAAGAGCTGATCGCATTGGCTGAGAACCCCCGAGGCTGGGCTGCGGTCGGACAGCCCCAGTGGGGGGCCTTTCGTCTGGGCAAGACTGACCCGACGACATCGACCTCTTGAGTCCACGCCCTGATCGCGGCCTACTACGCCGCGACGGGCAAGTCATCAAACCTGACGGATTCCGATGTGGCAGCGGCGGGCCCGTTCGTGGCTGCCCTCGAGCGCAGCGTCAGCCACTATGCCAACACCGCCGACACATTTCTGCGGAAGGTGAGCGCCGCCGACGACAACGGCCAAGCCCTTTCCTACATCTCGGCTGTCACGATCGAAGAGCAGGAGCTTTGGTCGTACAACCAGGGCGACTACAGGATCCCGAGTCTTGTGCCGCACATCCCGCTGGCCGCGATCTACCCGGCCGACGGCACACTGACGGCGGATCATCCATACGTCGTGCTGCGCGCCTCATGGGTGGGGTCCGAGAAGCGTCGGATCGCAAACGACTTTCTGCAGTGGCTGCTCGCAGCTCCGCAGCAGAATCGCTTCGCCATGGCGGGCTTTCGGGATGGCCGCGGGACAGCCTCTGGGCCGTTGTCCAACGACACCGACGTCCTTGCGGACCAGCCGGCGCTCGAGCTCAGACTGCCGGCCCCGGCCATCCTCAGG
>DASXBJ010000062.1:0-3410 GCA_036491755.1 Candidatus Dormiibacterota bacterium
CTCCATCATGGCTTCGAGCTCGCGTGGCCCGACGATCAGTACCTCGAGGTCCGATTTCGCCGTCACCGTTGCACTGCGCGGCGCCGCCTCGATCGCCGCGAGCTCACCGAAATAGTCGCCCGGTCCCCATTCGTTGACCGTTCTCCCAGCCCGGGTGACGACGACGGTGCCCTCGAGGATGATGTAGAGCTCTCGCCCCAGGCGGCCCTCCCGCAGGATGACCTCGCCTTCTTGGACATGCAGTCGCTCGGCCACGCGTGCGATCTCTGCGAGCTGCTCGTTCGTGCACGCGGCAAACCACGGCACTCCCTGCAAGCGTTCAACCACCACGGTGATCGGCCCCCCCTCCTCTTTCATGTCCTCTCCCGACGCGAAAGTCGGTGTCAGGCTACGCGAAGTCGCGATCGACATCGGCATCGCATCCCGAAACCCCGGTATCTCGACCATGGCGGCGAACTCGCGCGGCCCGATGATCAGCGCGTCGACAGCGCTCAGTGCGGTCACCGTCGCGTGACGGGGTCCGAGGTTGGTTGCGATGACCTCGCCGAAGACGCTGCCCGGGCCCAAGGTGTCGACATGAACGCCGCCTTGTGTGACCACCACTTTGCCCGAGAGGATCAGGAAGAACTCGCGGCCGATCCGCCCCTCGCGGGCCAGGACCTCGCCTTGGTCGACCTGGACCCGCTCGGCCAGGCCCGCGACGTCTTCCAGCTGCGCTCGCGTCAAGCCCCGCAGTTGGTCCACCGCCCTCAGGCGGTCAACGGTCGCCTGATGTCCCACTTCGATCGCCACGCCGTTCGGCCCTCTCTCAAGCGGCTGCACACTGCCCGGCTCCGCCTACCGGTACACCCACTGTGCGCCGTGGCCCTTGCAGCGGCGTTGCATGCCGCTGGCATACAGCGGGACGCTGTGGGTGCCGCGACAAATCGACGCGTTGAACTGGGAGAACTCTTGTAGCGCCGACGCGGTCGGCCGGTCCCGAAGGACGAAACCGCCGCGTTCACAATGTTGCCCGGCTCGGGCGCGCGCTGACCTACACTGACTCTCCGCCGCCAGCCGCAGTGCTCGCACGGTTCATCCCGGTTCGAACCTCGGCGATGGTTGGCAGACGCCTGGGTAGCTCAGTCGGTAGAGCAGCGCACTCGTAATGCGCAGGTCGTCGGTTCGAGTCCGACCTCAGGCTCCACTTCAGGCCTCCGATGAGCCCAGAAAGTCGAGGAGCGCGCGGTTGACCTCGTCGGGATGAGTCCAGCCGATGTTGTGGGGGCCGTCTGGCACTTCGACGATGGTGAGATCGGCGATGAGCTTCTCGTCACGCAACCGGGCAGCGCTTCGAAGGGCAGGATTCTGTCCGCGGTGCCGTGAACGACGAGGGTAGGAATGTCAATCTTGGGTAGGTGGGCACGGAAGTCGGTCAGCCAGGTGTCCACACACGCGTACGTCGCGTACGGCGAGGAGGCTCCCACACTCAGGCGTCCGGATTTGTCGTGAATGGGTCCTGGCGCTGCTGCCCGTCGAAGTTTGGCAGCCAGTGACGCACAGTCGGCTGACTGTATGAGCGATTAACGTCATCGCGTAGGACTCCACGGAGAACGCCCGTCCGGTCTTACAGGTGTGATGGAGTAGATGTATGCAGCAGGCATGGTTCATTACCGGTTCGTCGCGGGGGTTCGGCCGAGCGCTCACCGAATCTGCTCTGGCGGCAGGGGACCGCGTTGTCGCAACGGCCCGCAGGCCGGATGCCCTCGACGATCTGGCGCAGAGCCACAGCGCTGACCTACTCACTCTCCCCCTCGACGTCATGGATTCGGGAGCGGCGCAACGGGCCGTCCAGGCGGCAGTCGATTGGTTCGGGCGTTTGGATGTCGTGGTCAACAACGCTGGCTACGCCAATGTGGCGCCGATCGAGACCGGCGGCGATGAAGATTTTCGGGCTCAGTTCGAGACCAATTTCTGGGGCGTCTACAACGTGACCAAGGCTGCGATCGGACCACTGCGTCGTCAGGGCGGTGGGCTCATCGTGCAGTTCTCGTCCATCGGCGGCCGGGTCGGCGGATCGCCCGGAATCGCCAGCTATCAGGCAGCCAAATTCGCCGTCGACGGCTTCACCAGGGTGCTGGCCGCTGAGACGGCTCCCTTCGGGATCCACACCATGGTCGTGGAACCAAGCGGCTTCGCGACCGACTGGGCCGGCTCTTCGATGACAATCCACGACATCCCGGAGGAGTACGACGAGACCGTTGGGATCATGCAACGGCGGGTCCGCACGAATCCAGCAGGTCCGGCGGGCGACCCGGTACGAGCCGCAGAGATCATCGTCCAGGTGGCGAAGCGTAAGGAAATCCCTTCGCACTTGCTCCTTGGCGTCAACGCAGTCGAGATGGGGCTTGCGTACTCGCATCGTCAGCTCGAACAAACTGAAGCCTGGGAACAGGTAAGTCGCTCTGCCGACTACTCCGAGTCATTTCCCGTGGCACTGCCGCCCGATGGTTCAGAGAGCTGAGCGTTCCACTCCGCTGCGAGCACCGAGTACCGCAACTCGGTGCGTGGCCACCTGATCGATCTGGCGCGCCGATGGCTCCTCGAGGTGCCGATCGCTGCGCCCTACCCGCTGGACAGGGCTCCAGAGGGAGTCGAAGCGCTGATGAGCGATCACCCCTACGGCAAACACGCCCCTAGTGGACGCGTCACTCTCATGGCCGCAGGCTGGCGGCGAGGTCCATGAGCTGATCGGACACCTCGACCCCCGGCGTAAGGCAACAGCGTCGCGACGGATCGAGGAGCATCCGAACGCCGTTCCGGGTTGCTTCGAGCACCCGTACGCTATATGCTATAGCAGCTTGCTGGGAGGGTGCGGGGTTCGCAACCTCGGATTGCAATAGGAACACGACTTGATTTCAACCCGGACAATGAAGCTAAAGCCGGCGTCAAGCTTGGCTGACCAGGCATATCTGGTCATCAGGCGTGCCATCGCCGAGGGCGAGTTGTCAGCGGGTGAGCGGGTGACTGAGCGAGGTCTGGCGCAGGAGTTGGGTGTGAGTCCGACACCAATCAGGGAGGCGATCCGCAGGCTCGAACAGGAGCGCCTACTCGAACGCATTGACGGCCGAACGCTCACGGTTGCACAGCCCAGCGTGAATCGCCTCTACGAGTTGAACCTGGTCGAAGCAGCCCTCGCCGGCGTCGCGGCAAGGCTCGCGGCGAGCAAGGCTTTCGATCGAGAGCTCGCGGCGATTGCACGAGTGCACGAAGAAACGCTCGCAGCCTCGACAACCGCGCAAACCGTTGAGGAGGGGATCGCCGCGCTGCGACTTGCGCGAAAGACCCATCAGCTCATCTACGAAGCCTCACACAACGATCAGCTGGTGGACATGATCGCCGCCGCCGGCGCGTTCGACTGGCCCATTCGG
>DASXBJ010000063.1:0-11953 GCA_036491755.1 Candidatus Dormiibacterota bacterium
GCCGGCGAGCGCGCCGGGTTCAAGCACATGGCGCCCACGGCGAACCGCGTGCGCAAGGGCGACCTGGTCTACGTCGACCTGGGCAGTCGCAACATGGGCTATTACAGCGACTGCAGCCGCCAGACCGTGTGCGGCAAGCCGAGCGCCGAGCAGCTGCGCTTCATGGAGACGCAGATCGCGATCGTGAAGGAGTGCACCCGGCGCATGGAGCCCGGGGTGACCATCGCGTCGATCGGCGAGGTTGCGCTGCGGATGGCCAAGGACGCGGGCTATGCGGACAACCTGTACTTCCGCGGCCACGGCATCGGCGCCGCCATCCAGAACCGCCCCGCCTTCGCTCCTGGCAACCAGGCGCGCCTCGAGCGCGACATGGTGTTCGCCTTCGAGCCGATGCTCGTCAAGTTCAAGTTCGGCACCGCCTGCTGGGAAGACGTGTGGCACGTGACCGCGGACGGCGTCGAGCGCCTGAACGCATCACCATTTCGCTTCTGGTGAGCGCGCTGAGGTTCCGGACCCACGACCTGCGTGCCCTCGCGTCGACCGCGCTGCACAAGGCCGGGCTGGTCGAAGAGGAGGCCGCGCTGGTGGCGGAGATCCTGATCGACGCCGAGGAGCGCGGCTACGACTCGCAGGGCGTGATGCGCCTGCCCCAGTACCTGGGATGGGCGAAAGCAGGCGAGTATCGCTCACCCGCGGTGATCACGGTGACGCGCGATGCGCCGTCGGCGATCGCGGTCGACGGCGGCCACGGCTGGGGTCACCCCGTGACCGTCAGTGTCATGCGGATGTGCATCGAGCGCGCGCGCAAGACAGGGTCCTGCATCGGCGTCGCGTCGAACGCCGGCCACATCGGGCGCCTCGGCTACTACGTCGAGAGAGCCGCCGAGGACGAGGGGATCATCAGCATCCTGTGCTGCGCGGGCAGCATCTCGTCGCCGGTGATGGCGCCCTGGGGCGGCCTCGAGGCGCGCCTCTCGACGAACCCGATTGCCTTTGGGTTTCCGTACCCGGGCGGCGCGCCGGTGGTGGTCGACGTCTCGACCACGCAGGCGGCGGGCGGCAAGGTGGCGCTCGCCACGACCACGGGCCGCTCGATCCCCGACAGCTGGGCGTTCGACGCGCAGGGCAACCCCACCACCGACCCGGCCCTGGCACGGCCGCCGAACGGGACCATGGCGCCGCTCGGCGGGCACAAGGGCTACGCGCTTGCGGTCGCCGTCGAGCTGCTGTCGGCCGCGCTGGCAGGCGACTACCCGAACGCGGAGGACGGCATGTTCATCGCCGCGATCGACCCCGCGGCAGTGACGACGCCGGAAGTGTTCGGCCGCGCCGTGGCCGCGCTGGACAGCAGCGTGCGGAGCAGCGCCCCGCGCCCCGGCTTCGATGCACCTGTCCTGCCGGGCACCGGCAGCGCGGCGCGAAGGCAGCGATCGCGTGACAATGGGGTCGAGGTCCCGGCCGAGGTGTGGCAGAAGGTCGTCGAAGCGACAGCCGGACTCGGGCTCAAGGCGCCGGACTCGATGTGATCAAAGGGGAAGCGATATGTACGGCTTGAAGTTGGACATTCCCTACCAGCCGAAGGTCGCCTTCGACTGGGAGAGCCGCCAGCCATGGCTGCAGCTCCCGTTCCCGCAGGCGGAGTACGACCACAGGCTGAAGCGTGTTCGCCAGGCCATGGCCGATGCGGGCATGGACGCGCTGGTCATCTACGGCGCGCCCGGCGGCGACGACGCGTCCGCGCGCTGGCTCACGAATTTCAGCACCTTCGGAGGACCGCAGGCCGTGGTGGTGCAGAAGGACGCCGACCCGTGGCTCTTCTGCAGCCGCAACCTGCACGGCGAGCCCATGCACAGCCTGTACTGGCAGACGTGGGTGAAGGAGGCGCACCCCGCCGCCGCAGGCGACGGCCCCGCGGTGAGGGCTGCCGAGATGCTGGCCGCGACCTCGGCGCACGTCATCGGCGTCGTCGGTTGGGAGTCGCTGCCCCGCACGTGGGCGGAGACCCTCGTCCGCATCCTCCCAGGCCGGGAATTCGTCTCGGCCACGCCCATGCTCATCGAGCTGCGCTCGATCAAGAGCCCGCTCGAGATCGCGAAGCTGCGCCAGGCGAGCCAGGTCGCCGGCGAGGCGCTGAGAGCCGCCATCCAGGCCAGCCGGCCCGGAGCCTCCGAGCACCAGGTCGCCGGTATCGGCAACGGGACGATGTTCGCTCTCGGCGCCGAGGCCGTTGCGTTCGACACCGCTGTCGGGGCAGGCCCGCGCGCAGGCCTCAAGCACAGCGTCCCGACCGGCCGGATCATGCAGGACGGCGACATGGTGTTCATCGACATCGGGGCCAAGATCGACGGCTATCACTCCGACCTTTCGCGCACGTTCGTCATCGGCGAGCCCACCGCCGAGCAGCGCCGCTTTCTCGCCACCGCGGAGCGCATGTTCCAGGTTTGGCTCGACGAGGCAAAGCCTGGCTCCGTGGTGCCCGAGCTCAAGGCCAAATGCAAGGACATCGCGTACGCGGCCGGCTACGTCGAGGAGCACATGCCGATGGGGCAGGGGCACGGGCTCGGGACCGCCATGTGGGAGATGCCCTGGTTCTCGTTCGAGGCGGCCCAGGTGCTGCAGCAGGGCATGGTTTTCGCGCTCGAGCCGATGCTGGTCAAGCTCGGTTTCGGCACGGCGGTCGTCGAGGACACGATGCTGGTCACCAGGGATGGGGTGGAGGCGATGTCAGGCCTGCCCACCTCCCGGTACCTCTAAAGGAGCAGGAAGCATGCCTTTCGCCAAGTCAGACGGGGTCAAGATCTACTACGAGCTGCGGGGCAGCGGCGAGCCGCTGGTCCTGTTGCCCGGCCAGGCGAGCGACCACAGCTCCTGGAACGACGTGGCCGGCGACTACACGGGCACCCACCAGGTCGTGCTGGTCGACTACCGGGGAACCGGGCAGAGCGACATGCCCACCACGCCGCCGTATTCGACGCGCCTGTTTGCGAACGACATCATCGCTGTGCTCGACGATGCAGGCTTCGACCGCGCCCACGTCTTCGGGATCTCATTTGGCGGGCGGGTCGGGCAGTGGCTGGGCATCGATCACTCGGACCGCCTCGGCGGGCTGGTCCTCGGCTGCACGACGCCGGGCAACGCCCATGGCGTGAAGCGGCCTGACGACGTCGTCGCGTTCTTCGCCAGGCCACCGGAGGACCCGGAGGTCGCGTTCCGCAAGCGGATGGAGCTCTTCGTGACCGACAGGTTCTACGACGAGCACCCGGACTGGGTCGAGCTCTTCAAGCAGCGCCGCGCCGCCGCCAGGATCCCGCCCGAGGTCTCCGACCAGCACGAGATCGCCTCCGAGGGGCACGACTCGTGGGACCACCTGCCCGAGATAACCGCGCCGACGCTGGTCATCCACGGCACCCAGGACCGGCTGAACGCCTCCGGCAACGGTCCGCTGCTCGCATCGCGCATCCCCGGCGCCGAGCTGCACATGGTCGAGGGCGCCCGCCACCTGTTCTACGTCGAGTTTCGCGATGAGACGCGGGACACCATCCTCGATTTCCTCAGCCGCAATTCCATTTCCACCATCACCGAGCGGGCGACGCCCAGCCGGAACCACTAGAGGTCAAAGATGCGAATAGGTCTGACCCTGCCCAACCGCGGAATCCTGTTCGGCGTCACCGACGTCGAGACCATGCTCCACCTGTCGGAGGAGGCCGATCGCTCTGGCCTGTTCGATGCCGTGTGGGTCGGCGACAGCCTGCTCGGCAAGCCAAGGCTGGAGTCGATCGCGCTGCTGGCCGCCGTCGCCGGCCGCACCAAGAAGGTGCGCCTCGGCACGGCGTGCATGGCCAGCTTTCCGCTCCGCGACCCGGTGCTGCTCGCCTACCAGTGGGCCAGCCTCGACGTGATATCCAGCGGCCGCACGGTGCTCATCGCGTGCACCGGCCTGGTCGAGCAGGAGGGCGCGCGCGTGGAGGGCGGGCTGTACGGCCTGGTCAACGCGCAGCGCGTGACCCGGCTCATCGAGTGGATCGAGATCCTCCGCCTGCTGTGGACCAAGGACAACGCGTCGTTCCATGGCAAGGAGTACAACTTCGACGGCATCAGCGTCGAGCCCAAGCCCGCGGCCAAGCCCATGCCGCCCATCTGGATCGCCAACAACGCGCCCGCCGAGAACCGCGAGCTGGTGGAGAAGACGCACCGCCGCGCGGTCAAGTACGGCGACGGCTGGCAGACCTCGATCTGGGAACCCAAGGACCTGGAGTGGCGCGTCAAGGACATGATCGAAAAGATCAAGGAGGGCGGCAAGGACCCCGACACCTTCGACCGCTGCATCTATCACAACATCAACATCAACGAGGACGAGGAGGCTGCCGTGGAGGAATCGAGGCGGTTCCTCGACCAGTACTACGTGCCGACCAAGTTCTCGGACAAGGACGTGCGCGAGTGGGTCGCATTGGGCTCACCGGACAAGTGCATCGCGCACCTGAAGCGACTGGAGAGCATGGGCGTCACCGACGTCGGGCTGCGGATCACGAGCTGGGACCAGGCCGGCCAGTACAAGCGGCTGGTCGAGGAGGTCCTGCCGGCGCTGCAGCCGGCGCGGAGCCCGCGCTAGAACTCGCCAGCGAAGTGGCACGCTGCCCAGCGGCCGCGTGATTTCTCGACCAGCGGGGGCTCCTCGGTGGAGCAGATCGGGAACTTTGCGATGGGGCAGCGCGGGTGGAAGCGGCAGCCCGGCGGGACGTTGGTCGGGGAGGGCGGCTCGCCCTCGACCCGAGCCTGCTCGCGCAGCGCCTCCTGGTCGGGGTCGGGGATGGGAATCGAGCTGAGCAGCACCTTCGTGTAGGGATGCAGGGGGCGCTCGTACAGCTCGCCGCTGGGCGCGATCTCGACGACCTTGCCCAGGTACATGATCGCGACGCGGTCGCTGAGATGGCGCACCACCGACAGGTCGTGCGCGATGAACAGGTACGTGAGGTGGTGCGCCTGCTGCAGGTCCTCCAGCAGGTTCACGATCTGGGCCTGGATCGACACGTCGAGGGCCGAGACGGGTTCGTCGGCGACGATGAACGTCGGCCTCAGAGCGAGCGCACGCGCGATGCCGACACGCTGGCGCTGGCCGCCCGAGAACTCGTGCGGGTACCGGCCGACGAAGTTCGGGTTGAGCCCGCACTCGTTCATCACCTCGGCCACCCGCGCCTCCTGCTCCTTGCGCGTGCCGATGCCGAAGTTGCGCAGCGGCTGGCTGATGATCGTGCCCACGGTCTGCCTGGGGTTGAGCGATCCGTAAGGGTCCTGGAAGATCATCTGCATCCGCTGTCTCATCCGCCGCAGGGTCTCCCCGCGCAGGGCGGTGAGGTCCTTGCCCTCGAAGTGCACGTGGCCCGAGGTCGCCGGCTGGAGCTGCACGATCACGCGCGCCAGCGTCGACTTCCCGGACCCCGACTCGCCGACCAGGCCCAGCGTCTCCTGGGCGCCGATCTGAAAGCTGACGCCGTCGACAGCCTTCAGCGGGATGCTGCCGAAGAGTCCCTGGCGCACGCTGAAGTGCTTGGTGATGTCCTCGACTCGGACGACCGGCTGAGGGACGGTCGCGCTGAGGTCCGGCTCAGCCTGCTTCAACGTTCTCCACGTTGCGCATCAGCACCCAGCACCGCGCGTCCTTGCCGGGCTCGACCTCTTCCAGCGGCGGCTCCTCAACGCTGCAGCGGCCCACCCTGAACCTGCATCGCGGGTGGAACTTGCAGCCGGGCGGTGGGTTGGAGAGGTCGGGGGGGTTGCCGGAGATGGTCACCAGCCGCTGCTTGCGGTTGGAGTCGATGCGCGGGATCGAGCGCAGCAGCGACCACGTGTACGGGTGCTGAGGGTTCTTGAACACCTGCCGCGTCTCGCCCGCCTCGACCACGCGCCCGGCGTACATGACCATGATCCGCTTGCACAGGCTTGCGACCACCGACATGTTGTGCGTGATGAGGATGATCGCCGTCCCCTGCTCCCGGTTCAGCTGCCGCAGCAGCGCGATCACCTGCGACTGGACGGTCACATCGAGCGCGGTGGTCGGCTCGTCCGCGATGAGGAGCGATGGTGCGTTGGAGACGCCCATGGCGATCATGGCCCGCTGCCGCATGCCGCCCGAGAACTGGTGGGGATACTCCTTCGCACGCTGCTCCGGCGATGCAATCCGCACCTGGCGCAGCAGCGGCACGATCCGCTGGTGCGCCTCCTTGCGGTTGTACTTCGTGTGCGAGTCCATGGCCTCTTCGACCTGGAAGCCAACCCGAAGGACCGGGTTCAGCGATGTCATCGGGTCCTGGAAGATCATCGCGATCCGGTTGCCGCGCAGCTCCCTGGCCTCCGACTCGTCCATCTTCACGATGTCCTCGCCTTCGAACATCACCTTGCCGCCGACGATGCGGCCAGGGTCCGGCACAAGCTTCAGCACCGACAGCGCCGTCATCGACTTGCCGGACCCCGACTCTCCCACGATGCCCAGGGTCTCGCCGCGATTGATCTCAAAGCTCACGCCGTCCACCGCCTTGACCGTGCCCGACGACGAGGCGAACCAGGTCTTGAGATCCTCGACCTGCAGGAGAGTCCGGCCGCTCGCCGAGCTCACGAGTAGAGCGCGGTGGGCTGCCCCGAGAGGGCCTCGATCCCCTCGGCGGTAATGAGCATCGTGTCCTCCATGACGGCGGTGCCCAGGCCCAGCTTCACCAGCATCGGCTCGAGCGCGAAGATGTGGCCCTGCTCGAGCACCGTGTCGCCCAGGTATGTGAGGTAGGGCAGCTCGAACAGCGAAACGCCGAGCCCGTGGCCCCAGCCGAGCGGCATGTGCTCCTCTTCGAAGCCGTCGGCGGCCGCGATCTTCACGCACTCGACCTGGATGTCCTTGATGGCGACGCCAGGTTTGGCCATCCGCATCCACACCGCAAACAGCTTCTCGGCCGTCTGCAGCATGCGGCGCTGGTAGTCGTCGGGCTCGCCCACCACGATCGTGCGCGAGAGGTCGGCGTGGTAGCCGTCGACCTTGGCGGCCATGTCCAGGAACACCATGTCGCCCTCCTGCATCAGGCGGGGGCTCGGATAGCCGTGCTTCAAGCCGGCGCGCGGACCCGCGACCACGGCGCTGTCGAAGGCCAGGTCCTCGGCGCCGAGCGCGAACATCACCTGGTGCGCGAGGCCGGCGACCTGGTGCTCGCTGGCGCCGGCGTGGCATGCCTCCATGGCGGCGCGGATCGCCTGGCCGGAGATCTGGGCGGCCTGCCGCATCTTGGCGATCTCGAGCGGGCTCTTGATGGCGCGCAGCTTCAAAAGCGCCTGATCCGCACTTTCCAGCTTCGCGTCCGCAATCCCCTCCGCGAGGGCGGCGGGCCAGTAGCCGGGGAGCTCGGCCAGGCCGACGATCCCGATCGTGCGCACACCCTTCTGGCGGCTCAGCACCGCGACGACCTCTTTCGTCAGGCTCGAGGTCGAGGGCACCAGCTCGGCGTGCCGGAACCACGTTTGGTAGAAGAGCGTGTGCATGGGCTCGCCGTGCATGGCCATGTTGGCGAACAGGAACGGTTCGCCATCGGGCAGCAGAACGACCACCGCCTGGCCGAGGAACGGCGTGAAGTTGGAGAGCCAGCGCACCGCCGCATCGTCACCGACCCGCGCGACGGCGACGAGGGCGTCGAAGCCGTGCTCCGACATCGCGTTGCGCGTGCGTGCGATCCGATCGTGATATTCCTCTTCGGGGAAGGGCAGGACCATCCAGGGCTTGCGGCTTTCCCAGTCGTACGCCACCTTCGGCGTGTATGCGGCCATGACCCCTCCGTTCTGTCGTTTTTGCGCAGCGTGCGAGCCGACCCATATTAGTGCAGGTTTGCGAGCGGGCCTGCGCATGGATTTGCGCGCACGTGCCGGATCTGTGGTTTCATTGCAGCGTTTTTCGTTTCGGGAAAAGGGAGGCACAAGCACACTCATGCGGCACAACGATTTTTCGCGCTCGCTAGCCGTGCTGGCGTTGATGGGCATGGTCGCCGCGGCCTGCGCAGGAAACAGCAGCACCTCGAACGGCAGCACACTGGCCTCGGACCAGACGCTTCGTTTTCCGATCATCGACGACGTCGCGACGCTCGACCCGGCGCACGTGATCCTGCCGACCGACGTGACGATCTCGTCCAACGTTTTCGACGGGCTCATGAAGTTCGACAAGGACCTGAAGGAGGTTCCCGACATCGCAACGGCGCCGCCGACCGTGTCCAGTGACGCGCTCACGTACACGTTCACCCTGCGCAAGGACGTCAAGTTCTCCAACGGCGACCCGGTGACCGCCCAGGACTTCATCTACAGCTGGACCAGGACCGCGGCCGCGAACGATTCTTACTCCAGCGTCTTCGACGCGGTGCAGGGGTATGACGCCCTCACCGCCAGCCCTCCAACCGGCACCGCGCTGACCGGGCTCTCGGCTCCGGACCCCAACACGCTGGTCGTCAAGCTGACCAAGCCAGAGGGCTTCTTCCTCACCGAGCTCGGCCAGTGGGCCGCGGTGGTCATCGACCAGAAGGTGGTCAAGTCGCTGGGTGAGGACACCTGGTGGACGACGCCGGCCGGCCTGGTCGGCACCGGCCCGTACAAGATGACCCAGCGCACGCCCAAAGCATCGATGGACTTCACAGCGGTCTCGGGATGGTGGGGCGGGTCGACCGGCGACCTCAAGAACGTCCACATCGAGATCGTCAAGGACCAGACCTCGCAGGTTAAGAAGTACGAGTCCGGCGGGTTCGACGAAGTGGGCTCCGCCTACAACTACCCGGACATCAACGACATGCTTCGCTACAAGGCCGACCCGACGCTCGCCTCGCAGCTCACGGTCAAGCCCTTTGCGCGCAGCTTCTGGATCGCGTTCAACTTCAAGAACGGACCTTTCGCCGGGATCGACGCGGGCAAGCTGGGCCGCGCGGCCATGAGCCTGTCGATCGACCGGGCGCAGCTCGTCGACATCGCCTGCGGGCACGGCCTCCAGTGCGACCCGGCGACCGGCGGCGTGATCACCAAGGGACTGCAGGGCTATCTCGGTGACGGCTCCGACCCCAACTCCAAGTTCGACCCCGCGACCGCGAAGGCCGACCTGGCGCAGTTTGATCCGACAGGGTCCAAGACGAAGAACCTGATCTTCTTCTACAGCACCGACCAGCGCCTGCAGGCGATCGCCGAGAACCTGCAGTCCCAGTGGAAAGCGAACCTGGGCATCACCGTCCAGCTGCAGTCGACAGACTTTCCGACCTTCAACAAGGAGGTCCGCCAGCAGACCTTCGCCATGTTCAAGCAGTCCTGGACGGCCGACTACGACCACCCGCAGGACTGGTTCGACTACCTGTTCTCCTGCAGCAACGCGCGGCCCGGCACCACGAACGCCGCGGCGGTCTGTGACCCGCGTGTCGATGACCTGGTCAAGAAGGCCGACGTGCAGTCGCTCGCGGACGGGCTGCCGTCATACATCCAGGCCGGCAAGTACCTCGTGGACGACGTGGCCGTCGCGCCGCTGATCTACGACAAGCGGCCGTTCATCATCAAGTCGTACGTGCGCGGAGTCGGCGCCAACTCCCTTTACGACTACCCCTGGACCGGGGTCTCGATACTCTCGCACTAGCAGCACACGTCGGGGCCCGCGCCGGCGACGGCCGGGCCCCGATCCACACTTGAGGGGCACATGACGATCGACGATCTGGACACGCCCAGCCTGGTTCTCAATGTCGACGCGCTGGACCGCAACCTCGCGCGCATGGCCGCCGACTGCAAGGCGGCCGGGGTCGCGCTGCGCCCGCATGTCAAGACCCACAAGAGCCCGTGGGTCGCGGGCAAGCAGATGCAGCTCGGCGCGGCCGGCGTCTGCGCGGCCAAGCTTGGCGAGGCGCGGGTGATGGTCGAGGGCGGCGTGTCCAACGTGCTCGTAACCACCGAGCTGACCCCTCCCAAGATGGACGCGGCTCTGCGCCTCATGCGCATGGCCCAGCTGACATTCGTCGTGGATGATGCGGAGGTCGTCGTCGAGCTGGGCCGGCGGGCAGTCCGGCACGGGCTGGAGGTGCCGGTGCTCGTCGACGTCAACGTCGGCCAGAACCGGTGCGGCGTCGAGCCGGGCGAGCCGGCGCTCGACCTCGCGCGCAAATGCGAATCCACCAACGGAGTTCGCCTTGCCGGCGTCATCGGTTACGAGGGTCACCTGCAGCACGTCAACGATCCGGCCGAGCGCCGCCGCCTGTGCCTCGCGGCGCTCGACCTGCTGGCCGAGACCAAACAGACCATCGAGGGTGGCGGCATCGCGGTGCCGTGGGTCACGACGGCTGGGACGGGGACGTACAGGGTTGCGATCGAGCACGGGCTGGCGACGGAGGTCCAGCCGGGCTCGTACGTGGCGATGGACTCGCAGTACGCGCTTGTCGAGGGACTGCCGTACGAGAACGCGCTGTTCGTGGTGTCCGGAGTTGTCAGCGTGAACCGGCCCGGCCAGCTGATCATCGACGCGGGCTGGAAGACGCTCAGCACCGAGGACGGCATGCCCGCGCTGCGTGACACGCCGGAGGCGACCTACTCACCCGCGGGTGACGAGCACGGCCGGGTTTCCGGCGTTGTTGGCCGGCACCGGCCCGGCGATCGCGTGTGGCTGGTGCCGAGCCACTGCGACACCACCGTGAACCTCCACAGCCACTACTGCCTGGTCAACGACGCGGGTGACTTCCTCGGCAAGCTGCCGATCGCGGCGCGGGGAAGGGTGGCGAGCTAGACGGCGCGCGCGGCTCGGGTGCCTTCGAGGATCGCCTCGTGCACCCGCCGCGGGGTCACCGCGTCGCCGACCACGTGAAGCTCCGCGATCCTGCCTCTCAATGCGTCGGCCAGCTCGTGCTCGGCTCTTGCCGCGGCGGCCACGACGGCCGAGTCGGCGTGGATCTCGGACCGGGCTCCAGTCAGCACGTGCTCGACCACCACGTGATGTGCCTCAAACGACACGGCTCGGTGCAGCGGCAGGAGGGTCACGCCGGCCTGAAGTAGGCGCCGCAGGATGATGGGCTTCTGGGTGTCGTCGATCATCTCCCCGACCACGTACTGCGGCGCGACGACCACGACCTCGTGGCCCTGCGACACGAGGAGGTCGGCGCAGGTGGGGCCGGCAGTCAGTGGGTCCTCGGCGTAGACGACGACGCGCTTGCCCAGCGGTGCGCCCTGCATCGCGGCGCGGACATCGACCACGCTTGCGCCGGCCCTGACCGAGTTGGGGAGTGGCCGCGGCGCCGAGCCGGTGGCGACGATGACGGCATCTGGACTCATGGCCAGCACGCCGTCGGGCCGAGCGTTGACGCCGAGCATGATCTCCACTCCCAGCCTCCGGCACTCGCTGTCCAGCCAGTCGACGATGCCGGTGATCTCGCCTCTTCCAGGTGCCAGGGCGGCGACGCGGACCTGGCCGCCCGTTCGATCGCCCCGCTCGAGCAGCGTCACCCCATGCCCTCGCAGCGCGGCCATGCGAGCCGACTCCAGGCCCGCGGGACCGGCGCCGACGACCACCACGCGCCGGGCGTTATGGGCCGGGATGATCGCGGCCAGCTCGCGCTCGCGCCCGATCGCGGGGTTGTGGACGCACTCAATGGGCAGGCCCTGGTACAGGCGGCCGATGCAGCCCTCGTTGGCGCCGACGCAGGGGCGGATCTCCGCCAGCCGCCCGCTGGACGCCTTCCTCGGCATCTCGGGATCGGCGATGATCGCGCGCGTCATCCCCACGAGGTCGGTGAACCCTTTCGCGAGCGCCGCTTCGGCCTCACGCGGGTGGACGATGCGGCCGGCGTAAAGCATCGGCACGCGCAGGCGCTTCTTGATTTTGGCCGCCACCTCCAGGTAGACGCCGTGCGGAAAGTAGGCGGAAGGAACATGGTACGGGCGGCCGAGCAAGGTCTTCACGGTGCCGGCGGTGATGGAGAAC
>DASXBJ010000064.1:0-19339 GCA_036491755.1 Candidatus Dormiibacterota bacterium
GACAACTAGTTCAATGATTGTCATCATCGCGCTTGCGTTGTTCATCGCCTCGGTCGGCAATCCGATCTACGCCGTTGCGAATCAGACTGCGATTCTGGAGGCGGCTGATCCTTCGAACCGAGGCAGTGTCATGGCTACTCGTTTCGGTCTGGTTCAGACGGCCAGCATTGTCGGGACGGCCGTCGGGGGCTTCATCACAAAACAGTTCAGCCCCGAGGCTGCCTATGGCTTCCTGGGCATCGGTCTGGTGCTCCTGGCCATGTACGCGATCGCGGCCGGCAGGAGTACAACCAACCCCTTGCACGGTGCCGCTTACGAGGAAGCCACGCTCCGCCAGGCAAAGACTTAACCGGCTCTGCCGACCTTCCTGCTCGTCATACTGCGGTGATTGCGTAACGTGCGTCCGGATCCGCACTCGGGCACGCCCCGCGAAAAGGAGCCGGAGATCACAGCCCCGATCGCCGGGCTGGCGATCTCGGCTTGGTCGCTAGACCCCAAACGACGACGACGCTATCTCCAGATCGCATTCGGGATCGGCGCCTTGCTGACGGCAGTCATCGTGCTCTACCTCGTGCGGGACTTCGTGGGCGCCTTCGTGCTGGGCGGCGCCATCGCTTTTCTGATCCAACCTGCTGTCACGCGCCTCACGGCGGCCGGAATCCCACGCGTGCTCGCCATCGCCATCATCTTCGTGGTCATCATCGTGGCGCTCGCCGGCCTTGTGCTCCTCATCGTCCCGTTGGGGATCAGCGAGGTGGGCCAGCTCCAGGTCCAGGCGCCGGGTCTGGCCTCGGCCGCCCAGGACCGCATCAACAGCCTTCAGGGTTCGCCGATCCAAATCTTCGGCATCGCGATCGACCTGAAAAGCACCACGGAGGTGATCAACTCGCACCTCAAGGACTACCTGCTCGGCCAGTTTGGCAACGCCCTCACCATCGGGATCACAGCCCTTACCACGCTCTTGCAGCTGGTCCTGATGTTCATCGTGGCGTTCCTTCTGTCGCTCGACGCTCAAGACGCGCGACGAGACCTCAGGCGCATCGTGCCCAATGACTACCGCACCGACTTCGACCAGATCTGGCGAAAGGTCAGAAAGATGCTTTATGCCTACGTACGGGGCCAGCTGATCATCGCGGCCCTCATTGGATTTCTGTGCGGGGTGGCGTCCGCTGCGCTTGGTCTTGCAGACCCCATCGCTCTGGGACTCATCGCCGGCATCACTGCGTTGATCCCTTACCTTGGTCCATTCGTGGGAGCGGTGCCAGCAATCCTCGTCGGCCTTGCTGCGGGTCCGCTCAAAGCCTTGCTCATCGCCGTCCTGTACTTTCTGATCTCCAACATCATCCTCAACTTCGTTTACCCGAAGGTGATGGGAGACGCGGTCCGCCTGCCGCCGATCCTTGTCATCGTCGCGTTCATCGCAGGTTTCAGCTGGGCGGGAATCCTCGGCATGTTCGTCGCCGTTCCGATCGCGGCCACCCTGCGGATCCTTTTCGACCACATCTATCCGCGGTTGTACGAGAGGCCGGTTTGAAGGTCGCGCTTCTGTCCGATATCCATGCCAACTGGCAGGCGCTGGAGGCGGTACTCCGCGACTGCCCCGCCGTGGATCAAACGCTGTGCCTGGGCGATGTCGTCGGGTACGGCGGTGATCCGAAACGGTGTGTCGATGAGGTCACAAACAGAGGTTGGCCAACCCTGGTCGGCAACCATGACCGAGCATGCACTGACCCTGAGATCCTGGAGTGGTTCAATGAGGATGCGGCCTCCGTCGTCCGCTGGACCATCGAGGTGGTCGGCGATGAACGCTTGGACTGGTTGCGGCGCCTTCCTGACAGCCAGATCGAACACGAAGTCCTTTTGGTGCACGCAAGCCCGCGCGATCACATCTACGAATATGTGCTCGATACAGCGGTGGCTCACGCCAACCTAGAGCTCCTCCACGGCGGCTTGTGCTTCCACGGCCACACACACGTGCCCGGGATCTTCGGCCTCTCGAACGGAACCGTGACGCACGACTATCGCGTGGACACGTTTCGGCTCGAGGGGCCGGCGCTGATCAACCCTGGCAGCGTGGGTCAGCCTCGAGACGGCCTGCCCACCGCGAGCTACGGCATCTGGGACGTCGACCAGGGCACCTTCGAGTTCCGGCGCGTCCGCTACGACATCAAGGGCGCGCAGCGCGCAATCAGGAAGGCCAGGCTGCCTGAACGGTTCGCCCTTCGACTCGACACCGGACGATGAACCCAGATCGTGCGGCAAGGTGGTTGCGCATCGGCTACGCGGCCGCGACGGGCGCCGCGCTTGGCTCCTTTGGTTTTTGGACCGTGTACTGGTTCACCTTCATACGCGGTGACCTGAAAGGCCCCGACTTCTTCTCGTTCTATTCGGCGGCGAAATTGTTCGTGCTCAACGGTGGATCTGCCGTGTACGACCTCGCATTGCAGAAGCAGTTCGAGCTCCAGGTCACCGGTCAGCAAGCCGGCCGGTTCATCGTCCTGCCCTACTTTCACCCGCCCTATTACACCTTGCTGATCGCACCGCTCGCCTACCTCGACTATCGCGGCGCCTACTACGCGATGGCGGCTTTCAACGTCCTTTTGGCCGGAGTCCTGATTGCCACCCTGGTGCGCAGCAGCATTCGCATCCACGGACGGGCCGTGATCGTCGCAGCCGCGATGATCGCGGGCTTCTTCCCGCTCTTCGTCACGGTCTTGCAGGGCCAGTCCGACCTGGTGGTTCTGGTTCCTCTCGCAGCGGCTTACGCCGCGTGGGCGCGCGGACGGCAGGGTTGGGCAGGCGCTTTCAGCGCGCTTGCGCTGGCCAAGCCGCAGCTCTTGCTGCTGGTGCCGGTCCTGTTCATCGCAAGGCGCGCCTGGCGCGCCCTGGCCGCATTCGGAGGCGTGGTCGCGGTCTTGGGACTGCTTTCCGTGTTGACGTTCGGCATCAGTCCCGTCGTGAACTATCTGGGCGCGGTCGGCGCCTGGGCGATTGGCGGCCGGTTGCCGAGCAGCGGCCAGCTTGTGTACACAGACACGGCGGTCTATTCGCTGCGCAACATCCTCGAGGCGTTCAGCGGTGGTGGTCAGGCGATCGCACTCACCATCCTCCTGCTGCTGCTCGCCCTCGTGGCACTGTCGCTCAGCTGGCGGCCCAACAAGGCGCGGCTCGACTTCGCGCTCGCCATCGCCGCATCGCTCGTCCTGAGTCCGCACCAGAACATCCACGACCTCGCACTGCTGGTGATTCCGGGTTTTGCGCTGGCCGACCTGGCTCTGGCGCACGAGCTGCGCTGGTCATTGGCGGCGCCGCTGGTTCTCTTTTTCGCTTACGCCGCGATCGACATGACACTCGCGATCAACTTCTGGTCGGCCGCGGTCGGCGCGCTGGCGGTGGCGGCATACCTGACGATCGAGAGGATGGCCGTGCGACCGGAACCGATCCCGCTCGGCGAGCTGGCGTGGAGCGGCCCTCGGCCTCGTCGAGTGATCGTCCTGCCCGCATACAAGGCGGCCAAAACCCTCGTCGAAGTCGTGGGCGACATTCCGCAGGGGCATGCCGACCGCATCCTGCTCGTCGATGACGCCAGCGCAGACGCGACGGTGAGCGTGGCGACCGCGCTCCATCTCGATGTCATCCGCCATCAGCGCAACCTCGGATACGGAGGCAACCAGAAAACCTGCTACCGCACAGCATTGGAGATGGGCGCCGACGTCGTCGTCATGCTGCATCCCGATGGCCAGTACGACCCCGCGATCATCCCCAACCTCTGCCGCGTGATCGAGGATGGTCAGGCCGATATCGTGCTTGGTTCCCGCTGGCTCGGGCTTGATCCCGCCAAGGCCGGAATGCCGTGGTGGAAGAGGCTGGGCAACCGGTTTCTGACCGCCGCGGAAAATCGAGTGCTTGGGCTACAGCTCTCCGAGTACCACACCGGCTACCGCGCTTATTCGCGCCGCTTTCTCGAAGCCATTCCATTCCTGGAGAACAGCAATGACTTCGTGTTCGACACGCAGGTGTTGATCCAGGCGGCGACGTTCGGCTTCAAGATCGGGGAGGTGCCGGCGATCGGCAAGTACCACGAGGACGCCAGCTCGATCAGCTTTAGCACGTCCACCGTCTATGGGTTGGAGACCCTCGGAGCGTTGATGCGCTATGTGATGCACCGGGCGGGCTTCACGTGTGCGTGGCTGACGCCGTCTTCACACCCCGACAAACAAGCGCTTCCGGTAGGCCAGGTAGCCCACCACAGCAACGTTCAATAGCAGCGCTCCAGCTTTGAAGATCGTCAAACGGTGCACGACTTCGTATAGCTCGTACGGAATCAGGACTCCGGTCGCGATGACTGTCAGATACTCCGCCCAGCGGCGGCGCATGGCAAGACCCACTCCTTCCGTGCCCTCGAGCAGCGCGTAACCCATGGCGCCGATCGCCAGCACCGTCACGTGGTTGTAGCTGCCGACCAGGACGAGCGCCTTGAGCAGCAGCTGGACGATGATGCTGTGGCCGACGTTTAGATTCAGCTGGTCCTGCGCATAGTCGGCTACGACTGCGAGCCAACCCTTCCGACCAGCCACCAGCAGCCCAATCGCAAGTGCGATGAGGACGGTCGCCTTGGTGATGCGCTCGACGATGATGACTTTGATGAATGCGTCGTGCTCACCGCCGGCCCGCCCCAGTTCGGCCCACAGGCGTGCGAGATAGGAGTCCTTTGGCCGCGGAGCCTCACGATTCGCCATCCCGCTGACCTTAACAACCTCGGTTGGCATGGCCGGTCGAGGTCGTTAAGTTGCACGATAGGCTGGCGGGCTGGGGGAGGGAGCCGAGCCGGGAGAGGGAGGGCCCGCAAGGGACAGGCGGGCGGGTGGGTGGCGGTTCAGCTAGTCGGCGTGCTCTCGGTGTTCGCGGAACAGCATGACCCGGCAGGTGGCGTTCTTCAGGACATACGGCACGGTCTTGCCGAGGTTGAACTCCCCGAAACGCCGCTTGTACGGCAGTCCCATGACGATGAGGTCCGCACCCCACTCGACCGCCTCGTCGACGAGCGCCGGCCCAGTGTCGCGGGCCTGGACTAGCTCCGTCTCGACAGGCAGCTGGGATGCGGCGGCCAGCTTCTCGACCTCGTCCAGGATCTGCTCTCCGCGCTCGACCACCTCATCCAGGACCGCCCCCAACGGCAGCGACCGGTTCACCTCGATGATGTGGACGCCATAGATCCGGCCGCTCTGGGGATCGGTCATCCGGCAGGCCAGCCTGACCGTCTCGGCGTCGATCGCCTGGCCGCCCACCGCCACCAGCACTTTCCTGGACGTCGTCGGGTGCGTGTGCGGGCCGTGGTCGCCCATCAGCTCTGCGGGCCTCGTCGCATGCGCCGGATCAGCACGTAGGCCCCAAACCCGATGCAAACGAGTCCGGTCGCGCCGGCGATCTCCTGCGAACCAGCGTCGAGCGCGCGGTGCCCCGCCAGGTACGCGAAAACCCACAGCCCGATCCCAAGCGCCACGAGACCCATGAACGTAAAGGGGAAGCGCACGCGAGCAAATCCTACAAGCCCGCGTGAAAGCCCAACAACCAGCCTCCCTATAATCAACCCGCTTTGAGGCTCGTCATCGTGGGATGTGGACGCGTCGGATCGCAGATAGCGTCCGACATGGACCGAGCCGGGCACGAGGTCGTGATCGTCGATCGGGATCCGAACCAGTTCTCACGCGCCGCTTCGCGCGGCGTCCTGACCCGCGACTTCAAGGGCGACCAGGTCGTGGGCAATGGCACTGACGCCGATGTGCTGCGCCGAGCCGGACTCGAGCACGCAGACGGCTTCGTGGCGGTGACTGAGGGCGACAACCGCAACATCATGGCCGCGCAGATCGCCAAGCATGTTTTCAAAGTGCCTCACGTCGTCGCGCGCATCTACGATCCCGAGCGGGCGGACGCGTATGAGAAGCTCGGCCTGCACACAATCTGTCCGACAATCGACGGCGCCAAGCACATTCAGAAGATGCTGCTGGAGGGGCGCTGACCGATGTACGTGATCGTCGTCGGCGGCGGCACTGTCGGCTATTACATGTCTCGTGACCTCGTGGAACGTGGTCACGAGGTGACGCTCATCGAGAGAGATGCAAGGCGCGCCGAATGGCTGGAGACCCAGCTCGGAAGCATCGTGATGCGAGGCGATGGCTGCGAGGTGAAGTTCCTGTCGCAGACCGGTATCGAGCGCGCGGATGCCATCGTCGCGGTAACGGCCGATGACGAAGACAATCTCATCGCCCTCCAGATGGCCAAGCGCCACTTCCGCGTCAAGAAGACGATTGCGCGCGTGAACAACCCATCGAACGTTGAGATCTTCAAGATGCTCGGCGTCGATGAGGCGGTCTCGGCGACCGATGTACTGCTTGCAGCACTGGAGCCACCGATAACGACCTGAGAAAAGATGAGGACCGCTCCATCGGAACGGTCCTCAGTCGAAAACTCTCGAAAGCTCTGTTACGCCGTAGCCTTGCCGATCTTGTAGATCTTGGTGCCGCAGTTTGGGCATGTCCCAACTGTTGCCGGCTTCCCATTCTTCATCGTGATCGGCTGAGGGTCTTTCATTTCGACCTTTCTCTTGTCCTTCAAGCAGTAGCCTTCCAAGTAGTCACCGTCCTTATACGAGATTCTGTTCGGGGTCGGACTTGCCCCATTCTAGGGGCGTGTCTTTGCTCAATACAACCCCAGTTCAAATCGAATTCAGCCGAGCGGGCCGGAAAGGGGCCGGAATGCGGACCAAAACGGACCCTCAAAAGCATGCCTGGCCTCGTCTCCAAACAGCACGAAGCGAACCTCTTCGGGTTCCCAACCCTGTTGTTGCGCACGACGCAAGCATTCGGCCATGACGCGCGCGCACTCGTCCATCGGAAAGCCGGCGATGCCGCTGCCAACTGCGGGAATCGCGATTGTCTTCACACCGTTCTCACGCGCCAACCGAAACACGCTGTCCATCGACGACGCCAGTGCCGGCCGCGTGGTGCGCCCACCCAGACGCATGCTCGCGGCGTGAAGGACGTAACGAGCAGGTAGTTCGCCGCCACCGGTGATGGCCGCTTCACCAACTCTCACCGGTGGATGCGCGTCGCATTCAGCCTGAATCGTCGGACCGCCTCGACGGCGAATCGCGCCGGCCACCCCGCCACCAAGCATGAGTTCGCTGTTTGCGGCGTTGACAATTGCGTCGACCTCTTGCTCGACGAGGTCCCCGTTGATGATCACGACTCGCTGCGCATGCATTCGACAACCTCCGCCAGGCGCTCCTCCAGCAGCCGCGGTGTCGCCGTGGCGATGCCGCGTGTGCCGATCGACTCGATGGCGAGCGATGCGCAGGCCACGCCGCATGCGAGCGCATCGACCAGGCCGCCCCGCTCGGCTCCGGTGCTCAACCATCGCGCGAGCATGCCACCCGCCAAAGCGTCGCCCGCTCCTGTCGTGTCGATGATTGGCCGAGCTTTGACGGCCGGCACATGAAAGCTGCCGTCGGCCGTATACGCCGTGACGCCTTGCGCGCCCGCCTTCAACACAAGGCCGTCGAGCCACCACTGTCGCCGGAAGTCTTCCGGATGGCCGCCGCCCAGCGCCGCGAACTCCTCCTGGTTGCAGAAGAACCATCCGGCGCGTCGCAGCACGTCCTTGGACTCCGGCGGTCGCGCGTTGAGATATGACAGCATCGCGTCGGCAGCCAGCAACCCCGCGCTCGCCAGCTTGCGCATCGCCTGAGCCTGTCGATCGGGGCGCATCGAGCCGACGAAGACCCACCCCGTGAAGCCCTCCGGCGGCGAAGGCTCCCAATCGTCGTAGATCTCGTCGGCGCTGCCAAGGTCCACGTTCCGGCCGTGCTCCTGGTGGGCTCTCCAGCGATAGGTCGGAGCGTCGAGCACCTGCAGCGCAGACGTATCGATGGGACGGCCATCAAAGATGTGCGCGACGCGCTCGGCCCCGTCCCTGCCAACCGGGGCCACCACCTTGACGGGATAGATCAGGCTTGCGGCCAATGCGAAAAAGACGGCCGAGCCGCCTAGCTCCTCTTTGACCTTGCCAAACGGCCCGTCACGCGTGTCAAGGGCGACGGAGCCCGCGACCAGGAGCTCCGTCGGGTCAGGCACGTCGCCCCGTGCCGCTGCTCGCAGTGACCACGTGGCGCGCATATCTCAGCTTGTCCAGAAAGTCGCGCGGGTCGGAGAACGGTTCCATCTCCATCCAGCTTCGGCCGAGCTCAGAAGCCGCGTGCGAATCGGAGCCCGTCGCCACCACCTTGCCGAGCTCCTCCGCAAGGGCCGCGGCCGCCCGGTTGGCGGTCGCATCGCACCACGGGTTATAGGTCTCGATGATGTCGATTCGGTCCGCGAGCTCGACCACACGCTCGCCGGCGAAGTTGGCCCGGTTGCGATCGAAAGGGTGCGGGATGTATGTGAGGCCGCCCATGTCGTGGATGAGATCGAGCACATCCTCGGGCAGAAGAAACGGGGGCACGCGGCGAGTGATGAAAAGTCCGATCACCTCGCCCTCGAGGGTCTTGACCTCCTCGCCCACGATCGCCAGGTCAGGAGCGATTCGTGCGAGCTCCAGCGCACCGTCGACCCTGTTGTGGTCGGTGAGGGCGATGCGCTCCAGGCCGCACTCCTGGCAGCGCGTGATGATTTCCTGCAGCGAGCTGCGTCCGTCGTGCGAGTAATGCGAGTGAAGGTGGAGGTCGACCTTCACACGAATCTGACTAGACGGTCGCTTCTTTGAGCATCCGCTCGCGAGCGCGGGCGAACAGCGGAATCACTTCCGCGGGGCCGCGATTGCGGCATGCCTGTTCCATCAACGCAGCCTGGGCGTCATAGATGATCTCCATCACCGGACCCGGTCGGCGCTCGCGTCCGAGCCGTCCTGGCAGCTGAGGATGGGCATGTCGCAGGACAACCATCAATCGCGAGATCAACCATCCCGGCACGATGCGAACCTCGTGCACGAGACATTCCTCGACCCAGTAGAGAAGCTCGTCCGATTCCTGCAGCAGGTGGCGCGGGGTCATCGCGCGCTTCCGCCGGCGATGCCAACGCATGTCGCGCTGCTGCTCTTCGATGGTTTGCTGAAGCATGGCCTCAAGCCCACTATATCAGCGGCCTGCCGCGACTCCACCTCTAGTTGGGTAACACAGTGTTCGCCACCCTCCGGCCGCGGGAACGAGGTGGACCTGTCGGTCGAATGTCCACTCTTTCCACTGCTGCTTGACGCGGTATCGCATCACCAATCGCGCGACGTTGTTGTAGCTTCGCCGATGAGTCTGGTCGGTCCAGTCGTCTAGCACGGCGACGCTGACGGTCCTGACCTCCAGCAGCTCTGTATCGCCGTCGAGTCGGGGCATGTCGCGCATGAACGTTTCCCGTCCGCCCCATGCCCGCTGGGCGTCCTCAGCCAGCATGTCCCACATCTCGTCGAACCTGCCCTCGGAGTGCAGCCTCATGAAGCGGACCTCGAATGCGGCCGGGGGGACGGTTGCCGGCGGCCGCGGGGGCGCCGGCTCCATCGCCGCCGTTGCGCCCGGCATGCCCGTGCCCACCGATGCGTTCGCGAAGCGTCCGAAATCGTCCGCCGGCCAGGCGTTGAACATGGCGGCGACGCGGGCCAGGAAGCTCTTGGCCGCACGCCAGAGCTTGACGGGGAGCGACATTCGATTGATCATTGGCGCTAGATGTTGTGTGATGTCCCCAGACTGTATACAGAATGTGGATAAGTAGCAACCCCTTTTCGAGTCGCGCGCCTGGAATCCGCCAGGCTTGTGCGAGGCACGGGCGCCTGGGCGCGGCAGGTCGGCGCCATCGTGTCTGCGGCCACTGCAAGAGACAACCGAGAACGTGGATCAGTCATATCCGGAGCGGGATCGGCGGTTGATCCGCATTGGGACGGCGGCCTGGCGAGTCGCTCCGCGGCCTCAGCCCGCGCTCAACCGCCGCACGATCGCGGCCACTTCGCCGAGCGGAACTCCGACCGGGCAGGCGGCCGCCGCAGCCTCGACGTCGGGCGTATCGCCCTCGATGTCTGAGGACGCCAGGCTCAACCGCGCGTAGAGGCGCACATAAGAGGTGGCGACATCCGGTAGGCGAGTCCTGCCCATGCGGCCGGCGGCCAGCGCGCAAAGTCCGCAGTTGATGCATCCGACGAGGGCGGGAAGGCGCTCCCGCTCAGCTGGCTCGAGCGCCCGTATTCCGTCTTCCGCGTAGGTCTCGAGGAGCGAGCGCAGCTGCGAGCGCGGACGCTGCATCCGCCGCCGGGTCTGGTGGACGCCATACGCCCACGCCAGCTTGACCAGCGAGTCGGTGCGACCCATCAGACGTTGAGCCCTCGCAGCGAGCCCCGGGCCAGCTCTTCCTCGGCCCACCCCGAGTGGCCGAGGACCGGCGCGCGTCCGAGCCATGACCCGCGGATGAACTCGCGGACCGCGTCGAACCTTTGCGATGCGCTCCATCCAAGCTCGCGTCCGATCACCTCCGCAGCGCGCATCACGCAAGCAGCGCCCGCGCACGGCCCGGCGGCCAGCCCGACTCGACGGAATGCGTCCGCCAGCGAACGAACCTGCTCGTGTCGCGTCGCGAATATGAGCTCTGCTTCAGCGATGGGCTCGCAGCGACAAAGCAGCCGTGTGTTGCCGCCGCCTCCCTCGTCGAGCACCTTGCCCGCGTTCGATCCATGGCGTGTCTGCAGCTTGACCGCGGCGAGCGCGGAGATCCCAGCGCGGCGAGCCAGCTCTTCCGGCGCCTCGACGTCGGATTCGTTGCCGGGTAGAGGCCGCGTTGCTGTCGTGCATGCGGCCTGGTGGCCGAGCTTCCGGCACACGACGTCGGAGGTCTGCTCGGCCATCAACCGGTACATGGAAAGTTTTCCGCCGGCGATGGTGACGAAGCCATCGACTCCCTGGGACGCGTGGTCGATGACTTCGTAGCGGCGGGACAATTCGTCTTCGTAGCGTCTCCACTTGTGCAGCGTCGGCCGCACCCCGGTTGTCGTGCGGGCAGGCCGGTACTGCCGGATGGACGGGAAGACCCGTTCGATTCCCTGCAGGAGATACTCCACCTCGTCCTGGAGCACGTCGACAGAGTCCAGGTCGCCGTAGAAATCGTCGTCGGTCGTTCCGAGCAGCGTGAAACCGCTGTGCGACACCATCAGCAGGTCGCGACCGTCGATCGACTCGGCGCTGATCGAAAAGTTCGATATACGGTGCGGGTAGATGATGTGGATTCCCTTGGCCGGCCGCAGGTGCACCACCACGCCGGCCATTCCACCGACCTCTGGCGACCACGGGCCTGTCGCGTTGACCACAACTCGTGTGCGCGCCTCCGTCAGGGAGCCATCGGAGTCCCGGTACCGGACGCCGATCACCTTGCCGCCGTCGCGAACGACCTCGACCACTCGCGCGTGATTGATTGCCCGAGCGCCGTGGACGACCGCGTCCTGCACGTTGGCGTACACGAGCCGATGCGGATCCACGCCCCACTCCTCCATCGTCACTGCACCGATCAGCTCGGGCGTCAGCCCCGGCTCCGCCTCGAGGGCTTCGGCCCGGCTCAAACGCCGGTGCGGATGCGCTCCTTTGAGCGGTTGGAACCGGTCGTAGACCTCCATGGCCGTCTCCATCCGCTCGATGTTGTTGCGGTCGCCGGGGAGGACCGGGATGAGGAAGACCACGCGGTAGACCAGGTTGCGGGCGATCGACACGATGTGGCCGGCGTCCTTCGTCGACGTTCTCGTGGTGTCCCAATCGAACTCGAGATAGCGCGGGCCGCCGTGGATCATCCAGCTCGATGAGCCGCTGGTGCCGCCGCCCCAATCTCCTTTCTCGAGGAGAAGCACCGAGAGGCCGCGCAGGGAGAGATCGCGCGCGACGCCCGCGCCGGTCACCCCGCCCCCGATGACGCAGACGTCGTGCGCGCTCGGCGGACTCACGCCCGGATACTAAGCCGGTCTGCCGGCCGAGCGGTCAGCCGGCGGCTTCGTGCAGCTTCTGGAACTCTTCGATGATGCCCTTGGCCAGGTGCGCCGGCATCTCCTCATAGTGCGAGAACTTCTTCTGGAAGCTGCCGCGTCCCTGCGTGATCGACCGCAGGTCCAGCGCAAACCGGAGCATCTCCGACTCGGGCACGGTCGCCTTGACGTTCTGGTATCCGTCGTCAGGCTCCGTACCGAGGATCTTGCCGCGCCTGGTATTGATGTCGGACATGATGTCGCCCAGGTACTTCTCGGGCACGCGGATGGTGGCCTCCACCAATGGTTCCAGGAGCACTGGCCCCGCGTCGAGCGCCGCTCTGCGGATCGCCAGCGAGCCCGCGATCTGAAACGCCATGTCATTCGAGTCGACCGCGTGGAACTTGCCGTCGACCAGCGCCACCCGGACGTCGACCATCGGGTAGCCGGCGACCACCCCCTTCGCCATGTTGTCGACGATGCCTTTCTGGACCGACGGCCTGAAGTTGTGGGGAATGGAGCCGCCGAAGATCTTGTCCTCCCAGACGAAGCCCTCCCCCCGGGCCGTAGGCCCGACCTCGATGACGCACACCCCGTACTGGCCGTGACCACCCGACTGCTTCACGTGGCGGCCTTCGGCGCGAGCGTGGCCGTGCACGGTCTCCCGGTAGGCCACCCTCGGCGGGGCGGTGGTGGCGTCGACTCCATACTTGCGCTTCAGCTTCTCGAGCGTGACATCGATGTGGACGTCTCCCAGCCCGGCGATGACGAGCTGCTTGGTCTCCTCCAGCCGCTCGACGTGGAGGGTCGGGTCCTCCTCGCTCAACCGGGCCAGCCCGCTCGAGATCTTTTCCTCGTCGCCGTGCGTTTTCGGCGTGATCGCGACGCTGTAAGCCGGGCCCGGCAGATCAACCGCAGGCAGCGGGCCGCCGTCCTTCAACCCCAGCGTGTCGCCGGTGAGGGTGTGCATGAGCTTGGTCGCCGCTCCGATGTCGCCGGCACGGATCTCCGTCGCCGCCACATGCTCCTTGCCTCGCGGGTAGAAGATCTGCGCAAGCCGCTCCTCTCCGCCGCGCGAAAGGTTCGGCAGGTGCGCGTCGGCTTTGACCGATCCTGCCACCACCTTGAAATAGCTGACCCGGCCGAACTGGTCGCCTCCGGTGCTGAACACAAAGGCCTTGGTGGGCTTGTCCGGCTCGACGGCCGGCGCAGGCATGAGCTCGGCGATGGTCGACATGAGAGTGCGCACGCCCAGGAGCTTGGTCGCCGAGCAGCAGATCACGGGCGCCACCTTGCCTTCGAGGATGCCTTCGCGGAGGCCGCGCTGGATCTCTTCCTCGCTGAGCGTCCCTGCGTCCAGGTACTTCTCCAGCAGCGAGTCGTCACTCTCAGCGGCCGCCTCGATCAGCTGGCCGCGGTAGTCCTCAACCGGCTTTCGCATCTCATCCGGGATGGGGATCTCGCTGCCCTTGCCGTCGGGTGTGGAGACGAAGGCCTTCAGGTGAAGGAGGTCGACGATTCCGCGAAACTCCTGCTCGGCGCCGATCGGAAGGTGGAGCGGAAAAGGCTTCGGCACCAGATGCTCGCGCATGGCGGCGACCGCGGCGTAGAAGTCGGAGTTCTCCTTGTCCAGCTTGTTGACCACGACGATTCGCGGCTTGCTGGTCCTGTTGCAGTGCTCCCATGCCACCTCTGTCCCCACGGCGAGCTGGGATCCCGGCCCGACCACGACGACTGCCGCCTCGGCCGCTCGCAGCCCGCTGAGCACCTGGCCGGCGAAGTCGAAGAAGCCCGGCGCGTCGAGGATGTTGATCTTGTAACCGTTGTGCTCCGCGAACGCGACCCCGAGGTTGATCGAGATTCGCCGCTTCTGCTCCTCAGGCTCGAAATCGGTCGTGGCGGTCGACTGGTCGGGCGAGCCAAGCCTTGGGACCGCGCCGGAGGCGAAGAGCATCGCCTCTGCGAGCATGGTCTTGCCGTCGTGAGAATGGCCCAGGAGGACCACGTTTCTGATCTTGTCGGGTGCGTAGTCGGTCGGCATCCATACCCCCCACCACCAACGGCCGCGACAGTTACAGCTACAAGTTTAAGGCGAGGCTAACCGTCGTTTAGGAGGAGACGTTTCCGGCCCTAACCCGTTGGGTATCATTCGAAGGAATGGTCAAGCGAACTGCATCCATCGAAGAGGTGCTCGCGGCTGTCGAGACCGCCCGGGACAAGGTCATGGCGGACGAGGTGAAGTCGCTCACCAAGCTGGGCATCCCCAAGGCGATGGCCTACCAGATGATCGCGAGCAGGTTCCACCAGAAGGTCGGGAACCAGGAAGAGGCCGAGCCGGACCCGTTTGAAGGCAACGCCACCTCCTGGGAAGAGATCGGATAACGGAACCCGATCCTCTCCCACAGCATGTTGGGAGGGCTTGGAAGGGGAACGCCGAGTGAGTCTGGCCTCCGGCTCCACTTCGCATTACCTTCATTGGTGTGAATCGCGCCCGCCGTCTGGCCCGCCTCCTCCGCGTCCTCTCAGTCGTCATCGCTGAGCCTGGCTTGAACCCGTTCGAGCTGGCGGAGCGTGCCGGCGTGTCTGAACGAACCCTGCGGCGCGACCTCGTGCAGCTTCGCGGGCTCGGTTATGAGGTCGCCTACACCGGCGGGTACGAGGTCCAGGAGAGGCTGAACCTGGAGGGCCGGACCGGCCATCGCTCCATGGGCAAGGTGTACGAGCAGCACATCGAGCTCGTGGGCCGGCAGCTGCCGAAGCGCCTCGCCTCCCAGGTGACCGAGGAGGTCGACTCGCTGGCCCCCGCTGTGCTGGCATCGCTCTTTGCGACCGCGATCGAGCGCCTCTCGGGGTCGCCGAGATGAAGGCGCTCGTCCTCATACCCAGCGGCGACGCCGACGCTCACTTCTTGTACGCGACCGGATTCTCCGTGGAGAGCGGCCTGTACATCCGCTACGCCGACGGGGATGAGGTCCTGTTTGCCAGCCCTCTCGAGGTCGACCGCGCCCGCGCCCAGAGCCGCGTCGCCAAAGTCGAGATGGACCGGGACGCCTACGTGCACGAACGGTGGCCTGCCCTGGCCGCGGCCAAGGTCCGTGAGAGGGGCGACGCCAACATCAGAGTCTCGCCGAACCTGCGAGCGGTATATCTCGAGGACCTGCGCGCCGCCGGGCTGGACGTGGAGGTCGATCGCGACCTGTTCGTCGAGGAGCGCCGGCGCAAGAACAAGGAGGAGGCGGAGGCCATCCACGAGGCGCAGCGCGCCGCCGAGGCGGCCGTGGTCGAGGTCGTTCGCGTTCTCGCGAAGGCCGAGATCAAGGAAGGCGAGCTGTGGCTCGGCACCGCCGTCCTGACCTCGGAGCGGCTCATGGCCACGGCCCAGGGCGCGCTGGCCGAGCTCGGCTTTGTCTGCCCTGACATGATCATCGCTGGATCTCCGGAATGCGCCCTGCCGCACTTTCGTGGCGAGGGCGCGATCAAGGCCAATGAACCCGTGATCATCGACATCTTTCCCTCCAGCCGCAGCACCCACTACCACGGCGATCTCACCCGGACCGTCGTCGTCGGCGAGCCATCCGACGAGGTCCGGACAATGCATGCCGCCGCGGTCCAGGCGCTCGAAGCCGGCATCGAGTCGATCCGGGCCGGGGTCTCAGGACGCGTCGTTCACCGCGCGGTGTGCCAGGTCCTCGTCGATCGCGGCTTTGGAACGACAACCGAGGGCCTTGAAGGCCCGGAAGGCGTCGCCAGGATGAATCACAGCACCGGGCACGGCGTCGGCCTCGAGGTGCACGAGAAGCCGGGTCTGCGTGATGCCGAAACCGCGCCTTTGCGCGAGGGCGACGTGGTCACCGTCGAACCTGGCCTGTACCTCCTCGGCCTGGGCGGTGTGCGTGTCGAAGACACAGGGCTGGTCACCGCGAACGGCTTTCGGAACTTCACGAGTCTGACGCGCAGCCTTGATCCGCGAGACTATCTGTAAAGCGCGGGTTTACCATATTCACCGTGGCAGACACTGAGAACCTCGGACAGCGCATCCGCCGGATCCGTCACGAACGTGGAATGAGCCTGGCCAAGGTGACGGGCGGCCATTTCAGCCGCGCTTTCCTGAACCAGGTCGAGTTCGGCAGGGCGCAGCCATCGACACGCGTCCTTCGCATAGTCGCCGACCGTCTGGGCACCGACGTCAACTACCTGCTCGAGGGCAGAGAGCCCGCGATGGAGCGCGAGCTGGCGCTGGAAAAGGCCAGGGTGCTGCTGGCGCGCGGGGACCCGCAGAAGGCGCTGCTCGCGCTCGGCCCGGTGATCGAGTCCACCGAGTGGCCGCTTGGTACCGACGCGCGCCTCGCGCAGGTGCAGGCTCTCGTTTCACTCGGGCGCCGCGAGGAGGCGGCGCCGATCGCAGCTCGAGAGAAAGACCTGATCGCCGCGCGCGGGGACCACCACCGGCTGCAGCGGCTGCGAGCGAGCCTGGGCGGCAAAACCTTCACCTTGGCGGGCGACGCGATCAAAGCCCACCTTCGGCTCGCGGATCGAGCCCAACGCGAAGCCAACACCCGTGACGCGCTGGAGCACTACCGAGCGGCGAGGGTGCTCCTGGAGGCCGGCGCTAAAGCCCCGAAGTGAACGTGAACGGCGGCGGCGGCGTTACCGCCGGCGGCGTGATCTCCAGCGTGATGACCTCGTGGGACTTCAGGACGATCGTGTTCGGGTCGCCCGTGAAAGGTTGCGGCCCGTGCCCGTCACCCAGGTCGATGTAGACGAGCAGCTTCTGGTCGGAGGTCACCGGCAAGGTGGCGACGTGGGTCGCATCGAGCTTTTCCGTGGGGCCGCCTCCAGCCGTGCTCCAGGTGTTCCAGACTGCGAAGAACTGGCCCAGCGTGAAGGTCTGGCTGGCCGGCGATTCGATGTGGATCACGTTGGGGTTCTGGGCGTGTACGTGCAGCCAGTAGAAGCACGAAGTGCTGCCCGACGAGTCGGTCACGATGCCGAGGTTGGCCGGGATGGACACCACGTTGCCCTGGTAGACGATCTGCAGGGCCGCGTGGTAGTGGACCTGGGTGTGCTCGAGGCGGTCACATGGGACGCCGGCAGCAGTCGCAGGCCCGGGGGTCGGCTTGTTGTTGGCGATGATGTAGACGATCAGGCCGATCGTCAGCGCCAGCAGGATGGCGCCGACCGCGATCGGGAGGATCGGAATGTCGCGGCCGCGACTCGGTTTGACGGGCGGTCGCCGACCCTTTCCGAAGCTCCCGGTGCGGGGAGCATTCTTCGGCCGGGTCTTGGTCGCCATGACCACGGTAGAATACCGACCTGACCTTTCTGGCTTCGGCCGGAGGCACCCGCCTTCGATAGACCGAGGCCTGAACCCATAGGAAGGAGGCTCCCTTTTGAGGGAATACGAAGTTCTTTACATCTTGCGTGCGGACCTGGATGACGACAAGGTCCAGGACGCCGTCAAGCGCGTCAACACCGTGATCGAGCGATCAGGTGGCAGCATCGAGCGCACCAACCTCTGGGGCAAGCGCAAGCTCGCCTACGAGGTGAAGCATCAGAAGGAGGGCTCGTACGTCCTCCAGGATTTCCAGATCCCATCGGAGCGGTTGCCCGAGCTCGAAGCCGCTCTGAAGATCACCGAGGAGGTCCTCCGGCATCTCATCGTGCGCAAGCCGGAGAAGGTTGCAGTGCCCCCCGTCCCGCCGCCGCCGGCGGAGGTGGTGCTGGAGCCGATCGGGGTCGAGTCTGAGGCGGTGGCGGCACCGGCAGGCCGTACGGATCGGGAGGAGGAGTCTTAAATGTCAAACCTGAACAAGGCGCTGCTCATCGGCCGTCTCACCAAGGACCCGGAGATGCGTTACACGCCCAGCGGGACCGCGGTCACCAACTTCAGCATCGCCACCAACCGATGGTCCAGCGGCCCTGACGGCGAGAAGAAGGAGTTCACCGACTACCACAACATCGTCGCCTACCCGATCGGCAAGCGAAACCTCGCCGAGACCGTGGCTCAGTACACCCGCAAAGGCGCTCTGGTTTTCGTCGAGGGCCGCATCCAGACGCGGTCGTGGGAAGGGCAGGACGGCCAGAAGCGCCGGGTCACCGAGATCATCGCGAACGACGTGCAGTTCCTCGAGCCGCGAGGGGCAGGCGGCAGCGCCGGCATGCCGGCCCGCGGCGCCGGCGGTCCATCGCATGACGACATCCCCGCTCCGGACGACGCGCCGCGCGACGTCGACCCGGACGAGATCCCGTTCTAGGAGTTAGGCAATGGGTATGAACCGTCCACCCCGTGAGCAAGGCTCGAGCGGCGGACCGCGAGGGCCGAAGCGGCAGCACCGCAAGGTCTGCGCCTTTTGCGTCGAGAAGATCAAGTACATCGACTACAAGGAGATCTCGCGCTTGCGGCGATTTGTGAGCGACCGCGGCAAGATCCTTCCACGCCGTGTGACCGGCACCTGCGCGCGGCATCAGCGGCCGCTGACCACCGCTTTGGAACGCGCTCGCGCCATCGCGTTGCTTCCGTACACGACCGAGCAGCACTGAAAGAGGTAAGGGGCGACCGGTTGTCGCCCCTTAAAATCATCCTGCCGTCGCAATCCGTTGTTGGAGCGCGCCCATGACCTTCCAGACGCAGCTACGCATACCCGGACCGACACCGCTTCCTGAGCGGGTGACCCGCAGCATGAACCGCCCGATGATCGACCACCGGGGTCCGGAGTTTGCTCAGATCCTCGCCGAGATCACCGCGGGCGCCAAGCGTGTCTTCAACACGTCGAACGATCTGCTGCTGCTGACCTCGTCCGGCACCGGCGGCCTGGAGTCCGCGGTCGCCAACCTGGTCTCGCCGGGCGACGAGGTGGTGGTTGCGCTCTGCGGAAACTTTGGCGAGCGCTTTGCCGCGCTGGCGGCCGCCTACGGGGCCGACGTCGTCCGCCTCGAGGTCGAGTGGGGCCGGCCGGTGGACCCGGACGGCCTGGCAGGCGTGCTGGAAAAGCACCCGAAGGCGAAAGTGGTCCTGCTGACCCACAACGAGACGTCGACTGGTCTGACCAACCCCATCCAGCAGCTCGCCCGCGTCGCGCGCGACGCTGAGCGGATCGTCGTCGTCGACGGCGTCAGCTCGATCAGCTCGATTGCGATCAAGACCGACGAATGGGGCATCGACGTCGCGGTCAGCGGATCGCAGAAGGGTTGGATGGCTCCTCCTGGCTTCGCGCTCGTGAGCGTCAGCGAGCAGGCCTGGGCGCAGCAGGCCAAAGCGCGATCCCCGCGCTTCTATTTCGACTGGAAGGAGGCCAAGACCTGGGCCGAGAAGGGCATGACACCGTTCACCCCGGCGGTCTCGGTCGCGTTCGCCCTGCAGGAAGGG
>DASXBJ010000065.1:0-6243 GCA_036491755.1 Candidatus Dormiibacterota bacterium
CTGCAGGAGCACTCGGTCGTGCTCATCCGCGGCGGCCGCGTCAAGGACCTCCCCGGCGTCCGCTACCACATCATCCGCGGCACGCTCGACACCGCCGGCACCAAGAACCGCAAGAAGGCGCGTTCGAAATACGGTGCCAAGCGGGAAAAGGCGAAGGCAGCCTAGATGCCTCGTCGCAGCCGTCCAGTCAAGCGTGTCATCGCGCCCGACCCGGTCTATCAGTCGGAGGCGATCGCCAAGTTCGTGAACGTCGTCATGAGCAAGGGCAAGCGATCCACGGCCGAGAAGGTGGTGTACGACGCGCTCTCGCGTGCCAGCAAGCAGGCCAAGAAGGAGCCGCTCGAGGTCTTCGATCTGGCGCTCCGTAACGCCACCCCTCTGCTCGAGGTCAAGCCCCGGCGCGTGGGTGGCGCAACGTACCAGGTCCCGGTCGAGATCCGGCCGGAGCGGCGCCTGGCGCTCGCCCGGCGCTGGATCGTGCGTTTCGCCCGGCAGCGTGGCGGGAAAAGCATGTCTGAGAAGCTCGCGTTCGAGATCCTTGACGCCTCGCAGAACACCGGCGGAGCCGTCAAGCGCAAAGAGGAAACCCACCGGATGGCCGAAAGCAACAAAGCTTTCTCCCACTTCCGGTACTAGTAGAGAGATGAGCGTGGCACTGAAGATGCAGGAGCGTCCGGTCTCGATCGAGAAAACCCGAAACATCGGAATCATGGCGCACATCGACGCCGGCAAGACGACGACCACGGAACGGATCCTCTTCTACGCCGGCAGGATCCACAAGATGGGCGAGGTCCACGAAGGGGCTTCAACCATGGACTGGATGGTCCAGGAGAAGGAGCGGGGGATCACGATCACCTCGGCGGCCACCACTGCCATGTGGCGCGAGCACGCGATCAACATCATAGACACACCCGGGCACGTGGACTTCACCGTCGAGGTCGAGCGCAGCCTGCGCGTGCTGGACGGCGCGGTGGCGGTTTTCGACGCCGTGGCCGGAGTCGAGCCGCAGTCTGAGACGGTCTGGCGTCAGGCCGATCGCTACGGCGTGCCTCGGATCGCCTTCATCAACAAGATGGACCGGATCGGGGCCGATTTCTACGGCTCGCTGCAGTCGATACGGACTCGCCTGGGCGCGAGGGCCGTGCCCATCCAGCTGCCGATCGGTTCCGAAGACCAGTTCAAGGGCTATATCGACCTTGTGACGATGCAGTCGATCGTCTACACGGACGACCTCGGCACCACGAACACCGAGTCGCTGGACCTGCCGGCGGAGATGGCCGACCTCATCAAGCAGCATCGTCACGACCTCATTGAGGCGGTGGCCGATTTCGACGACGCGATCATGCATCTGTACCTGGATGAGAAGGAGCCGACCGAGGCTCAGATCAACGCCGCCCTCCGCAAGGGGACCGTGGCGGGCATCCTGGTGCCGGTGCTCTGCGGCGCGGCGCTGCGCAACCGCGGCGTGCAGCCGATCCTCGACGCGGTGGTCGATTACCTCCCGTCGCCGGCCGACGTGCCGGCTGTCGAAGGCACCGACCCGAAGACCGGCACGCTGCTGGTGCGCGAGCACGACGACAACGAGCCGTTCTCCGCGCTTGCTTTCAAGATCCAGATGGATCCCCAGGGCGTCGGCAAGCTGACGTTCTTCCGCGTCTACTCAGGACGGCTGAAGGCGGGCTCCGGCGTTCTCAACGCCTCCAACGGAAAGAAGGAGCGCATCGGACGGATCCTGCGCATGCACGCGATCCGGCGCGAGGACGTCGACGAGGTGTTCACCGGCGACATCGCGGCCGCCGTCGGCCTCAAGTCCACGACGACCGGCGACACGCTGGCGGACGAGAGCCACCCGATCCTGCTCGAGTCGATCACGTTCCCCGAGCCTGTCATCTCGGTCTCCATCGAGCCCAAGACCAAGGCCGACCAGGACAAGCTCGGCATCGGGCTGCAGCGTCTGACCGAGGAGGACCCGACCTTCAAAGTGCACACAGACGACGAGACCGGCCAGACGATCATCGCCGGCATGGGCGAGCTGCACCTGGAGATCATCATCGACCGCCTCATGCGCGAGTTCAAGGTGGACGCCAACCAGGGCAAGCCGCAGGTCGCCTACAAAGAGGCGATCAAGAAGCCTGCGCACGGTGTCGGCCGATTCGTCCGGCAGTCCGGCGGCAAGGGCCAGTTCGGCCACGCGGAGCTGGACGTGCGTCCGGGCGAGACCGGTACCGGGTTCGTGTTCGAAGACAAGGTCACACAGGGCCGCATCCCGCGCGAGTTCATCCCATCGGTCGAGAAGGGCGTGCGCGAGGCGCTCCAGACGGGCGTCGTGGCCGGCTACCCGGTGGTCGACATCATCGCCGCTCTGGTCGACGGGTCCTACCACGCGGTCGACTCGAACGACATGGCTTTCCACGTCGCGGGATCGATGGCGATCAAGGACGCGCTGCACAAAGCTCAGCCATACCTGCTCGAGCCGATCATGAAGGTCGACGTGGTGATGCCCGAGGAGTACCTCGGCGACGTGATGGGCGACCTGTCGTCTCGACGCGGGCACATTCTGGGCATGGAGGGCAGAGGCACCTCGCAGAACGTGAAGGCGAACGTGCCCCTCGCGGAGATGTTCGGTTACGCTACCGAACTTCGATCCATGACCTCGGGGCGGGCCACGTATTCAATGGAGTTCAGTCACTACGCAGAAATGCCTGGAAACCTGGCGGAGGCTGTGGGCCGCCGTACCACGTCGCGGAGTTAGTTAGGAGGAGAAAGTGGCGAAGAAAAAGTTCGAGCGGACCAAGCCTCACCTGAACGTCGGGACCATCGGTCACATCGACCATGGCAAGACGACGCTGACGGCTGCCATCACAAAAGTGCTGTCAGAGAAGGGGCTGGCCGAGTTCAAGGCATTCGACCAGATCGACAAGGCGCCTGAGGAGAAGGCTCGCGGCATCACCATCTCGATCACCCACGTGGAGTACGAGACCGAGAAGCGCCACTACGCGCACGTGGACTGCCCGGGTCACCAGGACTACATCAAAAACATGATCACCGGCGCTGCCCAGATGGACGGCGCGATCCTCGTCGTGGCGGCCAACGACGGCGCAATGCCGCAGACCCGCGAGCACATCATCCTGGCCCGCCAGGTCAACGTGCCGTTCCTCGTGGTCGCCCTCAACAAGTGCGACATGGTGGACGACAAGGAGTTCATCGAGCTGGTCGAGCTTGACCTGCGCGAGCTCCTGACCCGCTACGAGTACCCCGGCGACGACATTCCCATCGTTCGCATCTCCGCGCTCAAGGCGCTCGAGGGTGACCCCGAGTGGTCGCCCAAGATCATGGAGCTGATGAACGCCGTCGACACCTACATCCCGGAGCCCGAGCGCCCCGTCGACAAGCCGTTCCTGATGCCGATCGAAGACGTGTTCACCATCGAAGGTCGCGGTACCGTGACCACCGGTCGGGTCGAGCGCGGCAAGCTCAAGAGGAACGAGGAAATCGAGATCGTGGGGATCCACCCGACCAGCACGAAGACCGTCGTCACCGGCATCGAGATGTTCCACAAGGACATGGATGAGTGCCAGGCCGGCGATAACGTCGGCGCCCTTTTGCGCGGCATCAAGCGGGAGGACGTCGTGCGCGGCCAGGTGCTCGCCAAGACCGGCTCGATCAAGCCTCACACCCAGTTCAAGGCGCAGGTGTACGTCCTCAGCAAGGAAGAGGGCGGTCGCCACACGCCATTCCTGACGGGCTACCGCCCGCAGTTCTACATGCGCACGACCGACGTGACGGGCGAGGTCAAGCTCCCCGAAGGCGTCGAGATGTGCATGCCCGGCGACAACGTGGTGATGGACATCACCCTCGGTGAGCCCATCGCCATCGAACCAGGGCTTCGGTTCGCCATCCGCGAGGGCGGCAAGACCGTCGGCGCCGGCGTGGTGACCGAGGTCGTCAAGTAACAGACGAATTAGAGGGATAAGGGCAAGCAAGTGGCGCAGAAAATTCGGATCCGGCTCAAGGCCTACGACCACAGGGTCTTGGACCAGGCCGCGGACAAGATCGTCGACACCGCGCGCCGTACAAACGCGCGCACGGCCGGCCCCATCCCTCTCCCCACAGAGATCTCCAAGCTCACCGTGATCCGCAGCCCCTTCATCGACAAGGACTCACGCGAGCAGTTCGAGATGCGCACTCACAAGCGCATCGTCGACATCCTCGATCCCAACCCGCGCGTCGTCGACGCCCTCATGCGGCTGTCGCTCCCCGCCGGCGTCAGCATCGAGATCAAGTCGTGAAGGGCCTTCTCGCCAAGAAGCTGGGCATGACCCAGCTCTTCAACGCAGACGGCACCACTTCGGCGGTCACCGTGCTCGAGGCCGGCCCGTGCAGGGTCCTCGGACTGCGCACCAAGGAAAAGGACGGCTACGAAGCGGCGCGCATAGCGTTCGGCGAGGTCCCCGAACGCAAGCTGAGCCAGGCCGAGCTCGGCATGTTCAAGAAGGCCAGCCTCGAGCCTCACCGGCACGTCGTCGAGATCCGCAACTACTCAGGCCTGGAAGCGGGCCAGGAGCTGAAGGCGGAGATCTTCGCGGCGGGCGAGCTGGTCGACGTCACGGCCCACTCCAAGGGCAAGGGCTTCCAGGGCCTCATCAAGCGCCACAAGTTCAGCCGCGGTCCCGAGTCCCACGGCTCGATGAACGTCCGCCAGCCAGGCGCCATCGGCGCCACCGACTCCGCGCGAGTCTTCAAAGGCGTGCGCATGTCGGGCCAGATGGGCAATGTCCGCACCACCTCGCGCGCATACAAGGTCGTGCGGGTGGACCCCGAGCGCAACCTCATCCTGGTCAGGGGCGGCGTGCCCGGCGCGAAGGGCGCGCTGGTTCTCGTCCGCCAATCCACCAAGCGCGTCAAGGTCAAGGGCCCGTCCGGCAAGCCCAACCCGAGGAAGGTCTGATGCCGGCGGCCAAGAAGACGGCGCCCCGCACCAAGGCGACCGCGACGCGGAAGACGGCAACCCGCAAGCCGGCCGCACGGAAAGGCAAGCAAGCGGCGGCCGAGACCAGCACGAACCCGCTGCAGGTCCCGTTCTTCGACGCGCTCGGCGAGCGCAACGGCGAGGTCGACCTCCCGAAGGCCATCTTCGCCGAGACGCCGAACATGCCCGTCATGCACCAGGCCTACCTGCGCCAGATGGCAAACGCCCGCCAGGGGACCGCGTCGACCAAAACACGCGGCGATGTCTCCGGTGGCGGCGCCAAGCCGTACCGGCAGAAGGGCACCGGTCGCGCCCGGCACGGCTCGATCCGCGAGCCGTCGATGAAGGGCGGCGGCACCGTGTTCGGCCCGCACCCCCGGAGCTACTCCCAGCGCATGCCGCGCCAGATGCGCCGCCTTGCCCTGCGGTCCGCGCTCAGCCAGAAGGCCATCGACGGCCAGGTGAGAGTGATCGAGAGCTTCGTGTTCGACGAGCCAAAGACCAAGCAGGCGCGCGAGCTCATGACGGCGATCGGATTCGACAGCTCGGCCCTCGTTGTGTTGCCGGCGCCGAACTACGTGGTCAGCCGCTCGTTTGAGAACCTCCCTGAGGCCAAGATCGTGCTGGCTCGCAACCTGAGCATCCGAGATCTCTTCACGCACACCTACCTTCTCCTCTCGAAGGACTCGATCGAGCTCCTCGAGGAGAACTTCAGCCCCCGCCGCAAGGAGGAGGCCAGGTGACGACCCGGTCAGCATCCGAGATCGTGATCGGCCCGGTCATCACCGAGCGCACCTACATGATGTACACGCAGGGGCGGTACACCTTCCGCGTCTCGCCGCACGCCTCCAAGACGGAGATCAAGAAGGCGCTCGAGGAGCAGTACGAGGCGCAGGGCATCAAGGTCCGCGACGTGAACACCGTCAGCATGCGCGGCAAGAAGCGCCGCAACGCGCGCCGTGCCGCCGCGACCGGCCACACCGCGGATTGGAAGAAGGCGATCGTGACACTGGGCGAAGGCCAGAAAATCGATGGCCTGTTCGGGTCTGTCTGATGCCGATTCGAAAGTTCAAGCCCACCAGCCCCGGCCGCCGCTTCATGTCGGTTTCCGGCTTCGAGGAGATCACGACCGACGAGCCCGAGAAGACGCTGCTCGAGCACATCCCGACGCACGCCGGAAGGAACAACCAGGGCCGCATCACGACGCGCCACCAGGGCGGCGGCTACAAGAAGATCTATCGCAAGATCGACTTCAAGCGCGACAAGCACGGCGT
>DASXBJ010000066.1:0-75533 GCA_036491755.1 Candidatus Dormiibacterota bacterium
GCTGGGTTCTGCGGCGGCGGAGATGGAGTTCTCGCTTCCCATCTCCGCCAGGACGGTGGAGAGGCTGGCCTGCGACTGCAGCCTGACGCGGATCCTGATGCAGGAGTCGGTCGCCATCGACGTCGGGCGCTCCAAGCGAGTCGTCTCCGGTCCGGCGCGCAAGGCGCTGGCGGCTCGCGATGGGCACTGCCGGTGGCCGGGCTGCGAGAGGCCGGCGTCGTGGAGCGCGGCGCACCATGTCGTGCACTGGATCAACGGCGGGAGCACCGATCTCGACAACCTGGTCCTGCTCTGCCATCGCCACCACTGGATGGTCCACGAGGGGGGATGGCAGCTGGTCAAATCCGAAGCGGGTGAGATGCTGGTCGTCCCGCCGGTGGTCACATTTGGTCCCGCATCCCGAGGTCCCGACTAGCTACTGCCGGACGACAGCGGCGGCCCCCTTTCTCAGCACGTACTTCTGGATCTTTCCTGTGGCCGTCTTGGGGAGCTCCTTGACAAAAGTGACGCTGTGGGGGGCCTTGAAATGAGCCAGGCGATCGCGCGTGAATGCAATCAGCTCGGCTTCGGTGGCCTCGGATTCCGGCTTCAACACGACGTACGCGTGCGGGGCCTCTCCCCACTTCTCGTGGGGCAGGCCGACGATGGCCGCCTCCTGGACCGAGGGGTGCCGGAGCAGGACGCCCTCGACCTCCAGGCTCGAGATGTTCTCCCCACCGCTGATGATCACGTCCTTGATCCGGTCGCGGATCTCGACGTAGCCGTCGGGGTGCATGACCGCCGCATCCCCGGTGTGGAACCAGCCGTCGCCCATGACCTTCTCCGTCGCCTCGGGATCGTTGTAATAGCCGGCCATGATCACGTTGCCGCGCGCCACGATCTCGCCCAGGGCCTGGCCGTCTGCGGCCACGTCCTTGCCGTCCGTGTCGACGACGCGCAGCTCGCCGGACGTGATCAGCTCGACCCCGGTGAGGGCCTTGACGACGCCCAGCTCGCGGAGGCCGAGCTTTTTGTGCTCAGGCCTGGGCTCGCAGATGGTGATGAATGGCGCGGTCTCGGTCAGGCCATAGACCTGCGTGACCTCCCAGCCGAGGTCTCCCTCCAGGCGCTCGATGGTCGCCGCCGCCGGGGCCGCCCCGGCCGTGATCACCTGCACGCCCTTCGGCACAGCACCCCGCACGCCGGCAGGAGCGTTGGCGAGGGCGATCAGCACCGTGGGCGCGGCGCACAGCCAGCCGACCTTTTCAGTGCGGATCAGGTCGAACACCCGAGGCGGCTCCACCTTGGGCAGGCAGATGTGCGTGCCGCCGACGGCCGTGATGATCCACACGAATGTCCAGCCGTTGGCGTGGAACATCGGCAGGGTCCACAGGTACCGGTCGCCGACGGCGATCTGGAAATGGACGAGGGTGCCGACGACATTTGCCCAGGCGTTGCGGTGCGTGATCATCACGCCTTTCGGCTTGGCCGTCGTGCCACTCGTGTAGTTCAGGGCCAGGAGGTCCGTCTCGGCGACATCGGCGCGCCGAAAATCCGGGCTCGAGCCGGCGATGATCTGCTCGTACTCAAGCCAGCCCTCGCGGCCTGCCGCGGGCCCCAAGCTGACGAACTGCTCCACGCCCGCCATCTGGTCGCGCACACCGTCCACAGCGTCCAGATAGTCCGGGTGGACGCACAGCATCCGGGCGCCCGAGTGGCCGGTTATGTAGGTGAAGTCCTCGGCGGTCAGGCGGTAGTTGATGGGCACGATGACCGCTCCGATCTGCGGCACCGCGTAAAAAGACTCGAGCAGCTCGTGGGTGTTCGGGGCGATGTATGCGACTCGGTCGCCCTTCTTGACGCCCATCGTCTGGAGCGCCGACGACCACCTGTCGCAGCGGTCGAAGAACTGCTCGTAGGTCATGCGCTGGTCGCCGTCCACCACGCCCTCGCGGTCGCCGTAAAGCTTGCGGGCCCGTCGCGCGAACTCCAGAGGCGTCAGCGGCGTTTCCATGCCCGATCTCCCTTGCTCATGAATTGAGCATCAGCGCAAAGTCGGCGTTCTTGATACCGCCCACGAAAGCGTGGTGCGCGTTCGGCTCGAGCTCGACGGCACGCTCATAAACGAATGCATAGACGTTGTCCAGATTCCAATCGCCGTAGCCCTGGATGCGCAGACCGTACCGCAGGCCCTCGTCTTTCAGGCCGCGCTGGTAGAGGTCGGTCGCACGTGCGTACATCGCCTTGAGGATCTCGAGCTGCATGCTGAGCTCGGCGATCGTCCGCGCGTCACCCTCCTCCTCGACCAGGCGCTCGACCTGCGTTTCGAGGTCGGCGATCTCCTTCTGGTAGTCGTCCACCCCGACGTCGAGTGTACCCCCGGCCCGGTCAGTGAACCAGGTAGTTCGAGGCCACCGAAGCCGCGATCAGGATGGCGATGATGTTGACCACCTTGATCATGGGGTTGATAGCCGGCCCGGCGGTGTCCTTGTTGGGGTCGCCGACCGTGTCGCCGGTGACGGAGGCCTTGTGGGCCTCGGAGCCTTTGCCGCCGAGGTTCCCCTCTTCGATGAACTTCTTGGCGTTGTCCCAGGCGGCGCCGCCGCTCGTCATCTGAAGGGCCAGGAAGAGGCCTGTGACGATTGCGCCCAGCAGCATCCCGCCCAGCGCTCGGGGGCCAAGGATGAAACCGACGGCGATCGGCGCGATCACCGGGATCACGCCCGGGAGGATCATCTCGCGCTGCGCCGCCGCGGTCACAATCCTCACGGCAGTGCCGTACTCCGGCTTGGCGGTGCCGGCCATGATCCCCGGAATCTCGCGGAACTGGCGGCGGACCTCTTCCACCACCAGGCCCCCAGCGCGGCCGACGGCGAGCATCGCCAGCGAGCCGAACAGGAAGGGCAGGATTCCGCCGAGGAAGAGACCAACGATGACGCGCGGGTCGGAAAGCTCGAAGGTGGTGGCGTGGCCGGCGCGCGCCAGCTCCTGCGTGTAGGAGGCGAACAGCACCAGGGCGGCCAGGCCCGCCGAACCGATGGCGTATCCCTTGGTCACGGCCTTGGTCGTGTTGCCGACGGCGTCCAGCCGGTCGGTGACGGTGCGCACTTCCTCCGGCAGGTTCGCCATCTCGGCGATGCCGCCGGCGTTGTCGGTGATCGGGCCGTATGAGTCGATCGCGACGATGATCCCTGTCATCGAAAGCATGGCGACAGCGGCGATGGCGATCCCGTACAGGCCGCCAAGCCCGTAGCTGAGCAGGATGCCGACCCCGATCACGACGACCGGCAGAGCGGTGGCCATCATGCCGATCGCCTGGCCCGCGATGATGTTGGTCGCGTGCCCGGTGACGGAGGCCCTGGCGATGAGGTGGACGGGCCAGTAGCGCGTCTCGGTGAAATACTCCGTGATGGCCACGATCAGGACCGTGATGATCACGCCGACCAACCCGGCGAAGAACAGGTTGTTCGGATCGGTGACCCCGCCCCCTGGGACGAGGTAGTTGTTGGTCCTCATGAACTGGGTCACGAAGTAAAAGCCGACGATCGCGATGGCGACCGCGACGAGCAGGCCCGCGTAGAGCGCGCCCATGATCCACCGCGGGTTGAAGATGCGGACGAAGAAGCTGCCGACGATCGAGCCCACGACACTTACGGCCCCGAGCAGCAGCGGGTAGATCACCCAGCCAATCTGGTTTTTGAACAGCAGGGACCCGAGGAGCATGGCGGCGATCATGGTCACGGCGTAGGTCTCGAACAGGTCGGCGGCCATGCCGGCGCAGTCGCCGACGTTGTCGCCGACGTTGTCCGCGATCACGGCGGGGTTGCGAGGGTCGTCCTCCGGAATGCCGGCCTCAACCTTGCCGACGAGGTCGGCGCCCACGTCGGCCGCCTTGGTGTAGATGCCGCCACCCAGCCGGGCGAAAACCGAGACGAGGCTGGCGCCGAAGGCGAGACCAACCAGGGCGTCAGGGTTCTTGAAGGCGAGGTAGGCGGCCGACACGCCGAGGAGGCCGAGGCCGACGACCATGAAGCCGGTGACCGCTCCGCCGCGAAACGCCACCTGCAGGGCTTTGTTCACGCCGCCGCGGGCTGCTTCGGCGGTGCGCAGGTTCGACCGCACGGCGATGTTCATGCCGACGTATCCGGCGGAGGCGGAGAGCACGGCGCCCACCACGTACAGGACCGCGGTGGACCAGTTGATGAACAAACCGATGACGATCGCGATGATCACGCCGATGATGGCGATGACGGTGTACTGCCGGTTCAGGTAGGCGGAAGCACCTTCCTGGATAGCCGCGGCGATCTCTCGCATGCGTTCGTTGCCCGGCGGCGTCCGCAGGACCAGGAGAATCAGGACGACGGCGAAAACGACTGCGGCCAGGCCGCCGGCCACGCCAAACCAAGCTGTGTTGGGATCCATCAGGTGACGCAGAACCTCCCCTCTTGTCGCGGAAACTGAGAAATGCCGCGGAGCGTTAGGTTAAACGAACCGCCGAAGCGGAGTCGTCAAACGTAAGCTTGGGGACGTGCCCACCTCCACCATCGTCGCCATCGGTGACGAGCTCGTCGGGGGCTTTACCCTCGACACCAACTCCCACTGGCTGGCGGAGCGGCTGCGTCTGCTGGGCTTTCCGCTCAAGCGAATCACTCAGATCCGCGACCGGCCACACGAGATCGTGGAGCAGGTCCGGCGCGAGCTGGCCGATGACGAGGTGGACAGCATTTTCATGAGCGGAGGACTCGGGCCGACACCAGACGACCGCACCTTCGCCGCGCTGGCGGACGCGCTGGGCAGAGAGCTTGTGATCTGGGAGGAGACCCGCATGCGCATCGAGCAGCGTGTGCGCCGCATGCACGAGGCGGGCCTGCTGGAATCCGCCGAGGTCACCGAGGGCAACCTTCGCATGGCACGGATACCCGCCAGCCCATCTCACGTTTTCAAGAACCGGCGCGGCATGGCGCCCGGCGTCGTGTACGAGGCGAACGGCAAGCGCGTTTTCGTGCTTCCGGGCGTTCCGCTGGAGATGAAGGGCATCTTCACCGAAGAGCTCGAGCCGCAGTTTCTGTCCGGCGGCTCCGCATCGACGGTGCGCGAGCTCCGCTTCACCTTTGCGGTCGAGGCCCGCTTCTATCCATTGATGCGGGAGCTGGAGCATTCGTTTCCCGACGTGTCCGTCGGCTCATACCCGAACTTCGAGACCAAAGAGCTCGTCATCCGCTGCCTCGGCTCCGATCCGGAGCGTGTCGACGAGGTCCTCGAGGTCGTCCGCCGGCGCTCGGCCGAGCTGGGCATGGCGGGCGAGAGGCGCTGAGCTAGCCTCCCAGCCTCCTTTCGAGGAGACGCCTTTCGGCCGGGTTCTGGCAGAGCTCGAGCGCGCGCCAACGTGCCTCACGCGCAAGGGCATGCTCGCCCACCTCGTCCAGCAGCTCGGCACGCGTCGCATGGAACAGGTGGTAACCACCGAGCGACATCGCAAGGTCGTTGATCTCGCCCAACGCAACCTCTGGCCCGGCGAAGCGGCTCAGCGCGACAGCGCGGTTGAGCCGCACGATGGGCGTCTCGGCGAGCCGCAGCAAAGCGTCGTACAGCAGCACGATCTGATGCCAGTCGGTCTCGTGCCACGAGGTCGCCTCCGAATGGACGGCGGCGATCGCGGCCTGCAGCTGATACGGTCCCGACCGTCTCATCGCGCCCGCGCGGTCGAGGATCTCGATGCCCAGTTGAATCGCCGCGTGGTCCCACAGGGTCCGGTCTTGATCGGGCAGAAGCACCATGTCGCCGGACGCGTCGAAGCGAGCCCGCGATCGTGCGAGGTTCAGCTGCATCAGGGCCAGGAGACCGAGCGCCTCCGGCTGGTCGGGCATCAGCTGGGACACCAGGGTCGTAAACCAGAGCGCGTCTTCTGCGATGTCGCGGCGCATGCCGGCTGCCGGCCCCCGGCTGAGGTAACCCTCGTTGAACATCAGATACAGGACGGCCAGCACGGCGTCGAGCCTGCCGGCGACCTCCACCCCGCTCGGCACGCGGTAAGGGATGTTGGCGGCGACGATCTTGCGTTTCGCCCTGACGATCCGCTGCGCCATGGTCGCCTCCGAGACCAGGAACGCCGCGGCGATCTCGGCCGTGGTGAACCCGGCGACGGCGCGCAGGGTGAGCGCGACCTGGGCCTCCTGGGCGAGCGCCGGATGGCAGCACGTGAAGATGAGCTTGAGGCGGTCGTCCGCCTCCGCCGGCTCAGGTGGCAAGGTCGAGCGCTCCAGCAGCGCGACCTTCTCCTGGTGACGCTGGTCGCGGCGCAGGATGTCGATGGCCCGGCGCTTGGCCGTCGTCATCAGCCACGCGCCGGGGTTGTCGGGGACTCCTTGTTGCGGCCATCTCTCCAGCGCCGCCACGATGCTGTCCTGCACCACCTCCTCGGCAAGATCGAAGTCGCCGAGCACTCGGACCAGGGCGCCGGTCAGCCGGCCGGCCTCCTCTCGGAAGACGGCGGCCACGGCTGCAGCAGTGGCTGCAGACCGACCTCTCAGGGCTGCATGTCGCTGTGGTCGACCACTGGCCGCACCTCGACCATGCTTCCGCCCGGCCAGCTCTTGGCCATCTCGAGGGCCTCGTCGAGATCCTTGACCTCGACGACGGCAAAGCCACCGATGACCTCTTTGGCCTCGATGAACGGACCGTCGGTCAAAGTGGTCTTGCCGTTCTTGTGGTGCACCGTGGTCGCGGTGCTGGGTCCCTGGAGCTCCTCGCCGCCCACGATGCGCCCGGCCCGGCCGTTCTCCTCAAACCATTTGTTGACGTTCTCGTAGGCTGCGGCGAGCTGGTCCTTCGAAAGCTTCTCCCACTGATCCTGCTCATCGGTCGTGCCGGCGAACATCAGGACGTACTTCATTCCGAACCTCCATGCGATGCGGTCTTGGGCGCCGCTTCATCCCTACGACGAATGGAAAGACTGGAAATCGACAGCCTCACGACCCGGTGAACTCGGGCTCCTGCTTTCCTAAGAACGACATGATCCCGATCGCGGCATCGGTGGTGAGCGCGGCGCGTCCGAAATTCTCGGACTCGATCCGCAACGCCTCGTCGAGGGGAAGGTCGTAACCGCGCCGGACGGCATCCTTGATCATCCCGATCGCAAAGGTCGCTGCCTTCGCCATCCTGCCGGCAAGCTCGTCGACAGCGGCGTGGAACTCGTCCGGGGGAACAGCGCGGTCGACCCAGCCGACCGCCTCCGCCTCCCTGGCCGATAGACGGGTCGACTCGATGAGCAAGCGGGTGGCCCTCTTGCCGATCAGGCGCGGCAGCCGCTGCGTCCCACCGGCGCCGGGGATGATGCCGACCGTGGTCTCCGTCTGGCCGATCTTCGATCGGCCGTCCTCCACCATGATCCGAAAGTCGCAGCACAGCGTGAGCTCGCTGCCGCCGCCCAGCGCGTGGCCGCTGATCGCCGCAATCACCGGTTTGGGGCAGCGTTCAATCGCCGAGAAGTGCTCGTTCATCCGGCCCATGAAGGCCGCCACCTGCGCAGCCGCATCCGCGGCCTCGCGATCGATCGACCCGAGCTGCGTCAGGTCCGCGCCGACGCTGAAATATTTCTCGTAGTCCGACGCGAGCACGACGACCCGCACCGAAGGATCAGCGCCGGCTTCATTGAACGCCGCGTCAAGCTCCTCCATCAGGTCCTCCGCGATCGAGTTGATGCCTTTGCGGTGCATCACGATCCTGGCGACCGCGCCGTCTCTTCGGATGTCGACGAACTCGGCACTCATGCGGTGAAGAGTGGAATGCCGCCGGCGACCTCGATCACGGCGCCCGTGATGTAGCCGGCTTCCTCGGAGCAGAGAAACGCGATCGTGTTCGCGATGTCATCGGGCTGGCCAAAGCGCTTGAAGACCGTGCGGGCCCTGAACCGCTCGTACATGGGGTTCGTGTCGGCGGCGGCCTTGCCAGCCTCCGACTCGATGATCCCGGGCGCGATCGCGTTGCTTGTGATGTTGTGGCGTCCGCCCTCGAGGGCCGCCGTTTTGGCAAGGCCGATGAGCGCAGCCTTCGTGGCGGAGTAGCTCGCCTGCCCGAAACCGCCCAGCGTGCCGGCGACCGAGGACATGAAGATCAGGCGCCCCCACTTGTTCTCGACCATGTAGGGCCACACCTCCTTGGTGCAGTTGAAGGCGCCCGTGAGGTTCACCCGGACGTCGCGATCCCACAGCTCGTAAGACTGGTTGGGGATCTGCGCCGTGTGGTCCAAGGTCGCGGCGTTGTTGACCAGGATGTCGATCCTGCCGAATTCCTGCTTGACCTTCTTGAAAACGTCGCGAATTTGCTCGCGGTTGGTCACATCCATCTTGATCGCCAGCGACTTGCGGCCCAGCTTGCGGATCTCCTCTGCGGTCTGGTTGGAGTGCACCCAGCCTTGCGAAACGGCCACCTGAGCAAGCACGCTGCCCTGGGCCTCGGCCGTCTTCTGCAGGTCTGGATCGTCCTCGACCAGCACGTCCGTGATGACCACGTCCGCGCCCTGGCGTGCCAGCGTGAGGGCGTCCTGGCGGCCGAGGCCGCGCGAAGCGCCCGTGATGACGGCGACCTTGCCTTGCAAATCGAACATGCTCATCCCCTCAATCTGATGGTGCCGCGCGACCCCGAGATCGCGCGAGATATGACCAGTCGCTGGATCTCCGCGGTGCCTTCCCAGATCTGGTAGATCTTGGCGTCGCGGAACCACTTCTCGACTGGGTACTCCTTGATGTAGCCGTAGCCGCCGAGCACCTGGATGGCGTCCGTGGTCACCTCCATCGCGACGTCGCCGGCAAAGAGCTTGGCCATGGATCCCTCAGCTCGTTCGAAGGGCTTGCCCTGGGTGGCCATCCAGCCCGCACGCCAGATCAAGAGGCGTGCCGCGTCGACCTTCACCGCCATGTCGGCGAGCTTGAAACCGATCGCCTCGTGCTGCCACAACGGTTTGCCGAACTGCTTGCGGTCCTGCGCATAGTCGAGGGCGAACTCGTACGCGGCGCGTGCGATGCCAAGCGCGCCCGCCGCTACGCCCGGCCGCGTCGCTTCGAGCGTCATCAGGGCCCCAAGCGCGCCGGGACCGGCATTGTCCGCGTCAGGCTCGCCCCCGAGCCGGTGGTCGAGCGGAATGTGGCAGTCCTCCAGCACGACCTGCGCCGTGTGGCTGGCGCGCACGCCGAGCTTTTGCTCCTTGCGCCCCATGCGCAGGCCTGGAGTGTCTTTCGGCACCAGGAACGAAGCGATTCCGGCCGGGCCTTTGGATGGGTCCGTGTTGGCGTAGATCACGTGGTAGTCGGCGATGCCGCCGTTGGTGCAGAACTGCTTGGTGCCGTTGAGGACATAGCCGTCGCTCACGCGCGTCGCGCGCGTCTTCATCGAGAGCGCGTCGGAGCCCGAGTCCGGCTCGGTCAGCCCAAGGCCGCCGAGAACGAGCCTGTCGGGGTGCGTGAACTCGGGCAGCCAGCGCTTCTTCTGCTCCTCGGTCCCGCTGGAGCGGATGCCCGCCATCGCGAGCGCCATCGAGTTGATGCAGACTCCGATGCCCGCGCATCCCCAGCTGAGCTCTTCGTTGATGATCAGCTCGGTGAGGAAGTCCAGGCCCTGGCCGCCGTACTCCTCGGGCAGGAACGCGGCCGGGCTGAGTCCGAGCTTGTGCGCCTTCTTGACGACCTCATACGGAAACTCTTCCGTCTCGTCGAAGTGGGCGGCCACTGGTCTGATCTCCCTTTCGGCGAACTCGTGGGCCAGCTCGCGAATGGCCTCCTGCTCCTGCGACAGCGAGAAATCGAGAGGCACCTAAATGAAATCGGCGACCGATTTGGTCAGCACGGCCTCTCCTTTCTGGTTGGTGGCGCTCAGCTCCAGATGGCCTGGAGATTTGATCCCCGCGGCGAAGGTGACGGTGTCGCCCGGCTCGACCATCCCGGCAAAGCGACAGTAGATGCGGCGCAGACGTCCGGGGCCGCCGGCCGCGCGGCCTGCGACCGTCGCCATCAAGCCCATCTGCAGCATGCCGTGCGCGATCACGCCGGGCAAGCCGACAGACTTGGCGAAGCCGGCGTCGAGATGGATCGGGTTGTGATCACCCGACGCCTCGGCATATGCCTCTATCTGCTCGCGGGTGAACGTCACACGCGTTTCGGTCATGGCCGGATCACGAAGAGCGCACGCGAGCGGCACACCGGCTCGCCTTTCTTGTCAGCCGTCTCCGTCTCGAACGTCAAGAAGCGCATGCCACGCCTGGTCGCATCCGCGACGACACGCCCTCGCGAGGTGACGGTCTCCCCCACGCTCGGATGGCGTTCCCACGCGAACTCCTGGTCGGCATGCAGCAGCTTGGCGAAATCGATGGCGGCCTCCTCGTCGCCGAACAGCTGCGGCGCGGTGGCGCCCAGGGAGTACACGGCCGCAAAGGTCGGCGGCACGCCGTCGGCGGGATCGGCTCCGATCGCGCGAGCGAATGCGGCGACGCGCTCGGCCTCGATCTCGAAATCCACAGGCGGATACGCGCGCCCGGCGAAACCTTCCGCGCGGCCTTCCGACACGCGCTTCAGGTTATAGAGTCCAGGTCAGGCGCTGTGGGGACGCAATCGCGCGAGCACCCGGCGCAGCATCAGGGGCCGCAGGGCGGTCCATGCCTCCATGACCGACGACCTCGCAGTCTCGGCTTCCTCGGGAGGCGCATAGGCGGCCACCACGAAGCTCGAGGCCAACGCGCCGACCGGCTCGGCGGCCTCGGGGAAGGTGCGCTGGAGGCGGCGCCCCAACTCCAGGGGAGTCTCCCCCGGCCTGCGTTCGGCGCCGGCCAGGTTGGCGAGGGCCAGAGTGCGTTTCCACACGGCCATCACGGTGCGCGGCCGCAGATACCGCGTGGCGGCGGCAAAGAGCAGGAGCACGATCGCGAGAAGCACCGCCGCGATCTTCGTCAGAGTGCCGGCGTCAGGCACCCCCACGCGAAGGCCGCCGCCCGTGCTCAGCGCCCCGGACGGGTCGTTCCGAATACCCGAACGCGGTGTGACGGGTCCCACCGGACCGACAGCGCCGGGCACGGATCCGGGGTTGTCGCACTGGTTGTCGCGGAGGCACAGGTTGGTGCCGGTCGTGCCCCGGGTGATGGGGCTGTAGCCCGGCTGCGGAGTGGGCTCGAAGGTGATCCAGCCGTAGCTGGGAAAGTACGACTCGACCCAGGTGTGGGCGTCCACGCTGCGCACGACGTTGGCGTTGAAGGCGGCGTCGAACTGCCCAGGACCGTAGCCGTTCACCAGTCGCGTCGGAATCCCCAGCGAACGGAGCATGTCACCCATCGCCGTCGCGAAGTACTGGCAGTAGCCGCGCTTGGACGTGAACAGGAAGTAGTCGATGGGATCGGTGTTGGGCGGAGCCGTCGGGACATCGAGGGTGTAGGAGAAGTTGGCCGGGTCACGCAGGTAGTTCTCGATTGCGGTCGCCTGGTCGTACGGCGTGACCGCGCCGGCGGCGCTGACGATCGACCGCGCGAGTGCCGTGATCCGGTCGATCACCGCCGGGGGCCGATAGATGGATGGGGGGAGATTGGCAAACTGGTTCACCCAATCGGGGTAGCTCGTGCCCGCCGCCTGGAGGTCCGCGACGCTCGCGTTCGAGAACTCGACCGACGACTTGTAGACGCCGAGCGATGTCGGCGGCTGCCGGGTATCGAGACTGTCGATTGTCATCAGCGTGTCGAATGAACCTTTGAAGGGAAGCGACTCGGTGGCCAGCGCCTGGCGATCCACCTCGTACAGGAGGCCGGGATAAAAGAGGATGTCGGCGTTGCCGATCGGAGGCCTGCGCATCGTCACGTCGAATCGCGCGAGGCCCAGTTTCAGATAGGCCTCTCCGTACGACACCACGGCGTTCGGGCTGATCGGAACGCGCAGCACGACAGCCGAGCCGGAGCCGCCATACCTCCACTGTCCGCCAATGGTGAGAGTGTCGTTGACTCCGCGGAAATAGCGCGGTCCGGCGTAATCGCCGACCACGGTGTACGTGAAGACGATGTCCCTGTTGAGCTGGAGGGGGCCGCCGAGGGGCACGTCCTGGTTGAAACCTGTCGTGCCGGTGCCGCCAGGGCCGGAGATGAATGCCCCAGGGCGGCTGAGCCGCACCTGCAGCGCCGCCCAGTTGGAAAAGAGGCTCGATTCTGCGCTGGCCGTGCGGTCCACCGTCGAAAGCGGGGGCAGCATGATGCCGATGACGATGAGCGCGGCCATCGCCACCAACCCGCTCTCCCAGAAATCCCAGCGCGCATCGCCTGTGAGCTTGACGTGGGCGAGGTTGGCGCCGGCGATCGAGCCCGAATAGGTGGTCCACAGAAGCAGTGCCAGCGTCAGGACGAGCACTGCGAGCGTGTAGCCGTTCTGGTCGCCGGCCACCACGTCGTTGAGCAGGTTGGTGGCGAAGGCGGCGGCGCCGGGAATCAGGCCGAGCATCGGCTTGCGCCAGCGCAAAACGCACCAGCTCAGCCACCCTCCCGTGACCCACATCAACAGGCAGATCAGGAACAGGTAAGCCGCCGGATCGGACGCCGCCGAGCCGTCGAGCAGGCGCGACCACCAAACGGTCAGCGGGTGCAGCGAAACGCCTCCCGCGCCGATGATGTTGCCGTCGAGAGGATGCGCCTGGTGGATCGCGGCGGCGGCCCCGTTCCAGGCCGCCACCGGCGCACAGAGAACGCCTGCGGCGAGGCCCGCGGGCCACGGGACGGGCGACACGGCGATGATCGCGAGAAGCAGCGCGCCGGCCAGCGCGATCGGCGTGACCACAACGATGCCGGGCACCCATTGCGCGGCGGCGGTGGACCGGGCGATCGAGAGCGTCAGGAGAAAAACAAGAACCGCCGACCATGCCACGCCGCCGCCGAGCGATCTCCGAGCACGTCCCCAGGCCAGCTCGGTGCCGAGCACCAGGCGCCCGCTAGGCGATGCGGATTGCATCTCTCGTCCTCACGAGGCGGGCGAAATCGTCACCCTTGCGGACGACGTAAAGGTCGACGTCCTGGCCGAGGTCGAAGCTCGGATTCTGGTCCGGGCCGCCAAAGCTCGCCACGTCGAGGTAGAAGACGATCATCGTCGAGCGCCGTCCGCGCACAGCTTGCAGCAGACGTACCCACGCGGGGTCGGCGCTGGGCGTGATGACCGCGATGGCGCGACGTGGCAGGCGGCGGATCTTGTCCCAGGCGAGGGTCTGCGTGAGTGGCGTCCTGCCGTCGGCCTGGGCGACCGCCAGGTAGTCGAGGATCATGCGGTCCTGGCGCACCGCGCGATGCGGTTCCAGGATGGTCCCGCGGCCGTCGTTGGCGATGAGTCCGACCTGACGCCCTCGCGCGTGCACCTGCGAGGCCATCGAGGCCGCCAGGCTGACCGCGTATTCGACGGTCGACTCCTCGCCTTCCCCGAAGTGCACGTTCCGGTCGAGGTCGAGCAGGATCCAGAGGTCGGTGGTCAGCGGCTGCTCGAAAGTCTTCGACATCAAACGCTGATGACGTGCCGAGAGGCCCCAGTGGATGCGCCCAAAGCTGTCCCCCGTGGTGTAATCCCGCACGCCGCCGGTTTCCGGCGGATAGTCGGCCCATGCTCCGAGGCTCTGCGAGTTGCCCACCTGCTGCGCGCTGGGGGTCAAGAGGTCGGGGATGGGACGGACGCGTGGGTAGACCAGCACCGAGGTCTTCTGCGTCAGCTTGATCTCGCGCTCGAACAGGCCGAATGGCTCGCGCACTCGAAGCGAGGTGGGTCCAAAGGCCATCCAGCCTCGACGCCGATAGACACCTCGAGCCTTCCACTTCACGAGCTCACTCCCGACCGACACCACGCGGCCCGGCTGATAATCCGGGATCTGGCCCAGGTCTTTGACCTCGACCCAAGGCGCCGGGACCCAGCCTTTGCGACGGAGCTCGAAAGTCTCCTCGTACGGCTCGCCCACAGTGGGGGTTCCAGGGTCGAGGCGCCGCGACATGCTCATCCTGCGGATCGCCAGGCGCGGCCACGCCCAGGCCACTACGAACAGCAGGCAGAGTGCATACGCGAACGCATATGCCGGCCGGATCGCCGTCAGGTACGTGAAGAACAGGAGGAGGGCCAGGGCGCCGGCCAGAGCAACCTTGCTCATCACGATGGCCTCAGGCCGCTGTCACCTATCCGTCGTAGGCCATCTGGGGCACGTGCTCGCGCTCCAGCAGGCCGGCGATGAGCTTGCTCGCGCTCTGACCCTGCATCTCCGCGTTGGGGCGCAGGATGATGCGGTGCGCGAGCACCGGCTCGGCAAGTGTCTTGATATCGTCGGGCAGCACGTAGCTGCGGCCCTGCAGCGCGGCGAACGCCTGGCTGGCGTGAAAAAGGTTGAGCGTGCCTCGCGTGCTCGCGCCCAGGGCGACCTCCGGATTGCCGCGCGTCCGGCCGACCAGGCGGGCGATGTAGTCGCGCAGCTCCGGCTTCACGAAGACGTCGCGGACCGCCATCTGCGCCGCCTTCAGCTCGTTCGGCGATACGACAGGCTGGAGCTCGAGCATCGGTGACTCGACTTTGTGCTGGTTCAAGAGGTGAGCTTCCTCTTTCTCGCTGAGATAGCCCAGCCTCACCTTCATCAGAAAGCGGTCGAGCTGAGCCTCCGGCAGCGGAAACGTCCCCGAGTATTCGACCGGGTTCTGGGTGGCCATGACCATGAAGGGCTTCGGCAGGGGGTGCGTGTCCCCGTCGATGGTGACCTGCCTCTCTTCCATCGCCTCGAGCAGGGCGGCCTGCGTCTTCGGGCTGGCGCGGTTGATCTCGTCAGCGAGCAGGATCTGGGCGAAGACCGGCCCGGGGCGGAACTCGAAATCGTTCAGCTTCTGGTTGAAGGCGCGCACGCCCGTCACGTCCGACGGCAGCAGGTCAGGGGTGAACTGGATGCGCCGGAACGAGCAGTCGAGCGAGCGGGCCAGCGACTTGGCGAGCATCGTCTTGCCGACGCCGGGCACGTCCTCGATGAGCAGGTGGCCCTCGCACAGAAGGGTGACCAGGCAGAGCCGGATCTCCTCTTCCTTGTTCACGATCGCGCGGCTCACGTTGGCCATGAAGGCGTCGGAAACACGGGTCACGGGTTCGGCTGCGCCCACGGCTGGGATTATAGGTTCGCCATGGGGACGGTCCACGTCAGTTGAATACGGGTCGGGGTGACATTTGGTAACGCCGCGGCGGGCGAGTCCGAGCGAGCACCCTGCCCACTAGGGGAAATTGACCAGGTAGGTCACCCAGACTTCAGTGAAGCCCGGGCCGTCCGCCTGCCAGCCGACACAATCTGAGCTCCCCTTGGCGAAGCCGACGATGACCGGCCACTCGAACTGCTTGCCACTGGCGGATCGAGGCGAATCAGCGTTGATCTCGAGCAACAGCTCCGAATGTCGCTGCACGAGCTTGCCATCGACGGCGTCAGTGCCTGAGGTTGGACCCGTCGCGTAGTTGCCCACGAACGCAACCGGCTTGTTCGTGCGAAGGTCCAGCGCTCGTGCCAGGATCGGCCCGCCCTGATTCACGCCGGCCAAATAGGACATGAAGGCATAGGTGCCCCATTGCGTCGAGGTGGAACCCGTGAGCTCCGCCGGCGAAGCGGGGTGAGACCATCCGGGACCGAAGAAAACGGGTCCTCCACCCATCAGGCCGTTGGCCTCGGGGCCGTCCGGACAGGCATCGCCTGCCTTGAGGGTGGGTAGGTGAAGGGGCACGGCCTCCAGCTGCCTCACAACAGCCTGGTCGCCGGCCGGAGCGCCGTTCCGCCAGGCGTTCCAGTCCTGCACCAGCCGTCCGCCGATCATCGCTCCGGCAACCACCGCGACCGCGACAAATAGCGCGACGAGGGAAAGGGGGGCGCGGAGACGACGCGTCATCCGTTCGCTCCTGCGGCGGATTGGAAACTCTGTCACGACGGTCTGGATCACGCGCTCGGGCAGGCCTGACATCGACGGCGCGACCTCGTCGAAAGCCGAGTGGAAGTCTCTCCGCAGGCTCACTTGATTGCCTCCTGGATCTCGAGGTCGGGACGCAGTCGCTGCACCGCGCGATACAGCCTTGCGCGCGCCGCCCCTACGGATGAACCGACCACGGCCGCCACGTCGTCGAGCGGCATGTCGAGATAGAAATAGAGGACGACCACCAGCCGGTCGTCATACCTCAACCGGGACACGGCGTGACGCAGGTCCGCACCGCGCACCGCTCTTTCCTCGGACGAGGCCACGGTCAGGTCCTCGGACAGGCCAAGGCTGACGCCGGCGATCCATTTGCCGCGCCTTGCGTTGCGGCATTTGTTGGCGACCACCCCAAGGAACCACGGGCGAATGCGGTCCCTGTCTCGGATCCGCCCCAGCTTCCGCCAGGCCGTGAACGATGCCTCCTGCACAGCGTCCTCGGCCGCCTGCGAGTCATGCAGCATCGCGAGCGCGAGGCGAAAGCCAGGTTCGATCAGCGGCCGCAGAAGCTCGGCGAAAGCACGCTCGTCGAGCTCATGAACTGCGCTTGGTGATGTGCTGTCGGCCACGTTTTGCACGGTCTCACCTATTCCTGTGGCGGCAGGGGCTGTTTGTTACAGGTCTAAGAGACTTCCTCTTCTTCCACCAACCGCAGGTGGCCGCTCACGTCGAGCCCCAGATGCCGAGCGAAGAAGCCGGCGACGCGCTCCACGTAAAGGGGGCGATCGGCGAAGTACGCGCCCGTGTGCGGCGCGCCCTGCACGATCCAGATCTCGCGCGGCCCGCGGTAGGCGTCATACAGGCGCCGGCTGTGGTTGACGGACGTGATCGCGTCGGCGCCGCCATGGATGAAAAAGAGCGGCCGCGGCTCCAACGAGCTCAGCACCGCGAGGGGGCTGCAATCGGAGAGCCTGCAGCGCGTACGGAGCCGGAGCATCACTCCCGCCATCGACACGAACGGCGTACCCGGAAGCTTGGTGACCATGCGCACGTTCTCGACCAGCAGGCGGCGGAGATCGCTGAACGGGCTGTCGAGGACCAGCGCTTGCACGCCCGGCTCCCCCGCGGCGCCAAGCAGCGAGACGACCGCGCCCATCGAGTAGCCGAGCAGGCCGATGCGCGCATTGGCGATTCGCTTGCGGGCGAAGGCGATCACCGCCTGCAGCTCCTGAACCTCCTTGATCCCGAAGGTGACAGGCGCCCGGTCGCTGCCCGGCATGCCGCGATACGAATAGAGGATCACGTTGAAGCCCTTGCGCCACAGCGCGACCGTGATGCCAAGCGCGCCCTGCCGCTGACCCTTGTGGCCGCCGGACACGATCACCGTCTGCGGCGAGCCCGGCTGGCGGAAGTGCCAGGCGCCGAACCCGACGCCGTCCGCGGTGACGAGCTCGACTTCCTCGTAGTCGGCCTGGAACTCGAAAGGCGTGAACGCGAAGTCGTCCATGGCCGTGGCTCGGGGAGGCACGAACGCGCGGACATACAGCTGGTACGACAGCGCGACGTAGACCAGCAGGAGCAGGAGGACGACCACCACCGCCTCGAGCATCGGAGCCAACCTGTTCGAAGCTTAGCCTTACCGCGAGCGGCTCGACCTGGCAGGTTGTGCACGCTTCCCGCTGAGGCCCTCTTCGTAGCGGCCGAGGACGAACAGGAGCAGGCTGAGCCGGTTCAGCCAGCGCCTCACCTGCTGATTCTTTTGCCCCTCGGCGCGCTCCAGCGACAGGCATCGGCGCTCGGCGCGGCGGACCACGGCGCGCGCAAGGTCGAGCGCTCCGGAAGCTGGCGTCGCGCCCGGAAGGATGAATCCATCGGGCATTGCGACCTCGGACTCGAGCTCGGCGATGAGCTCCTCCAGGCGGCTCACGTCCGACTCCGTCGTGGTCACGAAGGTGCCCGCGGAAGCCGGGTTGGTGCCCAGCTCGGCGCCCACCGAGTAGAGGCCTCGCTGGAGGTCCTCGCAGATCGAGCGAACGCGGGCATGCGCCGTGAGGGCTTTGGCCAGGCCGAGCGCGCTGGAAGCCTCGTCGACGGTGCCGAACGCCTCGATCCGCGCATCGTCCTTGGCGGCCCGGCCGCCGCCGAGCAACCCGGTGGTGCCGTCGTCGCCGCCCCCCGCCAGCTCGAGCATCTTCTTCTTGCGGGAGGAGGCCATCGCCTTCCGCCTATCCGAAGACCTGGGCGAGGTCGTAGAGCTCCTTGGGCACGCGCCGGGTCTCCTTCACGACCTCGGCGAGCGCGACGACCTCGACGTCGCCGTTGCGGCGGATGGGGATCACCCCGCTCTTGCCGGCGGCGATCAGCTCCACCGCGGCGACGCCGAGGCGCGTCGCCCACAGGCGGTCCACGGGCGAGGGCGAGCCGCCACGCTGCAGGTGGCCGAGGACCGTCACACGGGTCTCGAAGCCGGTCTCGTGCTCGATGCTGCTCGCGAGCAGGTCGCCGATGCCCCGTTTGGCCAGCCTGACGTGGCCGAAGGCATCCTTCTCCGACTGGCCGCCAGAGTTCTGCTCGAGCTCGGGGATCCTGGCGCCCTCCGCGACGACGATGATGCTGAAAAGCTTGCCATCGCCACGGCGGCGGTAAAGGTGGCCGACGACGCCGGCCAGCGTCATCGCAAACTCGGGGATGATGATCAGGTCGGCGCCGCCGGCCAGCCCACCCAGCATTCCAACCCAGCCGGTGTCGCGACCCATCACCTCGACGACCATCACCCGGTGGTGAGCGGACGCGGTCGTGTGCAGGCGGTCGAGCGCCTCGGTGACCACGCCTACGGCGGTGTCAAAACCAATGCAGAACTCGGTCACCGCGAGGTCGTTGTCGATGGTCTTCGGCACGCCGACCGTGGGAAACCCAGCGGTGTGCAGCGCCGCGGCCACGCTCAGCGTGTCGTCGCCTCCAATGGGCACCAGCGCGTCGATCCCGTTGTGCTTGAGCGCCCCCATCACCCGCGCGATGCCGTCCTTCTCCTGGAGCGGATTCGTGCGCGAGGTGCCAAGGATGGTGCCCCCAAGTGGAAGGATTCCGCGCACGTCGGCCGGTGTCAGCTCTGCGATAAGGCCTTCCTCGAGGCAGCCGGCCCAGCCGTTCTGCACGCCGCTCACCTGGTGACCGAGCTGGAAGGCGCGCCGCGCCACCGCGCGGATGGCCGCGTTCAAGCCAGGCGCGTCGCCACCCCCGGTGAGGACCCCGATTCGCATCAGGAGATACGTTAACCGGCCTCTTCCGGCTTGAGCGTCTCGATCAGCGTGGCCAGTGTCACGTCCGCCAGCGATGCAATGACCAGGTCCGCCCGGCTGAGGTCAAGGCCTGCGGTGATCGGGTTCGGTATGGCCACGCATCGCAGTCCGGCCGCTTTTGCCGCGGCGATGCCGTGCGGCGAATCCTCGATGGCGAAGGCCTCGTCCGCCACCACTCGGAGGCACGCCAGGACGGCGAGGTACAGATCAGGCGCCGGCTTGGCCATGGAGACCTGATCCCTGCAGCGGATGCACTCGAAACGGTCGAGGATCCCGAGTCTCTCCAGGTGACTCGTGACCCAGTCGGACGTTGAGCTGGAGGCCACTCCAAGGCGAAGGCCGGCGGCGCAGGCGCCGTCGATCAGGTGGAGGACGCCGGGCAGGATGTCCTGGGCCAACACCAGCTCGGTTCGCCGGCGGATACGCCGGTCCAGCACGTCTTTGGGCAGGGGCCGGCCAAGGCGTGCCTCGAGATGGTGCTGCGGGTGGAAGACAGCCGTGGTCGACCCCACGATCTCGATCCACCGCTCGAACGGGAGCTCCTCTCCGTGCGCCTCGTACACCTCCACCCAGGACCGATAAACCGGTCCCTCGGTGTCGAGGATCAGGCCGTCGAAGTCGAAGACGATCGCGCGGATCATGGCCGCAAATGTACCTATCGCTGGGACAATTGCTTAGGATCGCCCTGCCATGACCCTGGTCGAATCGTGATGTCAGACGGCAGGTCCTACGAGGGGGCGCCCCACTCCGACCGAATGACCTCGGTCGGCTGGGTCGGGGCCGCACTGTCCGGTCTGGCGCTGGTCTGTGTGACCTTGATGATGTTCATCCTCTTTGGCGTCCTCGACGCCCACTACCGCACGTTCGGCGACATCTTCAACCCGGACCCGTCGGCAGCAGCCGGGACGCTGAGCCTGGCAGGAGGGGCGGAGGGTGTGACGCTGAGCATCGTCATCGTCGCCGTGATGTTCGGCATCCAGGGGACTTCGTCGCGGTACTCGCCCAGGATCATCGGGATCTTCACTCGCAGCGCATTGAACGCGCTCGTCCTGGGTTTCGCGCTCGCCTCGATCCTGTACACGTTCCTGGTCCGCTCCGAGGTCACCGTGACGTACGTCCCGAAATGGAGCGTGGCCGTGGCGATCGTGTTGGCGCTGCTGAACTTCGGTCTGCTGTTTCCCTATGTCGGCTACATCTTCGAGGTGATGCGGGCCGAGACCCTGGTGGCAGGCATCATGCGGCGCGCCAGGCGCCAGCTTCGCACCGCGGCCGCCCGGCCCAAGGATCGCCGCGAGCGGGACGCCCTCATGACGTCGGTCGCGCAGGTGACCGACATCGCATTTGGTTCCATCCAGCTCGGTGACATGCCGGTCTGCGTGATGAGCATCGAGGTGTTGGGCCAGTTCGTCGCAACGGACTACTTCGCGGCCAAGAAAAGGTTGAGCGGCGATTGGTTCCAGGTCGGGCACGCGGAATTGCCCGGCGCATCCGACCAGATCATCGCCGAGGTCAACCGCGCCGGGACGTGGTTCCCGTACTCGATCCTGTCCACCTTCGTCGACATGGTCGGGTTGACCCCCGTGCACCGCAAAGAGGCGGTGCACGCGATTGCCGTGGCCACCCGTGATATCGGCCTGGCCGCCATCGACTGTGGCGATTCCGAGGTCGCCGAACTGTGCATGCGCTTCTTCAACACCTACTTGCGGACATCGATCAACCGCTCCGCCCCGACGTTTGCGTCCGGCATCATGAACGAGTACCGGCGGTTCGCCATCGGAACGCTCGAATGGCGTGCCGACCTGGCGGTCGAGGCGGCAGCACATCTGCTGCGTTACGGCCGCCACTTCGACGAGGCGGGCATGCCGGCGATCTTCGGGGCCGCCGCAGAGGACGTGGCCGACCTCGCCATCGAAGCGCGCGCGAGAGACCCTGAGGTCTCGCGGCGGCTGGCGCGTGTTCTCGTACACGACCTCCTCGACCTGATCCCCAAAGCGAAGCCCATCGGCCTCAACGGCCTGTTCAAAGGCGTGGCCAAGCTGACCTTCTGGGCCATGGCTTCGGACGACCGAGACGTCGCGCACGTGCTGATCGAGGGCATCGCCGCGGCGCCCCCCGACTTCGTGGACGCCGCCCTTGACCGCATGGAGTCCATGCACCAGGGCCTTTTCTGGGAGGTCAACGAGCGAGTAATCGCTTTCGACTGGGTGGAGGAACCGCTCCGGCAGCAGATTCCGAAGCTGCGTGCCGCGCTTCGCCGCGCCAAGGCCAGCGGGCACGGGCTCGAGGTTGAGCTCGAGGAAACCCCCGGCGTAACCAAGGACCTCATTCCTCCAGAGCCGCCCAGCCACGTGCAGACCGCCGGGACTGCAGGCGTTTCTGCCACCGTCAAGTCGGAGCCGGCCGGTTGATCATCGCCGTCGAGGCGGTCTCGAAATAATCGAGCAGGGCCTCGCGCGGCTCGGGCGCCAGCTGGAGCGAATCGACGGCCGCGGTCATGTGCCGCAGCCATGCATCACGCTGCTGCGACCCGATCGCAAAAGGCTGATGCCGTAACCGCAGCCGTGGATGTCCTCGCTGCTCGCTGTAGGTCGTCGGCCCGCCCCAATACTGGATCAAAAAGAGGGTGAGCCTTTCGGTGGCGCCCGCCAGGTCAGCTTCCGGATAGAGAGGACGAAGCACGGGGTCGGCCGCCACGCCCGCATAGAAATGCCGCACCAGCCGCCGGAAGGTGTCCTCTCCCCCGACGATCTCGTACATGTTCCGGCTCGACATGTCTCCGATGCTAGCGATGCATAGACTGGACGGCCTTGAGCGAAACCGCGGGCGAGGTCGGACGCTTCAGATCGGGGTTCCTCGTCGGGATCGTCCTCCTCGTGATCCAGTTCCTGCTCGGGATGGCGGTGAACCTCTTTGTGACCGTGCCGAAAGAACATCCTGGCTCCAACCCGCAGGAATACTTCAGCGGCGTCGCGCAGAGCGTCACCTGGGCGATCCTCCATGGTCCGCCCCTGCTCGTTCTGCATGCAATCGTGGGCCTGGCGCTGGCGATCACCGGGTTCGGGGTCGTTTACCGGGCCGTGAAGCTCCGCCGGCGGGGCATCATCTGGGCGTCGTCAACGGGCGCGGTTGCAATTCTCGGCGCGGGGCTCAACGGCGGCAGCTTCCTGAACTACCACGAGGATTTCAGCTCGATGCTGATGGCGTCGTTCTTCGCCATTGCCGTGATCGCTTATGCGGCTGGCCTCTACGTGAGCGGCACCGAATCAACCTGACGTGGTCCGCACTCCCGCCCCCGCCAGGATCTCGGCGGTCGGCCGAACGATGACCTGCGGCGCCTTCAGGCCCGTGGCCCGCAGATAGCGCTCGACGATCTCCCGCCCCACGGCATAACCGCCCATGTGCGGCACTCCGGCCGGGCGCCGGCCCATACGCTCGGCGACCAGGTCACCAAGCACGTAAGGAGTCCAGTCCGCAAAGCTTCTGCCCGTACCGAAAGCTGAGGTGACCTTCTCGAACACCGCGTCCAGCTCGCTCCCGCGCACCTCCTGGTACCAGGCCCCTGTCGAGTCAGGGCCACACACCTCGGCGGTGAACACCTCTGCAATGCCCTCCTGGACCACCCATTCGGCGAGGTTGAAACCCGTCTCGATGTTGGGAGTGCGCAGGTTGTGCGCGAGCTCGTGCACGCCGCACGCGCCGAGCCGCGTCACGTTGTAGTCGGTCGGCCAGGCCACGAGCCAGATGCTGCCGGGCGTCGCCCCCATGCCGTAGTACCCGAGCGTGCGCTCGATGAAGAGCGCCTCGTCCGGGTTGCCGAGCGTAAGGACCACCTCGATCCTGTCGGGATGCCGGATTCCAGGCAGAACCGAGCGCTGGTATTCCCACGCTCGAGCCAGCTCCCGGCGCAGCTGACCCCACGCGTCCGCTTCGATGAGGCGGCGCAGGGCCGGCGCATATCGCGGATCGTCGACGTGGACGCGGAAGCCGTCTCCATTCTCATGGATCTGCTTCAGCATGCCCATCGCCGCCTCGTCAAAGGAGGAGACGCCGCGCATGCCGGCGAGTGCGTCCATCCGGGCGGTCGGGGGCATCGCCAGGAGGCTGGTCATGGCCGCCGCGTCATCGCGGACGTCGATCTCGATCTGGTCCCCGGTGGTCAGCGCCATGCCGCCGGTCAATGCTCGCTCGTCGCGGCGCGCAGCGGCTCCTGCCTGACCGAGTACCGCTCCATCTCGTCCTCGCGAGGCAGAAACCATGCGATGGCGATGGTGGCGATGACGAGGATGACGTGCGTCATCAAAGACTTCTGCAATCCGATCGCATCGCCGATCGCGCCGTTGATCGGGATGCCGATGGCACCGGTCACGAATCCGATGCCCATCACCAACCCCGACGCCAATCCGGCGCGGGCCGCCATCAGCTGTTGCGCCATCAGGAGCATCAGAGGCGCGGTCGACGCCGCGAGAAAGCCGATGAGGATGGCGCTCAGAAAAGCCCATGGTCCCGGGAACATCGTGTAGAGGAGGATCGCGGGGATGCTGAGCACCAGCGTGACGAGGATGACCGTGCGCCGGCCGTATCGGTCGGCCAGGGTGCCACAGCCAACGGTGCCGACTGCGCTCGCGAGTACCAGCGTGGTGGCCAGGGGGCCGTAAAAGGCCGGGCCGTAGCCGAGCTTCTGGTACCAGGTCGGCGTGAAAGCCTGCAAGACATTCATGGTCCAGCTGCGCGACATCATCACGCCGATCACCATCGCAAGGGCGAAAACCGGAACGCGGGCGGGCGACCCGAGCGCGGTTTTCGCTCCCCCGGCGGCCGCCCGGACCTGGCCGCGCATCCGCCAGAGCAGGTAGGTGCCGGTGACGAGGCCGGGCAGCACGAATAAGCCGGTGCCGTGAACGCCGAACGCGCCGAACGCGAGGATCCCGATCACTGGGCCAAGCGCCACGCCCACAGTCCCCGCGGTTACGTAGATGGACATGCCGAAGCTGCGCCGCCAGGCCGGCAGAAGCGCCCGCACGTCAAGAGCGCCCAACGGATGAAACGCACCCGACCCGAGGCCCGAGAGCGCGGCGAGCGCAAGCAGCAGCGGAAAGCTGTCGACGAACCCGACCAGGCAGAAGGAGATTGCCGTCCAGCCCAGCGCCAGGCCCGTGAGCCGGGTGCCGAAACGATCGGCCAGCATCCCGAACAGCGGCTGCGAGACGGATGCCATGCCGCTGTACGCGAGGCTGACGAGCCCGACCGTCGCCAAGCTCAGGTTGAAGCGGCCGATCAGCAGCGGGTACAGAACCGGGATGATCCCGACGTAGCTGTCGACGGTCAGGTGACCGAGCATCAGCGTCAGCAGCTTGCCGTTGCGAAGAAACTCCTTCAATCCACCCACTATCATCGCGGCGGTGGGCCAGCTCCTGTACCTCAGCCGCAACGAGGTCGAAAGGCTTCTCGACGTCGACGCCATGCTCGACGCCCTGGGCAAGGCGCTTGTCCTCTTCTCGTCAGGAGTCACGTCAGTGCCGCCTCGCGCGGGTGCACGTGTGGGCGAGATAGGAATCCTCGGCGCAATGCCCGGATACGTGCCCGGCATCGGCCTCGAGGTGAAGCTCGTCACGGTCTTTCCAGCGAACCACGATCGCGGCCTGCCGTCGCACCAGGGCCTCATCGCCCTTTTCGACGAGGCGACCGGAGCTCCACTTGCCTTGATGGACGGGACCTACATCACTGCGATCCGCACCGGAGGGACCGCGGCTGTCGCCGCCCGGACGCTGGCGCGTGAGGACGCGTCGGTGCTCGCCATCCTGGGCGCCGGCGTGCAGGGCTGGTCACACCTGGAGACCTTTCCGCGAATCCGAGACTTCAAGGAAATCCGCATCGCCTCACGCAACCCGGACCACGCTGCGGAGCTAGCGAAGCGACACCCGCTGGCGCGGATCGCGAAGAGCTTCGAGGAGGCGGTGCGCGGCGCGGACGTGGTGGCCTGCTGCACCGACGCCAGATCGCCCGTGATCGAGCGGGGGTGGCTGAGCCCGGGCATGCACATCAGCTCGGTCGGCGGAACCTGGGGACCGGAGGTCGACGCCGAGACGATCGCGGCGAGCCGCGTGTTCGTCGAGTGGAGAGGTTCGGCGACCACCCCGCCGCCGGCCGGCGCGAGAGAGCTTCAGGGCATGGACGCCGATTCGCTCACCGAGGTCGGCGAGGTTCTGGCGGGAACCCGGCCGGGCAGACGGTCGCGCGACGAGATGACCCTTTACAAGTCGACGGGGCACGCAGTCGAGGATGCCGCCACGGCGCGGCTCGTCTACGACAGCGCCGTAGCTGCCGGCGCCGGCACGTCGCTCACGCTGTAGCTAGACCTCGATCAGCTTCGACGGCACCGCGTTCACGACGCGCGTGGCGCCGATGGAACGATCCGGCTGGCTCCGCCCATACGGATGGATGTGGCCGTGGACCGCAAGTGCCGGTTGCACGTCCTGGATCAATCGGACGAACGCAACGAAACCGGTGTGGGCGGCGTCCTCGGCCGCGGCAACTCCAAACGGCGGGGCGTGCGTGACGAAGATGTCAAGCCTGCGGCCCGGTCGGCGCTTCAAACGGATCCGGACCTCGAGGGCAAGCGCCCGGCGCCGCATCTCGCCCTGCGAGTACTGGTTGGGTCCTCGGCGGTAGCGAATGCTCCCTCCCAGCCCTGCGATCAGCAGCTGATTGCTTTCGACAACCCTGGCGTCGATGTTCTGGCACCCGGCGGGACCGGTCGCCGGGGAATCCGCCGACAGCGGAGACCACCTCGGGTCGGCGGCCTTCAGGTTGGGGTCGTGATTGCCGGGCACGTAGTACAGGGGCACCTCGAGCCTGTTGACAAGGTGCTCCAGGTACTCGAACGGAAGGTCGCCGCACGACAGAACGATCTCCGGCCGGAGCAACGGAAGCCTGTCTCCATAGAGCGACTCGTCGACTTCGTCGGCCACGACGAGGATTCGAGTCAAGGACCCGCCGGCCCGGCGAAGCTCAGACTCTCTTGAACCGCAGCGCCGTCCAGTAGTCGTCGATCGCGACGAACGCCACGGGCTTGTACCCGCTCTCTCCGGTGATCTCGCCCAGGACGTCGCGCTGCATCCACCAGGGCGTCGCCGGCAGGTCGGTGGCGCGGCTGGTCTGGCCACCTTTGGGGTAGGTGATCCACAACAGGCCATTCGGCTTGACCGCATGCACGGCCAGAGGTCCCAGCCGGCGAAGCTCCTCGGCGCTGCCCACGAAAAGCTGCACCACGTCGAATGCCTCCTGGGACCCCACCGTCGTGCTGATGTTCGCGGGGGCAGGCCGGAGCCGTTCGAGGTACCCGTCCGGCGCATTCATCACGACCACGCTGTGCTCAGCCGCCAGGCGGAGCTTCTTGGCGATGGGGCTGAAGCCCGAACCGTCAGGGCCGAGGACTGGCAACGATCGCTGGGAGTCCAGGTGGCCCATGGGCGCTCACTGTACCGCCCCATCAGCTGCCCGACAGTGCAGGTTTTCCGCCGGCGGTCACTTCGAGGTCGGCCCACATGCCGCTGGCCTCGCTGCCGTCGACGAGGGAGGCGATCCGCAAGCTCCCGGTCGAGACAGGAACGAATTCGAAGCTGGCGGACTGGCCTGGGTCCAGGCCGCGCGCAGGATTCGGGGTCGACCAGGCCGGTTGGATGGGCGCGGTGTCGCGCGCCCCCGCAACCACGGCGCACGAGTTGGGCACGGTGCCATGGTTCTCGCACTGGATCGTGGCGCTCCATCCGACGGGGATCGTCACGATCAGGGCGCCGCTGCCATATCCGTTGTAGTTGAACTGGAAATCGCTGGCGGGATACCCGGCGACCAGGGTCACGACAACCGCGCGGTTGGCGGCATCGGACCTTATGTAGTGAGACAGGTCGGGCGGGTTGCCGGCGCCTGTGCCCATGATCGGATCACACGCCGCCCCGCACAGCACGGACAGAAGCAATGCGGCCATGGTGAGCGCGCGAGGCACTCCGCGCCGGGTCACCGCATATCATCCGGGACGATGGGAACACCGCGGGACGACCGCCCGGCGGGCCGTGATGGCCCTCCCGTCATGGTGCTGTGGTGGGAACGGCTCGAAACCTGGATGCAGCTCGCGATCTCTTTTCCGATGCTGGCGCTGCTCATGCTCCTGATCAATATCGGACCATTCAACCAGCCGCTGCTCCGCTCCATCTTCTACGGCCTGTTCGAAGGCGGAGTGTTGAGCGGCCTGCTCGCCGTGGCGACCGCAACCGAAAAAGGTAGGCGTCCCTGAGTGAGGAGCACATCGGCAGGCTCGCTGGCCTGCATCGGCGCAATCATCGTCGCGTTCGGATGTTCGTCGAGCTCCAACTCGTTCACGGTTGGGAACGCGACGGTCGATGACACCACCTACACGTGTCCGGCGGGATCGAACAATGCGGCCTACGAGCTGCATGCGCGGTTCGATGCGCACAACCCGACGTCCACCACCGTGACGATCCTGTCCGTGGGCGCGACGCTCAAGCTCGCCGCGACGAAAGGCTCGTGGCTGGAGAAGGTCGGAGATGTTTACGACGCGGGGAAGGCGAGCTTCACACCGAATTCCGTGGCGCCCGGCGCGAGCGCGAGTGTGAATGTGACAATCGCCAGCGCCTGTACCAGCGCCAAGGCCCCAGGCGCGACCTCGAGCTACGGCGAGTACGAGGTGATGCTGCATGTGACGAGCTCCGGCGGCTCGTTCAACACTGTGACGGCGAACCGCCACCGCCTCATCGCATAGGGCAGATCCCCCCAGGCGCTCGCACCTCGAGGGTTACTTGCTGCGCAGGACGGCCATCGCTTTCGTAGCCGCGGACAGCCACGCTGGATCCTGCAGCCAGGTCTCCACCCCCCACATCAGAACCACCTGCAAGCCCTCCTGGCGGTAGTCCACTGCGCTGGCGACCAGGTCGGACGTCTTGAACTTGCCGGCGATGTCCGCCCACGGCTGCGCCTGCATCTCCGTGAGCCACACCTCCTTACCCATCGATTGTGCCTGTCCGGTCCAGAAGGTGACCGCCTGCTCCTTCCACTCTGCTCGCAGGTCGGTGCTCGTGAACTTCAACGGCGTTGACGGACCGTCGAGGTAGAGGTCCAGGCCCAGCGCGTCGCCGGCGGCCAGAGCCTCTCCCGGATGGCCGCTCGGGTAGCCGCCCAGCAGCTGTAGGGCGGGCTTCGCATAGAGCTGGAGCATGTCGACAGCGACATTCCAGCCATCGAAGGTCGTGATCACGATCTTGTGGACGTGGTCGAGCGTGCGCGCCTCGGCGATCTCCCAATTCAGCTGCGCGACCTTGATCTGGTCGTCGCCGGTGATGACGTTGCCCACGTAGTCGAAAGGCTCGTTCTCCACCTGCCACGCGTACAGCAGCGGTGACCCCCTGTAACGCGCGATGGTCGACTCGAAGTAGGTCCGGTAGGCGCTCCCGCTCTGCACCTGGTTCAGCACCGGTTGCTGCCGGACCCCTGCCCAGGCGGGCTCGTGCAGCTCCGGATACAGGAAGTTGCGGGCGCCGACGGTCAACACCACCCGCGTCGGATTGGGGGCGTACTGGTTGTGGCTGGCCACGACCGCGAGCAGGGCGTCGAGCTCCGAGAAGTCGAGCTGGTCCGGGGCGGGCTGCACCGTCTCCCAATACACCGGCAGGCGCACCAGGTCGGGATTGGTGGTCGCCAGCAGCAGGGCGAGATCAGTCTGCGGGTCGCGATGAGCCCATTCCGAGACCAGCGGGCTGAAGCTGAAACCGGCCAGGGGTGGTGGTGGCGCCGGCTGGATCCAGGCCTCGCTCCCCAGCATCACGGCGACGCCGACCAATAGAAACAGCTGCTTCATGGCTGCGGGAGCGCCCCGGCGACCAGCATCCGGCCGGGCGGGCCGGCGCGGGGTATTGGCCGCGCTCAAGCGTTGCTCCGATGGAGGGCCCACCAGTGAAAATGCCACGCGCCTTGATCGTCATTCCGGGATTCCTGCTGGCCGGTCTGCTCGGTCTCGGTGCGTACTTCCTGCCCGTTCTGCAAACCGCGGCCGGCTCGACGGTGGCGGGCGGCTCGGTCACCGCGCCGATCCAGAACCTGAATCCGATCCAGGGGCCCAGCCAGCCGTTCACCGTGCTTCTCCTCGGCTCGGACGACGATTCCAAGTTTCCGCCAGATCGGGTCAACACGCAGTCGATGATCCTGTTGCGCATCGACCCCACGACCAAGCAGGCGACCATGCTCTCCATCCCGCGCGACCTGTGGGTGCCCATCCCGAACCAGGGCATGGGCAAGATCAGCACTGCGTTCGCGTCCGATGGCCCGCAGGGGGCGATCGCAGCCGTGGAGAGCAACTTCAAGGTCCATATCGACGACTACGTCTGGATTGGCCTGAACGGCCTGGTCAAGCTCATCGACCAACTCGGCGGCATCAACGTTCTCGTGACAAACCCGGTCATGGATGATTTCTATCCCTCTGATCTGAGCAGCAGTGGAGATCCATACGCGTACTACCGCGTTGCCGTCCTTCCGGGCGCGACCCACCTCGACGGGCTGCACGCGCTCCAGTACGTCCGGTCGCGCCACGGCGATCTGCGCGGCGACTTCGCCCGGTCGGAGCGTCAGCAGCAGGTGCTCCTCGCGATCAAATCGGAGGCGTCCCGCCTGAACGTCGCCGACCTGCCTGCGCTGGCCAGCGCGTTCCATGGCGAGATCAAGACTAGCATCGGCCTCGACCGGGTCCGCCAGCTCCTCGCCGTGGCGAGCAGCTTCGAAGGCAACAGCATCCACCACGTCGTGCTTCTGCCGCCGTACACGTCGGAGGGGTACGCGGCAGGCCAGGACGTGGTGTTTCCGAACTGGTCCGCAATCCTGCCGCTCGTCCATCAGACCTTTCCCTGATGGGCGCCGTGGAGCGAGATCGCCCAGGAGCGGGCGGTCTTGCGAACTGGCTGGTGGCGATCGTGCTGACGGTGGCGATGCTCGGCTTCGGCGTCGGGGTCTATCACGCGGCCGGCTACCTGCGCGGGACGCGCGCGCCCGTGGTCCGACCCAGCCAGACGTCAGGCCCCCGCCTGCCGGGGGTGATCTACGTCGCGCAGGCGGGTGCGCTGTACAGGTATCAGGACGGATCGTTCACCCAGATGACCTCGGAGTCGGGTTGGACGCAACCAGCCGCTTCTCCCGACGGGAGCCAGCTCGCGGTGGTCAGGCGATACGAGAACTGGTCGGACCTGTACCTGATGACGAGGTCGGGCAAGACGATCTCCCACCTGATCTCCGGGTACTCCTCTCAGGTGGAAGGCAATCACTGGATCTTCTATCCGCGGTTCAGCCCCGACGGAAGCCGCATCTTCTTTGATTTCGACCCCAAGGATCCCTACAACAGCTACCGAGTCGACCTGGCCGTCTTCTCGGCGCCGCCAGGCGCGGGATCCGCGAGCTGGGGCCAGTGGACCTATCCGAACGACTACACGGGCGGCGATGTAAACCCGGTTCCGCTGCGGAGCGGCGGGTTGGTCTTCACGAGGTACTCCTTCGACGACCAATCGAAGCTCCACTCGCAGCTGTGGCTCCAGGAGCGGCCTGGGAGCGCCGGCGTGGCGCTGACCGATCCAAGCCTCGACTGCGGCCAGCCCGCCGTCTCGGCCGACCAGACTCAGATGGCGATGATCTGCCGCAAGGGCCTCACCCAGACCGCGGAGCTGGACGTCGCATCCTTTGACGCGTCGGCGCTGAAGCTCGGGCAGCCCACGGCGTTGGTGGGCGGACAGCTCGTCGCGTCACCCGCGTTCTCGCCGGACGGCAGGACGGTCGCCTACCTGGCGCCCGCGACAGCAGGCGGCATGTTCCAGCTCTGGACCGTCCCGAGCGCCGGGACGCCCACCGCCAAGGAGATCACGGCCAACGTGGCCCTCGACTCGAGCTCGGCTCCGGTCTGGCTGGCGAGCTGACCGTTCAACGGTGGCGTGGCAAATCCATTCAACGGTGGTAGTTCGGAATTGGATCCATGCGCGTTTTTCTGTTAACAAAGAAAGGAGAGCGAACATGAGATTCAAATCCCGATCCGACGCACCTGACCTCCAGTCCCAGCTCGAATCCCTTTTCGACCAGGTCTGGCGGTCGGAGTCGGACTGGCGGCTGTGGGATCGCGTTGACCAAGCGGTGATGCTCGAGGACCTTCGCGTGAAGAGAGCCGACCAGCGCGACATCGAGCGGGCCGCTTGATGTCTGGGCACGCCCGACAGCTCTGATGAACCGTCACGCTCCACGCCATCGTGGCGGGGGGGCCCAGGGGTGCACCGCCTTCGTTCTCTCGGGCGGTGGCAGCCTGGGCGCAGTACAGGTCGGCATGTTGCAGACGCTGACCGAGGCGGGAATCCAACCCGACCTGTTGATCGGTACGTCGGTGGGCGCCCTGAACGCGGCCTGGATGGCCTTCCGACCCGACCACGATCGCGCGCTCCGGCTGGGCGAAGTCTGGATGGGCCTCCGTCGCCATGACGTGTTTCCGTTGAGCCCGTGGTCCGGCGCTCGCGGCATCTTTGGCCGCAGCAATCACCTGATCTCGAATTCCAGCCTCCGCGGCATCCTGGAGGCGCACTTCTCGAATCAGCGGCTCGAGGACGCCGCCGTGCCGGTGCACGTCGTGACCACCGATTTGAAAACAGGTCGAGCGGTCACCCTGTCGTCCGGGCCGGTGATCCCGGCGCTGCTCGCGAGCTCGGCGATCCCCGGCGTGTTCCCGCCCGTGACGATCGGACGGCGCGACCTGGTCGACGGCGGCGTCGCCAACCACACGCCGATCACGGCGGCGATCGAGTTGGGGGCGACTGAGATCTACGTCCTGCCTGTCGGTTACCCGTGGCTCCGCCAGCCGCCGACGACCGCCCTGGGGATGGCCCTTTACGCGCTGGCCCGTTTCGTCGAGCAGAAGCTCGAAGCCGAGGTGGCGATGCACCGCCACGACGCGGAGATCCACGTGCTCCCCACCTTCGAGCTCCCCGCGGTCTCTCCAGCGGATTTCAGGCAGACCAGGGAGCTCATCGCGCGCGGCCAGAGGTGGACCCGCCGCTACCTCGGCTCGACTGCCCCGGTCGCGCCGCCTGAGCGCGTGCGCCTGGACAGGCGGCTCACGACGCTCGACCCGGCGCGAGCCGCGTAAAGCTCGAGCGCGCTCGTAGCTCGCGTACGCGTAGAAGTCCAGGCTGGCGCGTTCCTCCTGTATGGCGCCCGGACCGCGAGGTCCGGGCGCTCAAATTTGTGTCCGGATCAGCTCGCGCACCGGACATGAGCACTCGGCAACCTCACAGCCGTCTCACACTGGGCGCTGAGCGCGCCTGGTCAGCCTTTGGTCTCGACGCTCGTCGAGAGCGATTACACGGATCGGAGGCAAGACATGATCAGCATCAGGAACACAGTTGCGGCGGCGGCGATCGCGGCGTCAATGCTCGGGGGAGGCGTGGCCGGAGCGATCCTTTACGGCGCGACGGTCATCCCGGCAGCCGCGGCGACCAATCCGAGTCCAACGCCCGCGGCGGGCACGCCAACCACTCCGTTCGTATCCAACGAGGCCGCGGCTCATGAGGCGACCGAGAGCGCGGCTCGTGAGGCGCAAGAGAACGCGGGCCAGGTTCCCACCGTCCCGTAGCGGCCACAGCGGGTCCTCTCCCCGCGATGGCACGGCCCCTCCTCGGCGGAGGGGCCGCTTTTGCTTGCCCGCTAGGGCAGCATCTGGCGCGCCACGAACAGCATGTTGGCCGGCCTCTCGGCCAGGCGTCTCAAGTACCAGGCGTACCACGCGTCGCCGTAAGCGATCAGGTTCTTGACGACAAAACCCTCCCGCGCGAGACGGAGCTGCTCGTCGGTCCGTATGCCGTAGAGCATGTTCACCTCCAGCTGAGCCCTCTGCAGCCCGAGGGCATTGGCGAACCGCCACAGACGCGCCACCAGATCGACGTCGTGCGTGCCCATGACGAGTCTCAGGCGTTCTCGTTTGAGCTCCGGTAGCAACATGACGCACAGGGCGAGGTAGTTGGCGTCGACGTCGCGTTTGGCTGTGAACGCGATCTCACGCGGCTCTGCGTACGCCCCCTTGACGAGCCTGATCGCAGGCTTGGACGGCAGAAGCGCCGCGACGTCGTCGACGGTCCGGCGCAGGTAGGCTTGCAGCGCCAGGCCGGTGCCCGGGTGGGCGGCGTGGACCCGCCTGTAGAAATCGAGAGTGCGATCGGTGTAAGCGCTGCCCTCCATGTCTATCCACAGGAAGCATTTCGCTCTTGCGGCCGCGCCGGCGAGACGGTCGAGGTTCGCGTAAGCAGCCTTGGCATCGATGTCGAGTCCCAGCTGGGTGGGCTTCACCGAGATCTCGGCCCCCACACCGGTGGAGGCGGCGATCACCTCCTCGTAATGCTTGACGACGTCGTCGGCTTCCCCGAGGTCGGTCACGTTCTCGCCAAGCCGCGTGAAGAGCGAACCTATGCCCTTGGCCCGGAAGTCGACCGCCGCCGCGAGCGCGCTGTCAAAGCCCTCGCCCGGGAGGAACCGCCTGACCGCGCGGCGGGCGAAGCCCCAACGCGGCACGTGCGTCGCCAGCCAGCGGTTTTGCGCGCACCAGAGCAGGAGCTGCCTCATCGGGCCCAACCATAAGCCACGCCAAGCGCGGCGACGTTGACGAAACCCTATGCGGTGCGGTCACCGCGATCGACAAAACAAAACGGCGCCCGCTCGTGCGGGCGCCGTGCCATTTCTTGGCTTACCAGCCGTACCAGCGGCCTCGACCTTCGGCTCCTCGGATGAAGAAGCCGATCACCCACAGGATCAGCCCGATGACGAGCAGGATCCAGAGGATGTGAAGCGCCGGTGCGATCAGTCCGCCCCCGCCGAGGAGCAGCAACAGCAGGATCAGAACGATCAACGCAACCACCCTTGATTGACCTCCTTTCGAGCTGGTCCTGAGGTCCGGGAGGATGCCCGGGCCTGGCCAGCCGTGAATTTACCGTCTATAAAAAAACGCGCGGCGGAGGGGGGATTACCCGGCCTTGCGGCCTCGGCTGTGGCTCTTTGCCGACACCTCGACGCCATACTTGCGCGCGGCGGAGCGAATCCGGCGCCAGGCCGCTTGCTTCTCCTCTTCGCTGACGCCCTCCACCTGGTTGAATCGGGCGATCGCGTTGCGCACGTGCGCCGCGTCGATGAGCGGCTCCTTGCGTTCCTTGGGGAACGCGAAGGCGCGCGCCGAAATCCGGTCCTTCTGTGCGGAGGTGAGACCGCGTGACCGCTCGGTCGCGGTCTTCCGCTTTGTTGTCGCTGCCATTCGTGCCTCCTTGCGGAAATGTTCTTTACAACGCCGGCAACTCGCGACGTATCGAATGCGCTACCCCTGAAGGCGAAGAGGGCGCCCAAGAAGGCGCCCTCTTCATCCCGAGGAGGGGGTCTACGGCGAGCTCGACGGCGAAGCCATGGGTGAGGCGCTCGTGCCTCCACCGGCTCCGACGCCGGAATTGCTGGTCGGGGCCGGGGACGAAACCGTCGTGCTCTGCACCGGCGCATTGCCGGACCGTGTGCCGAACCAGTTCCACGACGTGAAACCGAAGAAGAGGACGATCAAGACGAGAAGGGCCAGGATGGCGGCCGCGATGCCGGCTCCCGCACCGCCCGTCGTCCCGTCCGTCTCGACGACCTCAGAGCCCGCGGGGCTCCAGTAGCGCCGAACGCTGTACCCGCCCGCTCCGAGGAGCACGGCGAGCACGAGTACGACAAGTAGGATGAACAGCAAGGTACCCAAGAAACAAGACCTCCTTTCAGAATGAACCGCCACCCGCTGGGGTGCTCATATCGGTAACGCCCACGGCCGGCGGGTGTACTGATGCTGAGTCGCCCGGCGACCTAACCCGCGAGCTTGCCGCGGCCCCTTCGCCGGACCACTCCGCCTGCCACCGCGACCGCCAGGACAAGACCCAGGGCCGCCCGCTGAAAGGCTGAGCGCGGGGTTGCTCGCGCCCGGGCGGGCGCCCCGTCGGAAGACTTTTCCCGGGTACGGCGTGGCTCCCCCTTCTTATCCTTGATCGCATCCACGGGCCGTTTGCTCTCGTGAGACTCGGCCAGCGGGCTGGCGATCAGGCCCTTCTTGAACGGCTCACCCATGCGGAAACGGTTGTAGACGGCGCCTAGGAGCAGCAGCTCGCTCAGGAGGTAGAGCCAGGTCGCCAGGATGAAGAACAGGCCGAATTGCGCGCCGTAGGTGTTGAACCCGCCGGCGAGGCGCGCGTAGATCGGCCACGCGAGCGACAGCACCTCGATCAGGATCCCGGCGAGCAACGCCCCGGGCATCACCTGGCGCAGGGCGAACGTGCGGTTGGGCACGAAGCGGTACAGGATCAGCAGCAGCCCGACCATCACGATCGCGCCCACGAAAAAGCTCAGCGCCCACGCCAGCGCGGGAACCGAACCCGCGGCGTTGGCGGCCAGCGCGGCCAGCGCGTTGACCCCCAGCGTGACCACGATCGCGACCACCAGCAGCAGCATCATCGAGAAGCCCATGAGCTTCTGGCGCAGCATGTCCCGCTGCTTGGTGCCGAAGATCTCGGTCAGCGCGAACTCCATCGAGCCGAAGATGCCGCTTGCGCTCCAGACCAGGCCGACGATCGACACCAGCCCCATCCAGCCGGCGGATTGCCTGACCCCGTGCAGCGCCTTCTGGAGCTCGGGCTGGGCGCTGGACGGAAAAATCTGCACCATCAGGGTCTGGAAATGCGCCTCGGTCGCAGGGTCGCGAATCGCCAGGCCGATGATCGACAGGGCGCCCAGGATCATCGGGAACATGGCGAGGAAGCCGGAAAAAGCGAGTGCGGCGGCGAAGTTGCCGGCCTGGCTGTCGCCGAACGCGGTCAGGACGCGGAACGGAAGCGTCTGCTCGACACGATGGATCGCGGGCTGGATCCGCTCGCGCATTTGCCGAGCGATCAGTCGGACGCCGTGGCCGGCTCGCCCTCGGCTGCCGCCGGTCGCGTGATCCTGTGGAGGAGCGCGGTCGACGCCGTGCCCACGACGGCAGGTGCGACCCGGCGCATGATGTTTTCGAGAATACCGGGCTCGTCCTCGGGCCTTTCGTTGACGGTCAGCGTCACCGAGGGTAGGCTTTTCAAGCGCGACGTCAACTCCTCGGCGAGCTCGCGGAGTGAGTCGATCGACATGCCTCGCAGGCGGTCTTTCAGTGTCGGCTTCCTGAGCCGGCGGTAAACCAGGAGTCCCACGCCGCCAACGGCAGCCGCACCCAGCGCGATGGCCACGAGCTTGCCGTACCGGACGCCGTTGGAGGTCGCGCGCTTCTCCAGCACCTCCAGGTTTTCATCCATGCGGTCGCGCGTGTCCTTTATCTGACGGTCGATTTCATCCGCCGAAGCGCCCATTCCTTGTTCTCCTTCAAGCTGGCAACCGTTCTTGCCGGCAGCCGTATGCGAATCCGCGATTTTCCGATCACCGCGAGCCCCAGGCCGAGCAGGGCGTACAGCACAACCCATGCTGCGGCCGCCTGCCAGTGCCAGGGCACCAGGACGACAACGAGTGAAGGCACGGCCACCAACAGGGCCAGGACCAGAAGCAACCCTCCGAAGCCGATCATCCCGGCGGCAATCGCGTTGGCTTTGACCAGGTCCTTCGCCTCTTGCTTGGCGAGCGCCATCTCCAACGACACGAGGCGCTGTGCGTCCTGCACGACCTGCGTGGCCAGGTCGCCGGTGCGCGCCTGCGCGCCATCGATTCGATTTCCGTTCTCAGTCGATTGCACCAAACCGCCTCGCTAGTGCAACGCGTCGCTTGTAAGGGCTACGCGCGAGCCTCAGCTCGGCAGCCCCTGCGTCGCGACCTGGTAGACGAGCGCTCCGTCCGCCAGGACCATGACCGCCGCCGCAGCCCAACCGATGGCGTTGGTCCACACGCCGTTGATGAAGTCCCCCATCAGCTTGCGGCTGGAGGTGATGAGAAGCATCAGCACGATCAGAACCGGTGCGATCAGGCCGTCGAGGACCTGCGAGTAAAACAGCGCCTTGATCGGATCGACCGAGGTGATGGCCAGCTCCATGGCGACCAGGAAGGCGACCCCGATCACAACGTAAAACTGCGGCGCGTTGCGCGGATGGCGCCCGAGGCCGCGGCGCCAGCCGGCCAGCCCTGCAACACCGAACGCGGCGGAGGCGCCCAGCACCGGGATGGCCAGCAGGCCGGCCCCGATGATGCCGACTGCAAAGAGCGCCGTTGCGTAATGCCCCGCGAAGGGCTCGAGCGCATGCGCTGCATCTGCGGCGGTGCGAATTTGCGCGTGGCGCGAGAACAGCACCGCGCCCGTGGCGACGATGATGAAGAAGGCCGTTATGTTCGACCACACCATCCCGGCCGCAACGTCCACGTTGCTGCGGCGGAGGCGCTGCACACCTCGCTTCTCCTCGACCTCACCGCTCGCCTGCCAGAAGAAAAGGTATGGCGTGATCGTGGTCCCGAGCATGCCGACCGAGACCAGAAGCAAGCTCGGCGAAAGAGTCAGGTGCGGCACCAGGGTGCTGTGAATGACCTCAACCCAGTTCGGGCGGGCCAGAAAGGCGGCCACGATATACGTCCCGAAAACGGCGGCCAGCCACAGGAGATATTTGCTGACCGTCTTGTAGTCGAGAAATATTGTGAAACAGGCCATCAGGGCGGCCAGAGGGACGATCCAGTAGATGAACTTGACGCCGGTCAGGAGCTCGATGGCGGCACCCATCGCCATCAGGTCGGCGCCCATCGTGATCACGTTCGCGATCACCATCAGGAGGACCGCCGGGGTGGCGACGCGCGCGCCGAAGGTCGTCCGCAGCACGGTGGCCAGGTCTGCTTTCGTGACGTTGGCCACCTTGGCCGACATCTGCTGAACCACGATGAGCATCGGGGTGGACAGCAAGAGCAGCCAGTTTTGAGTAAACCCCGCTGTCGCACCAACGATCGAGTAGGTCGCGATCCCCGCCGGGTCGTTGTCGGCGCCGCCCGTGATGACTCCCGGGCCGATCGACCGCAGAACATCGCCCAACGTCAGGCGCGCCCTGCTCGCCTCGCGCGCTGACTGGCTGCTTGCCGGCCGGGCGACTTCCCTGTGAACTTCAGACATCGGGGACCCCGGGCGGCGCGGCGACGGTCCACTGGCTCCGCGTGTCCTCCTCCAGAAGGCCCCTCACCCGAAATACCTCGGTTTCGTCGACCTGCAGGATCAGGACGCTGCGGCCATTCGCGAGGTGCCGGTTGACGTCCTCCTCAAAATCGCTGGGGACGGACCGCGGGGAGACCTTGTCGCCGGGCGACAGGATCTGGTGGCGCTTGGGCTCGATCCGGCTTCGCTCCAGGACGAACTTCAGCGCCAGACTGGCCGTCTCCCGGTTGGGGAACGCGGCGATCACAGTCTGGTCGAGCAGGCCGTGCCGTTCAATCCGGCGTGCGACTTTCAGAGCACTCGCATCGACTTTGCTGAAACCGTGGCCGATCCTTTTCCGCGCCTGGCGGACAAGCTCGTCGCGATCGCGCTTGGTCTCGACCTCGCCCGAGAGCGTCAGCTCGTCGCCGTCGAGCCGGACGGCCAGCTGCTCGCCGTGGATCGGATGATGCTCGTCGGCCGCGCCGGCGACCACGGTCTCCCACCACGCGGCGACCAGCGCGTCAAGGCTGTCCGGCGCAGGCGCCGGATCTTTCTGGGCGCGCGCGGCCACCTCCCTCATCCTTCAAGCAGAACGCCGGGTTGCGGGCCTTTACCGGAGCCAGGCGTTCACTGGTAGATGGCCACCGAATCGCTGGCGGCGCAGCCCTCGCTGCCCGAGTCGATCGACCGGCGCCTCTATCACATGATCCACGGTCTTCCCCACTCGCCATTGGGAGACCGTTACGTGAGCATGCTGTCCGACCTCGGGGAAGGGCTCGGCTGGGTAGGCGCCGGGCTAGCCGTCGCGTGGATGGGAGGGCGCCGAGGAAGGCGGGCGGGCCTCGCCACCGCCGCGGCCTCCGTGGGGACGACGTACCTGGTCCAGAAGCTGATCAAGCCGGTCTTCCGGCGCAAGCGCCCCTTCGTGGACCGTGACGTGCTGGTGGTCGGCATCCGGACTGCCGACGCATCGTTTCCCTCCGGTCACACCGCCTCATCCTTCGCAGCGGCGACGGCCCTGTCGACCTTCTACCCCAAAGCATCGCCGCTGGTCTTTGGCCTCGCGGCGGCGGTCGGTGTCTCGCGGGTCCATCTCGGCCACCACTTTCCCAGCGACGTGGCGGTCGGTTCATTGATTGGCATCGCCACGGGCACCCTCGTCGCGTGGCTGATCAGGCTGCCGTAGAGCTCGCGCCCCATCCACGACTCCGGACCTTGGTGGAGGGCTCGGCCATTGCTGGCCAAGCACCCCCAGCTTGGGAACGCCATAGACCCCTACTCCTACCCGCCCTGCCCCAGTTCGGCGGGGAACGCGTACTCTGGGTTCTCCGGGGGTTCCTTCTCGAAGGGGTTGGGAGAGATGGGACTGGTGGATACCAGATACTGGCGGGCAGGAGGGTTTCGAATCGAAGATTTGCTCGCGGCCGCCACGGCGGACGGGCCGGTGTATGTCGACAAGCAGCTCGTCGTCATGCGAACGGGGAAGCCGTTGGGCCTCCGCTTCTCCGGCGAGATCGACATCACCAACTCGCATGCCGTGGGGCGTTCGCTCGCGATCGCCTTTCCCGAGGATGGTCACCCCCACCTCGACCTGACGGGCCTCATCTTCTGTGACATCAGCGGCATCCGCGCGTTGGTCGACGCGGCGGAGAGCCTCGGTCCCAACCGGCGCCTCATGATTCACGGGCTGCCGCAGCAGATCGAAAACGTCATCCGCGTGACTGGCTGGTCAGAGCGTCCGAGCCTGATCCTGTGCGATTGTGAGATGAACCAACCATGAGTCTGCCCGTCCCCAGCGACCAGTTCCGCCACGAGGCGCTGCTGTACTCGGGCTGGGCCGATTTCATCTCCGGAACCGTCCCGTTCATCCGCGGCGGCCTCAAGGCCGGCGAGCCGGTCCTCGTCGTCGAATCGCGCGCCAAGATCGACATGATTCGCGTGGCCCTGGACCGGGACGCCGACCGGGTGCTGTTCGCCGACATGGCCGACGTGGGCGCGAATCCAGCCCGAATCATCCCGGCCTGGCACGACTTCGTGGCCAGGGAGGGGGCTGCGGGCAAGCGGCTCCGCGGGATCGGGGAGCCGATCTGGAGCGGTCGAACGACCGACGAGCTGGTCGAGTGCCAGCGTCACGAGTCCTTGCTCAACGTGGCATTCGGCCACGGCCCGGCATGGTGGCTGCTGTGCCCCTATGACACCGAGAACCTCGATCCGGCGGTCATCGACGAGGCCCGCCGCAGCCATGAGTTCGTGAGCGAGGCCGGCAAGGCCTGGCTGAGTCCCGATTTCCGCGGCATCGACGCGTCCGGCGCTCCTTTCGACAGGCCTCTGCCGGAGCCCGGCAGCCGGGTGGAGGAGATGAATTTCGCGATGGATGATCTGGGTGCGGTCCGCCGCCTCGTGGGACAGGCCGCCACCGCAGCCGGTCTCGGCGGCCGCCGTTCCAGAGATCTCGTCACGGCGGTCAACGAGGTCGCGACCAACAGCCTCCGGCACGGGGGCGGGACAGGCACCATCCGGGTGTGGCACGACCTCGCGAAGGTCACCTGTGAGGTCCGCGACGCCGGGCGGTACGACCGGCCGCTGGGGGACCGGCTACGACCCGTCGCCGACGCGTCGGCTCCCAGCGGGCTGTGGGTGGCCAACCAGCTGTGCGACCTGGTGCAGATCCGGACCTTCCCGGACGGGACGGTGGTCCGAGTTCACATGGACCGGCACCCAAAGCCAGACCTCAAGGTGCTGTCTCAACCGACGACCTCGGACTGAAACCCGCGGCCGAGCGAGGCCGTATCCTGTCTCGACCATGGCCATTCGCTCCGAGCTGGCAGGCTTCAGCACCGCCCAGGCGCGCCGGGCGCTGGAAGGCCTGCCCCGGTGCGACTACGAGGTTGTGATCAAGCCGCTGCGCTACCGGTTCGCCCCCCACCTCGCGGCGCTTTGCGAGTTCGAAGAGCGCCGGATCGTGCTCCAGGTCCCAATTCCATTCAAGGCGTTCAAAGAGCCGGTCGTGTTTGCTGCCCGCCGCAAGCGCGGGGGCGGTATGAGGTTCGCCTGGGCTTCGGAAACGGTCGTGTTTCGCAGCCGGCGTGACGTGCTGAGATTCCTCTACTGCCACGAATGGCTGCACTGGTACCTGCACGAGTCGCTGCACCGGGGGTCATCGGCCGAAACCGCATGCGACCGGTTCGCGCTGCGAAATTTTCGCCGCCGGTATGTCACGACAGACGACGCGGACGCCGCTCTGAAGAGGCGGCCGGCACGGGCACACGCGTCGGGTTGAGGCCGGCGCTCTCGGCGAGCCTGGCGAAGGTCACCGCATCCTTCAGCGCATGACCGCCGGTGTCGTTGTTGAAATAGACGTACACGTCAGCACCCGGTCCCCAGGTCTCGGCGATGCGAAGCACCCACCTCCTTAGAGCATCGCGCCCGTAACCGGGAGCCCCGCCACCGCGACCTTCGTGAAAGCGCACCATGGCCCAGTCCGCGGTGCGCCATCGGGGCTGCGTCCGGCGAGGACTGTCGGCGAGGCATAGAGCTACCCGCCTCTTCTCGAGCAGGCTTTGGACCTCGGGCGTGAACCAGGACTCGTGGCGGAACTCCACGGCGACGCGGACCGCCGGGCCGAAGCTTGATAGCGCCTTTTCCAGGAGGCCCTCGTCGATCTCGAGCGACGGTGGAAGCTGGAGCAGGACCGGCCCGCATTTTTCACCCAGCGCTCTCGCCCGTTCCATGAAGCGATGCACCGGCTCGGCCGGATCGCGCAGGCGTTTGATATGGGTCAGGTAGCGGCTCAATTTCAACGCGAAGATGAAATCGTTTGGGGTGGCCTCCTTCCACTGCTCGAAAACAGAGGTTGCGGGCAGGTTGTAGAAAGTGTTGTTGACCTCGACCGTTCGGAACCGCTCCGCAAAGTAGGACAGCCATGCGCGTTGGGGGAGCCGTTGGGGATAGAAGATGCGCTTCCAGTGCGTGTACTGCCATCCCGAAGTGCCGACGTAAACCATGGTCCTTCTATGTCAACGCCGGATCCCTTGCCGCGGACTTCCGAAGCACCACAAGCAATGCGATCGGCAGGCCGACATTGACCATCCAGGCCACCAGGCCGTGATTCGCGCCGACGGGGAGGGCCAGCAGGAGTAGCGAGCCGGCCAGGCAGAATGCCTCCAGGATCATCGCCGTCCGCCGCGCCCATCGCCGCCCCCACAGGACTCCGATTCCGATCAGGCACGTGCCCACGGCCAAGAGCAGGGTGGCCACGCCGAGTGCGGCCATGGCAGTCTCGCCGGCGATCGCAAACGGGATGGCGGACATGCCCGCGCCCATCCAGAGGAGCGACTGCAGGAGGAGCAGGACGAATGCGGCCTCGGGCCGCGAGGACTCACGCATTGTCGATCCGCTCCACAAGGCGACCGTCGATGTCGATGGCGAAGGGTCCGCTGGGGTTGTCGACGATCCACACGTGAAGCATCGGCGTGGTGCTGATGTCGATGGCGCCCAGCGGGCAGGTGGCCGTAGGCGTCATGAGGCTGAACTCGAAGCCGAATGGCGTGAAGCAGATGTCCTGGTGCTGATGCCACACGGTCAGCGGTCCGCCGGGGTCAGGGCCGAACTGGCCCAGGTTCTTCATCTGGAACATCGCGCCCAGGAGGACTGGTCCGTGCCTGGTGTTCGCATAGACGAGTCCCTGCGGCCTGTGCGGGTCGAGCACATAGCCGGCAGCGACATATCCCTGGTTCATCCAGTGGCTCGACGGCATGTTCCCCGGGCCGCCAGGCCTGTAGCCGGCGGCCCAAGCTCGGTGCCAGTCCACGAACGGCTGGATGGCCGCCTTCGTCTCGGCGTACAGCTGCGCTGCGGCTGCGACCTGCTGCGGGGTGGCCACCTCGTTGCTGGCCTGAAGGATCGCGCCCGCATGGGCGTGGCGCGCATCGGGCCGGGCCAGGTCGACGATCCAGACCGAGGCGATCGTGACCACCATGAGCACCGGCAGCGCCGCACCGAGCGCCGTCCACCTGACCGTCCGCCTCGTTCTGCCGAGCTCCCCACGGACCGGAACGAGGACGAGACCCAGCGCCAGCATCTCGAGGAGCGCGGTCGCTATCGCGATCTGGTCGGGCGAGTCGAAGCCAAGGACGATGTAGACGACATAGCCCAGCAGCGTCATCACGAGCAGGGCCGCCGCCGCCGGGCGCCACCATCGCCACGTGAACAGCTGGGACAGCACGATGTAGCCGGCGCCGTTGCCGGCGAACAGCACCGCGGTGAGTCGCTCGTTCAGGTGCGTCGTCACCAGGCCAAGGTGGACGGCGCCGGCCACCGCGAGCAGAACCGAGGCCGCCACCGCCGTACCGGGAACTTGCGGCGGCACGCGCCTGAGACGGAGCGCGAGCAGCGCGAGAGGCACGGCGAGCAGGCCGGCGTAAAGACCGATGGCGTGATCAGGTGATATGTCGAACATGAGCCGAGCATCAGGCGCGGAGCTAAGAATTGAGTAAGCAGATCAACTGTTCAGGGTCGTGCTCGGCCTGCTGGGATCGGCAGGTCGACCAGCAGCGCTGCCCCGCCCGCGATTGAGGAGCCGGCCATGATCCTGCCACCGTGCTGCTCGACAATCCATTTCGCGATCGAAAGTCCGAGACCCGCCCGGCCGCCGCTGCGCGCCGGATCGGCACGAAAGAACCGTTCGAACACGCTCTCGCGGTCGTCGACCGCGATTCCCGCGCCATCGTCCCCCACCACCAGACGCGCCCACGCCTGCTCGACTCGGAGCGAGACCTCAACCGTCGATAGCGAATGGCGAACCGCGTTGTCGAGCAGTATCCACACGAGCTGGCGGAGGGCGTCCGCATCACCGTTGACGGTCGCCTCGAGGCACTCCACCCGCATAGTGCGCTCGGAGTGGACCGCGATCGCCTGGCGGGCGACCTCCTCCACGACGCCCTTCAGGTCGACCGGTGCAAGGCCCAGCTCCAGGCCGGCGTCGGCACGGGCGAGGCTCAGCATGCGGTCGACCAGGCGCGCCATCCTGGCGCTCTCCGCGGCGATGTCAGCCGCCGCTGCGCGGCGGACGTCCTCACCAACCTCAGGGCCGCGGGCGAGCAGCCCGGCGTTGCCTTGAATCGTGCTGAGCGGCGTCCGCAGCTCGTGGGAGGCATCCGCCACGAAGCGCCTCTGCGACTCGAAGGCCTCCCTGAGCTGGTCGAGCATGCGGTTGAAGCTCGCCGCCAGCAGGGCCACCTCGTCGGCGGCGCCGGGGGCGGACAGGCGACGCCCGAAGTCGCGCGTGCGGCCGATCTCGTCGGCCGTACCCGCCACTGCTTTGAGCGGGGCCAGGGCTCTGCCTGCCACCAGCCACGAGCCCAGCCAGGCAGCGAGCAGCGCCGGGACCGCCGAGACAACCAGGAATGTGGCGATTCCTGAGAGGTTGGATTGCAGCACTTTGGTCGACTGGCCGGTGACGACGAAGCCTTGCGCAAACGGCAGCGCGTACAGGCGCAGACCGCCTTCGGTGTCGAATGAGCCGCCGGCACCCTGGGCAACCCTGTCACGGAGCCCGAGCGCGACGGGCGGCGGCGATCCGTTCAGCTCGGCGCTGGAATATATCGTCGACCATGCCGGGTCGAACACCTCGACGAAAACATCAGTGCTGGTGCGAAGATCCGCCGGCGCGATTGGCGATCGAGCAGCGAGGTCGGACGACGAGTTGAGTGACCTGACCGCTGTCTGCGCCCGGCTCCGCAGAGCGTCGTCCTGGTTGGTCGCCACTCCGTGCGCCAGCAGCGCATAGAACAGGGCCCCGAACAGCACGAGCGCCAGTGCCACCACGCCAGCCCCGAACAGCGCCAGCCTGGCGCGAAGCGGCAAGCGCTACTCGCGCAAGGCGTAGCCGGCGCCGCGGATCGTGTGCAAGAGTCGCGGCTCACCGCCGAGCTCCAGCTTCTGGCGCAGGTATCCGATGTACACCGCCACGACATTGTCCGACTCCGGCTCGCCCTGCCAAACCGCCTCGAGGAGCTGCTCGCGGGTCAGCACCTGCCGCGGATGGCGAAGGAAATGCTCCAGCAGCTCAAACTCGGTCGCCGTGAGCTCGATCGACCGGTCGCCGCGCCAGGCTTCACGCATCGAGGGTTCGAGGCGGAGATCGGCGAAGCCAAGGCGGTCGGCCGGAGATGTGCGGCGCAGCAGGGCGCGCACCCGGGCGAGCAGCTCTTCGTAGGCGAACGGCTTCGCGAGGTAATCGTCAGCGCCGCTGTCGAGGCCGCGCACCCGCTCGCCGGTTCCGGCCAGCGCGGTCAAGAGGAGGATGGGAATGGGACCCGCGGCGCGCAGGCGGCGGCACACGGCGATTCCATCCATTCCGGGCAGCATCACATCGAGCACGACCATGTCGAATTTGCGTTCGCGGGCGCGCTGCAGGGCCCCCAGCCCGTCACCGGCGACCTCCACGTCGTACCGTTCGGCGGCCAAGACCCGCTCGAGCGTCGCCGCGAGGCGCACGTCGTCCTCCACCACCAGGATCCTCGGTCCGCTCATGTGCACCGATATATAAGCCCCACGTGAGGATTGGATAAGCGAATCTGGCGTTCCTGTCGAAATTCGCCCTCTCCGTTCGTCGCCTGGATGAAGACCGAAATTGAGGTCCACAAGTTCAAGGAGACGGACGCATGGCTAATTTCGTACTCGTATACACCGGCGGAGGAATGCCCGGAAGCGACGCGGAGCGCAAGAAGGTCATGGACGCGTGGGGGGCGTGGTTCGGCCGATTGGGTGAAGGCATCGTCGACATGGGCAACCCCTTCACCCAGGAAGCAAAGACGATCTCGAAAGGCGGGTCGGTGCACGACGGAGCGGACGGGACCCGGGCGACCGGCTACTCGATCCTGAAGGCGGACTCGATCCAGGCGGCTGCGGAGCTGGCCAAGGGATGCCCGGTGCTGGAGTCGGGCGCCAAGATCACGGTTTACGAAATCCACCCGGCGATGTAGCCAGGCGTTGGGGCCGGGGAGCGATCCCCGGCTTCACTCCACCGCGGTGAGAGTGACCCTCTTGCTGGTGGTGAGGTGGCCCCTCGCTCGCGAGCGGTAGGTGCCCGAGGTCGGGGCGACGTCCGAGTAATCGGCTCCGACGGCGATCGTCACGTAGCCCAAACCGCCCCGGCTGGCGTGAGTCGGATCGAATGCGGATGCGATGGCTTCGCCGGTGCCGTCCCTGGTCGGCAGCACGACCTCGACCCAGGCGTGCGTGCCGCCCTGGCCGAGCAGGTGCCCGGACACGTATCGCGCCGGTAAACCGCAGACGCGGCACATGGCCAGCATGACGTGGGCGAAGTCCTGGCAGACGCCGGCGCCCAGGGCCAGCGCCTCCGCCGCGGTGGTCCGGACACCGGTGACCCCATGACGGTAGGTCATCGACTGGTAGACCCAATCGTTGATCTTGTCCGCGAGATCGAGGCCCCACTCGGCGGACGCGACCAGCTCCTCGGCCGAGCCGCGAATCCGTTCGTCAGCGGCCGTCAGTCCGGTCGGCTCCAGGAGGTAGCCGTCGGCGAGCCAGCCATCCGCCACGCGGTTCGGCTCCTCCGCATGCCGCTCCACCAACACCTCGGCGACAAACTCGATGACTGCCGCCACCCGGGGCGCGAAGACGTCGACGATCACGTTCCCGAACCGGTCCCGCCGGTCCTCCAGGCGGACGCCGTCGAGATCGACCGACAGCTCGTGCCGCAGCCTGCGCTGGTCGCCGAATCGCTCCGGCGGGATGACGACCAGGCGATGGGTGAGGTCGCGGATCGGCTCGGGGTACTCATAGCGAAAGCTCTGGCGCAGCAGGTAGGACGCTTTGCGGGCGCTGGTCCAGTCGACGGTCGATGGCTCGATCGCCATCAGTCGGCCTCCATCCTGTCGGCCCACACGGTCATCGAGCGGAACGTGGCGGGACCGAAGGTGGTGAGCATCGCGACGTCGAGCGCGTCCCGGCCCCGGCCGATCAGCACGCGGCCCACCCGCCGGGTGTTGTTGCGGGGGTCGAAGGTCCACCAGCGATCTCCCAGCCAGACCTCCATCCAGGCGGCGAAGTCCATCGGTGCATGGTCCGCGGGCACATAGAGATCCGGCAGATAGCCGAATACGTAGCGAGAGGGGATGTTCAGGGCGCGGCAGAAGCTGACCGCCAGGTGGGTCAGGTCGCGACAGACGCCCTTGCCCTGCTCGAGCACGTCGACGGCCGTGGTCAGCGGGTTGCTCGATCCGTACTGAAACTGGATGTGGTCATGGACCCAGTCGCACACCGCCTGCACGCGAGGGCCGCCCGGTTCGGTCTGGCCGAACAGCTGCCAGGCCATGCCCATGAGCTGGTCGGAGAGGCAGTAGCGGCTCGGCAGTGTGAAGTGGAGCAGGTCACCCGGAACCTGGTCGACCGGCGCCTGGGGCACGGCGGAGGCGTCCGGGTCGGGTTCATCCGGCACCGCGACGACTGCGTCATATCTCAGAACGAGCTGCCCGGTCGGCATCACCAGGCGCTTGACGGGATTGCCGTAGACGTCGCTGTACTCGTCGATCGGCAGGGACGGCTGCGTCGACCAGCTCTCCGTGACCAGCTGGTGGGTGGCGTCCGAACGCGGGCGAACCTGGACTGTGGCGACGGTGGGCGCGCTCACGTCGTACTTGAACTCACAACCCACTCGAAGGTCGATCGTGCTTCGTAATGTCGCGATGGCGCAGAAACTATAGCGGTGACTCCCGTGAATTCCCTCGACAGCGGATACCAGCTCAACGGTTTCTATGACGAAATGCTTGCCGCCCCCGGACGGCCCAGACCTGCCTATCGCCGACTCTACGACCACCTCCAGGCGTTGGGTCCCGACGAGCTGCAGCGCCGCCATGACCTCGCGATGCAGATGTTCCGCAACCACGGGATCACGTTTGCCGTGTACCCGGACGCCCAGGGCACGGAGAAGGTCTTCCCCTTCGACATCATCCCGCGGGTGATCTCGGCCGCAACGTGGGATCGGATCGAGAGGGGCCTGGAACAGCGCCTTCGGGCCTTGAACCTGTTCCTGGACGACGTGTACGGCCGCAAGCTGATCCTGAAGCAGGGCGGCGTGCCGGCCGAGACCGTCCTGACGAGCTCGCTTTACCTGAGAGAGGTCGAGGGGCTGCCCGTGCCCCACGGTATCCACTGCCACATCGCCGGCATCGACCTGGTCCGCGACGAGAAGGGCGAGTTCTTCGTGCTCGAGGACAACCTCCGGACCCCGTCGGGCGTCTCCTACGTGCTGGCCAATCGGCACGTGATGAAGAGCGTGCTGCCCGATCTGTTCGCCGGCTACCCGGTGCGCCCGGTCGAAGGGTACGTGCACGACCTGCTTCGCCTGCTGCGCTGGCTGGCGCCCAAAGGCGTCGACGACCCGACGGTCGTGCTGCTCACGCCTGGCCTGAACAACTCCGCCTACTACGAGCACCTGTACCTCGCCAAACAGATGGGCATCGAGCTGGTTGAAGGCTCCGACCTGGTGGTCGACCAGGACCAGGTGTTCATGCGCACCACCCAGGGATTGCGTCCGGTGCACGTCATCTACCGGCGGATCGATGACGGGTGGCTGGACCCGATCTTTGGGCGGCAGGAGTCCCTGGTTGGGGTCGCGGGCTTGGTCAGCGCCTATCGAGCTGGCAATGTCGCCATCGCCAACGCTCTCGGCAACGGAGTGGCGGACGACAAGGCGGTTTACGCGCTGGTGCCGAAGATCATCCGGTACTACCTCGACGAGGACCCGGTCCTGCCCAACGTGGAGACGTACCTGTGCTCCAACAAGGCGGATCGCGATCACGTGCTCGCCAATCTCGAGAGGCTGGTGGTCAAGACCGTCGACGGGTCGGGCGGATACGGGATGCTGATCGGACCGGAGTCGACCAGCGCCGAACGCGACGACTTCAGCCGCCGAATCGTCGCGCGCCCACGCTCGTTCATCGCCCAGCCGGTCATCCCTCTGTCGGTCCAGCCGGTGCTGGACGGCGGCCGGCTCAGACGCACCCATCAGGACCTGCGGCCGTTTGTCCTCACCGGACCCGACGTGCGCACCACCTCGGGCGGGCTCACCCGCGTCGCGTTGAAGGCCGGCTCGCTCGTCGTCAACAGCTCACAGGGCGGCGGGAGCCGCGACACCTGGGTCATGACCGAGGACTCGCAGGACGGTGAGGATGCTTAGCCGCGCCGCAACCTCGCTGACTCTGCTGGGGCGGCACCTGGAGAGGGCCGACCACCTCGCGCGCATCCTGGGAGTGCACGTGGCGCAGTCACTCGACCGCCGGGACGAGCCCGGCCCCGAGTACTGGTCGCGGTTCATGGAGCTCGCCGGGTGGCACGGAAGCGACACTGGCCGGCGCGACCTGGCCGTGGAGATGGTGGTCGGCGGCACGCTCGGGCCATCCGTGCGATCCAGCATTGGCGCCGCGCGCCTCGCCGCCCAGGCCGTGAGGCCTTCCCTGCCGAGCGAGCTCTACGAGCAGGTCAATGCGCTGCACTGGCGCGTGCAGGAATCGGAGTGGCAGCCCGACCTCTACCCATTCCTCAACGACGTTCAGATGAGCATCCGGCTGGTCGACGGGCTGCTCGATGACACGATGCCTCACGACGAGGCGCGCGACTTTGTGAGGCTGGGCAAGTTCGTCGAGCGCGCGGCCAACGTGACGGCGATCGTGACTCGCAAGTCGGCCGACCTGGCCGGCACGCCCGAGGCGGTGCTCGAGTGGACAGTGGTGCTCAAGTCGTGCTTCGCGTTCGAGTCGTACCAGGCGCGCTATTCCGGAGGCGTCACGCCCGATCGGGTCGTCGAGTGCCTGCTGCTTGATCGGAACCTTCCTCGCTCCGCACGCTTCTCGGCGACAGTCGCGCTGGAGTCGGTGGCGAGAATCGACGGCGCCGGCAGACGCTCCCGGCCCCGACGCCTGCTGGCGCGGCTGGAGACCCTTTTCGAGGAGACGGATTCGCATGCTCTGGTCGAGCGAGCCATGGACTTCGACGCCGAGTGCCGGGCGGTGCTGCGCCAGCTGGAGGTCGCGCTCCGCGACACCTACTTCCACCCGAGCAAGGTGCCCTCATCCGTGATGGGCGACGAGGAGCGGGCGATGCCGCAACAACAGCAACAGGGCCGCCGATGAAGCTCGAGATCGTTCACAGCACGCGATACCGCTACTCCGGACCGATCGCGGAGACCGTCATGGAGGTTCGCCTGCAGCCCATGAACGGGGCCGGCCAGCGCTGCCTTGATTTCGAGCTCGAGCTCAGCTCGGGCATCAAGCCGCGCGACTACGTCGACGGCTACGGAAACCACGTCCACTACTTCAACCTGGTGCGTCCGCACAGCCGCTTGAGCGTCTTGAGCCGCTCGGTGGTTGAAACCGGTCTCCAGCCTGACGCCGACCCTGGCGAGGAGCTCGTGCAGGATTTCCTGCGGTTTCGCTCGCCTGTGAAGGACATCGAAGGAGTGCGCGAGATGGCGCGGCGCCACGCCCCGGAAGACCAGTCACCCGAGGCGATCGAGCACGCCCTCGACGAGCTGACACTCGCGATCAGCCGGGACTTCAGCTACGACCGCGCGGTCACCAACGTCTACACCGTGGTCGATGACGTTCTCGCCCTGCGCGCCGGTGTGTGCCAGGACTTCGCACACCTCTTCATCGCGGTCGCGCGGGCCATGAGCGTCCCGGCCCGATACGTGAGCGGCTACATCCACTTCGCCGGCGTCAAGGGTGTCACCACGGCGTCGCATGCCTGGGCGGAAGCCTGGGTGCCGGGCCAAGGCTGGATCGGGTACGACGCGACGCGCCCGATCCGCACATCGGAGAACCACGTGCGCCTGGCGGTCGGGCGCGACTACACCGACGCCGCGCCGACCCGCGGCATCTACGTCGGGTCCGCGACCGGCGCCATGGAGGTGAGGGTGCGGACCCGGGAGCTGTGATCGGCCGCTGGATATGGTGAGGTGCGGCTAGAACCTTCGGCCGCGCACGTGCTCGATCGAAAAGGTGGCCGTGTCGGCGATGAGCATGACGGCCATGACACCAGCTTCGACCGGGTCGCTGACCACCAGGTCGGCGGCGTCAGGCACCGAGCCGGCCATGTTCGTGCAGACGACCAGGATCCCGGCCTCGCGGATCTCGCGCACCGCGTTCGTGATATCGCCTCCCATCAATGCCCCGGCCAGGACCAGGGCGCGCGCGCGGTGCAGGCGCGCGACAGCCCTCACCGCATCCGCGAGCTGCTGCTCGCCGACCAGGGGGATCGTGTCCACCGAGATGCGCTCGCCGCGAATGTTGTGCCGGTCGGCTTCGGATACGGCACCCTGGGCGACCATGCCGACCTGGGCGCCGCCGCCGATCACGATGACGCGCTTGCCGTAGACGGCCTGGAACGTCGGGACCACCCTGACCCTCGTGACCGCGTCCAGAGCCTCGAGGTCTGTGACCAGCTGTTCGCTGTCGGCTGCCCCGGTGACCTCCATCTGCAGCTGCGCACTGCCTTCGCGATTGGCGCCCCCCGCGATGTAGGTGATGTTGGCGCCGTGCCGGAAGATGGTTTCGGCGACGCGATAGAAGACGCCGGGCTGGTCTGGGGACTCGACGAGCAGGCCGAGCACCTCGGTTTCAGGCATGCGGAGAAGATAGCCTCTGTCGGCCTCCCACCAACGCGGACGGATGATTTTGGTGCTTGAAGCCATACGCGCGGCCGCTGAGATGGCCTAGCCTTTAGGGGCAATGCGGCAGAAGCGTCGAATCGGAATCGTGATCGAGATTAGCCGGGGAGGTGCCCCGACTTAGCGCACACCGCTCGAGTCGTGGGACCTCCCGGCCACATCAAGGCCCGGAGGTTTTTTTATGTCCAGCCGAAAAATCGCGGTGTATGACACCACTCTGCGCGACGGTGCGCAGGGTCCGGCCGTGTCGTTCTCGGCCGGCGACAAGGAGCGCATCGCACGGCTGCTGGACCAGCTCGACTTCGCTTACGTCGAGGGCGGCTTCCCCGGGTCGAACCCCAAGGACAAAGAGCTGTTCGACCGACTGGCGGCCCGACCCTTGAAGAGGGCCCGCCTGGCGGCTTTCGGGGCCACGCGCCGGGCGGGAGGCCGGTGCGAGGACGACGCCAACCTCGCGGCGCTCAACGCGACCGGCGCGCCGGTGTGGACGCTGGTCGGAAAAAGCGACACCTGGCAGGTGAGCACGGTGCTCCAGACGACGACGACCGAGAACCTCGCGATGGTCGAGGAGTCGGTCGCGTACGGGGTCAAGCTCGACCGAGAGGTGATCTTCGACGCGGAGCACTTCTTCGACGGTTTCGCGCGGGACGAGGAGTACGCGCTCGAGGTGTGCCTCACCGCCGCGCGAGCGGGCGCCTCATGGGTGGTGCTGTGCGACACGAATGGCGGCTCCATGCCATCAGATGTCCATCGAGGCGTCAGTGCCGTGCGCCGCGCGCTCGAGAAGGACGGCTCACGCGCGCGAGTCGGCATCCACTGCCACAACGACTGCGAGCTCGCGGTGGCGAACACCCTGGAGGGTGTGCTGGCCGGGGCGGACATGGTGCAGGGCACGATCAACGGCTATGGCGAGCGCTGTGGCAACGCCAACCTCGTCTCCGTCGTGGCCGACCTGGTGCTCAAGCTCGGCTTGCAAGCCCTGCCGCCGGAATCCATCGAGCGCTTCAGCGAGCTCTCACGGACGGTCGCCGAGATCGCCAACCTGGCACTGCCCCTGCAGCAGCCGTTCGTCGGGAATGGCGCGTTTGCGCACAAGGGAGGCCAGCACGTCGCCGCGGTGCTCAAGCACAAGGACGCGTATCAGCACATCGACCCCGCGCTCGTCGGCAACGAGCCGCGCGTTCTCGTCTCGGAGCTCGCCGGCCGGGGCAACGTCCTGGCCAAGGCGCGCGAGTTCGGCCTCGAGCTCGATCGCGACGACCCGCAGACCCTCTGGCTGGTGCAGCACCTGAAGGAGCTCGAGCATCGCGGGTATTCGTACGAGGCCGCCGATGCATCGTTCGAGATGCTGGTGCGGCGCCTGCAGCCGGGATACGAGGCGCCCTGGACGGTGGTCGACTTCACGACCCAGGTGCGCAAGAGCGGTGCGTCGGTGCACGCCGAGGCGACGGTGAAGGTCGCGGTGGGCGAGGCAGTCTTTCATACCGCCGCCTCAGGCAACGGACCCGTCAACGCCCTCGACGCCGCGCTCCGCAAAGCGTTGAGCCCGCAGTTCCCGGTCCTGGCCGGGGTCGGCCTCCATGACTACAAGGTGCGCATCCTCGACGGTGAAGCCGGCACCGCCGCCACGACGCGCGTCCTGATCGAATCCGGCCAGGGGTTGAGGCGGTGGACCACGGTGGGTTGCTCGAGCAACATCATCGAAGCGTCCCTGCTCGCCCTGGTCGACTCGCTCGAGTACGCGCTCCAGCCAGGCGTCCAAGATTGAAGGCCGGGCCGCAGAACACCGGCTGACGCTCACCGAGACGCCGGCGGTCAGGCGGTGGCGACTCGAGACTCAGGCGCGCCGTACTCCACGGGTGGGGCCCCGGCGAGCGCCTGTCGCAGCTGCCGGTTGGCGCCGACCAGGTCTCCCCTGGACTCGAGTATTTCCGCGTAGTGCGCTCGGGCCCGGCTGATCCGTTCGGTCGCGCCGGCGGTCTCGAGCACCGCAAAAGCAGCCGCGAACTCGGCATCGCATTCGGCGTCCTGGTCCTGGGCCGCCGCGATCCGTCCCAGCCAGATGTGGCCGTCGGCGATCCGCCCCGGCGCGTTCTCCTGCTCGGCGCGGGCGAGGCCGTCGCGGGCCAGCTCGACTGCAAGGCCGAACCTCGATTCCGCCAGGGCCAGCTCGGCCAGGCTGATGAGCACGTCGGCTTTGCCTGTTTCGACGCCGGACTCGTCCCACAGCCTCAGGGCCCGCTCGAGGTGGGGACGCGCGGCAGCCGTCTCCCCCGCCCGCAACAGCAGGATGCCCAGGTTGTTCTCAGTGCGAGCCAGGGAGAGCTTGTCGTTCAGCGCCTCGTGGATCGCCACGGCTCGCTGGCTGTAGTGGGTCGCCTGGGTGAGCTGCCCAAGCTCCTGGTAGGACAGGCTGAGGCCGCTGTAAGTGAGTGACAGCCGGCGGAGGTCCTGGAGGTTGTCACCCGCGGCGATCGCGGCCTCGTACGCCTTGATGGCCGCGGGCCAGTTGCGATTCGTGGTGTGGACGCCGCCCAGCGTGCCCCAAACGCGCACCTCGGTCGTGGGCGGCAGCGCTTTGACCGCGCGGGCGGTCGCGAGCGCTCCCTCCGCCAGCGCCAGGGCCGACGGGTCATGCATCAAAAACGCGCCCTGCGCTTCCGAGCAGAGGCACTCGGCGGTCATCAGCAGGTCACCGATTCGCTCGTAGTGGGCTCTCGCCGCGGCTGCGAGGCGGCGGCCGATCACGGCGTGGCCCTGACGCAGATACGCCATCGCAACCAGGTGCCTGACCTTGGCCTGGGTGTCCAGGTCGAGCTTCAGCTCGAGCAGCTTGTCGCCGGCGACGATGGCGCCGGCAAGATCGTTGAGGGAGATCAAGCGCTCCAGATCAGCGACGCCGCCCAGCAACGCGGCGTCGTCGGCGCCGGTCTTGGCAAGGAAGAACTCCACCGGACGCCCCGTCCGCTCGGCGATCAGCTCCAGCGTCTCCATCGACGGCTTGGCCTTGCCTGTCTCGACGAAGTAGATGGCCGTGCGGCTGATCTGGTTGCCCGCGACCTGGCCGAGGCTCAGCCCAGCCTCGAGACGCGCCTGGCGGGCCGAGCCAGGCCTGATCTCAACGCCGCGCCGGCGGCCTCGCCGACCCGAGGAGGCCTTTTCCGGTCCGTGGGGAGCAGAAAGGCCGCCCGGGTGCGAAACGACAGCTGACACCCTGCCAGCTTAATGCAGGCATGCGTCACTTGACAGAAATGATTCAGCCGCTTTACGCGCAGCAGGGCCCCACGACGTCAGCGCTCACTCCGATCGAAAGAATCAGGACGAGCGTTGCCGCCACGACGATGGCAAGAATCAGCTTTCGCAATCAAATCACCTCCTCCGGCGCGCAGACCGCGCAGCCAAACGGGCCCGAATGATCCGTATGCCGGATCAATCGACGTGCATCGCGGCTAATCTGGCCGAGTGATCCCGCAGCAGAGCGCGAATCCCCGACACCGCCGCCAGCACCTTGAAGATCCCCACCGCCACAGCCAAGCCCGCCAAAGCCGCAGCCGCATCTTGCAACTGCTGCCTGGCGACGCCCAGAGCCGGCGCCGCCGGCAGGATGGACAGCGTTCGAGCGGCCGGAAGGCCTGCCTCTCCGTCGAGAGCGTCCCCCGGACAGCCGTCCGTGTGCCGTTCGCCGTTCATGCTCCCCGCAGCTCCTTGGCCTAAGCCGTGTTCACCCTCTCGCGGCTGCGCTACAAACTGCGTTTGCATGTTAACTGATAATTCGTTTGAATTAACATAGCAGCGGACAGGTGTCCACACCCCCCTCACCCGCCTATTCGCCGCTGCTGCGCGCGTCCGCGCCCCAAGTGACGCCAAACCGGGCTGCAACCCGCTCGACGATGGTCGGGATGGGCCTGCACGGCTGGGGCGCCTTCACGGTCGCGGCCGCGATCGCCGGTACGCTCGTGGTGGCGTTCGTCGCCTGGACGGCGTTTCGGGTCGGTGGAAGCCAGGCGACGATCGCCGTTGACGATATCGGTGAGGCGGCCGCGGCCCTCGTCGCCGCCGCGAGCTGCGGCCTGGCCGCGGCAAGGACCAGCCATCGGACGCGCCTCGCCTGGACCTTCTTCGCTGCTTCGGCGGCCAGCTGGGGGACCGGCGAGGTCATCTGGTCCGTCTACCAGGTCGGCCTCGGCGTGGCGGTGCCGTTTCCGTCGGCGGCGGATGCCGGCTTCCTGCTCGCGGTTCCCTTCGCAGTCGCTGGCATTTTCGCCTTCACCTCGGCGCCGGCTCGCGTGACCTCACGCGGCGAGGCCCTGCTGGCGGGCGCCATCGTCGCGCTGTCTCTCCTGTTCATCGCCTGGACGCTGGGGCTGGGCCAGGTCTACTCGACCTCGCCCGCCTCACCCCTCGCGCAGCTGATCGGCCTCGCTTACCCCATCGGCGACATCATCACCATCACAGTGCTGGTGCTGGCTCTGCGGCGGGCGCGCCGCGCCGAGCTGGGCACCATGCTCCTGCTGCTCGGCGGCCTGACCGCCGCGGCACTGTCAGACAGCGCGTTCGCCTATCTGACCGCCAACGGCACTTTCGGGGCCATCGGCAGCGTCCTCGATGCCGGCTGGTTCGCGGGCTACTTGATGATCGCCCTCGCCCCACTGTGGCCGGCGAACAGCGAGGAGACCGCGAAGCAGGAGGGACCGATCGAGCTGTGGCAGATGGCTTTGCCCTGGATCGCTGTCGTGGCGGCGTCGGGCACAGCCATGCGCCTGGCCATCACCAACCACAACCTCGACACATTCGGCACGGTTCTGGCCGGCGGGATTGGGCTCCTGCTCGTCGGCAGCCAGGTCCTGTCGCATCGCGACTCGCTGTCGCTCCTCGACAAGAGCCAGCACGCCGAGCTCGAGTTCGAACGCCGCAACCGCCTGCTCGACGAGATCATCTCCCGAGCTCCGCTGGGGATCGCCCGAGTGGGCGCGGACATGAAGATCATCGATGTCAACCCGCGGCTGGCCGCGCTGCTGCGCACCGAGGCCAACCGGATGATCGGAAAGCCGGTCCCCGACTATCTCCACCGGGACGAGTTCAACTTGGTTTTCGAAAAGTTCCAGCCCCTCTGGAATGGCGCCGTGGAGAGCATCGAGTCGGACAGCCGCGCGATCCGTGGCGACCAGACCGAGGTCTGGCTCCATTGGAGCGCCACCGCGATCCGGAACGCCGCCGGGCGCATCGACTACTTCCTTGCGATGTATGAGGACACGGACGCCAAGCACGCGGCCAACGAAGCGGCCGCCGCCCACCTTGCGGGGCTCGAGCGCCTGAACAAGCTCAAGAGCGAGTTCGTGTCGATGGTGAGCCATGAGTTTCGCACCGGGCTGGTCGGGATCCAGGGCTTCAGCGAGATGATCCGCGACTCCGACGTGACCATCGAGGAAGCGAAGTCATTCGCGACCGACATCAACAAGGACGCCGAGCGCCTCAACCGGATGATCAACGACATGCTCGACCTCGACCGCATCGAGGCCGGCCGCCTCACACTTCACCTCGAGCAGGTCCACCTGAACGCCCTGCTGAGTGAGGCGGTCGAGCGCGCCCGAGCCTTGAGCGTGAAGCATGTGATTGTCTGCGACTTTGATGCGCGAGATCCCGTCGCGCGGTGCGACTCTGACCGGATCGCGCAGGTGATCGCGAACCTCCTGAGCAATGCGGCCAAGTACTCGCTGGAGGGCGGGGAGATCAACGTGACAAGCCGGGTTCGCGAGGGCAATGTTGATGTCAGCGTTCGAGACCATGGGATCGGCATTGCGCCGGACTTCGTCCAGCGGTTGTTCAACCGCTATGAGCGATACGAGAAGTCCAGCGGAAAGATCGTCGGCACCGGTCTGGGCCTGGCGATCACGCGTCAGATCGTCGAGATGCACGGCGGCAAGATCTGGGTGGTGAGCGAGGAGGGCAAGGGCTCCGATTTCCATTTCACGCTGCCGCTCGCGGCCGGGTGAGCGCGAAAGCTCCTCGAGTTTCTAGCTCTTGGCCAGAAACTCGGTCACCAGCGACTGGAAGTGGAAAACTCCGTTTTCCCGCAGCGCTGAGAACCGGCCGCGGTCGTACGAACGTGAGCGGAGGCCGCGCTGCACCTGCTCACACACCCCGATATCCTCCTGCTGGATCTCGTCGGAGAAGGCGATCGTCTGCTGCATGGACTCCCAGCCTTCGCCGGTCCCCGGCTCGGCGAAGAACCACTCGAAGATGGTCAGCGTGCGATCGACGCCCATTGGCAGGATGACGTTGGTGCTGATGTTGTCCTGGTAGATGTTCAGCATCGTGTTCGGGAAGATCCAGTAGTACAGGGCGTTGTCCTCGGCGCCCGGCATGCGGATGTATCGGCGGTCGCGTCCCGGCACCTCGCCCGGCTTGAGCTCGCGGATCGGCGCGTGCTGCTTGGAGTGGTACCGGAACGTCTCCACCCTGTACTGGTCGTACTCGAGCTCTTTGAACAGCCCCGGGTGCGCGATCGGAAGGTGATAGCCCTCGAGGTAGTTGTCCACGTAAACCTTCCAGTTGCAGGCGATCTCGTAGTCGCGCCGCTCGACACGCCGCATTCGGGTCAGGTCGTAGCCGGCAGCAGCGATCTCTGATGGGATAGCGCCAATCCAGTCCGCAAGCGGCGCCGCCTGTGGGTCAAGGTTGGCGAAGATGAAGGGACCAAGGGTGTCGACACGGATCGGCACCAGGCCGAAGTTCGCCTTGTCGAAGTCCTCTGTGCCCTCCATCTCGCGTGCCGCCTGCAGCCGGCCGTCGAGCCCATAGACCCAGCCGTGGTAACCGCACTGCAGCGACTTTCGGTTCCCGCGGGTGGTGACCACCTGCGCCGCGCGGTGCCGGCATACGTTGTAGAAGCCGCGCAGCTTGCCGTCCTGCGCGCGGGTGAGGAGGATGGGCTCCTCGAGGATGGTCGTGGGCTTGAAGTCTCCGGCTCGCGCCAGCTCGCTCTCATGCGCGACGAGCTGCCAGGTCCGGGCGAAGATACGGTCCTTCTCGCGCTCGAGAACCGACGGGTCCAGGTAGTCGGTGGAAGGCAGCGTCGAAGCGCGCGCCACGCCAGACCCTGTCTCGAGCTTCGCCATCACCGACATTCAACCACCTGGCGCCGCTGACGAGAAGTGAAAAGGGCCGGGGCTGCCCCCGGCCCTTTTATGAGCGGAGCTAGGCGCCGGGCGCCCCCGCCGGTACGGGGACCGCCCCGGCCGTGGACGAGGTCGGCTGGGTGTTGACCACATGCCCCCGACCGATCGCCCAGAAGACGATTGCGATCAGGACCAGGAAGGCAACGGTGACAAACGTGTACACCTCGAAAGTGGTCCTGTCGACGCCGGCGGTGGCCCCGTTCCACGCCGAGGTGAACAGCCCCGGCCACAGCGAGAACACCGTGGCGGCTACGACCCAGAACATGGTCAGGACCACGCAGAGCCAGGCACCCGCCTGCCCTCCCGGCACGACGAACGGCCTGGGGACGTTGGGGTACTTGCGGCGAAGTGTGAGCAGGGCTGGGAAGATGAGGATGTAGGAGAAGGTGGTGGTCGAGATCACCAGGCCGAGCACGGCGGCGAAGTAGCCGTGCAGACCGCCGCCGGTGACCAGGAAGGTGATCAGCATGAAGATCGTGGCGATGATGCCCGAGCAGACGTTCACCACGATCGGAGTCCCGAACCTGGTCGAGAAGTAGCCCAGCTGCCTCGGCCCTGAACCCGCCAGGGCGCCGATTGCCATGAGCCGGTCGGAGCCCATCAGCCAGGTCGTTCCGCTGGAGAGAAGGACGAAGACGAAGGCGAGGCCGACGAGGTGGTTGAAGAACGGCGCGGCGCTGCCGAACACGCTGCTGGAGGCGAACTGGTACGCGTTCACGAAGCCGGAGACGTTGCTCAGCTGGCTGGACGAGAGGATCAGCACAACGCCCAGGATCGGGATGGCATAGCCCAGGAACGAGATGAGACCGGAGGCGTAAATCGCCTTCGGAATGTCTCGCTGGGGGTTCTCCATCTCCTCGCTCGCGTTGGTCTGGAGCTCGAATCCGATCCACTGGAACACGATCACGCCGATGACGCCGATCAGGACGGTGGTGTCGGTCGGAACGAATCCGCTCATTCCGCCCTGGAATCCGTGCTGAACGCCGGAGACCACGACCATGACCGCGAAGAACGCGAGCAGGGCCAGGCGGAGGATGGCGCCCAGGTTGGGCACCCACTTCATGTAGCGCAGGGACAGGATGTTCATCGTCACCGCGATCCAGATGAACAGGAAGCCGATGACGATCTCCGCGCCCTGGTTGCCGGTGAAGCTCGAGCCCCACAAAGCGTCGAGAGCCGCGATCGTCGTGGCGGCCAGGGTGCCGCCAAGCCAGATCGGGTTGCTCAACCAGTAGAGGACGCTGACGACGGCTCCGGCGAAGTGTCCGTAAGCGAGCCGCACCCAGTCATAGGTGGCTCCCTCGGTCGGGAAGGCTGCTCCAAGCTCGGCTGTGATCAGTCCGTACGGGATGAGAAAGGTGACGCCCGACACGATCAGCCAGAAAATCGCCTGTGCGCCGTACGAGGACGACTGCCCGATGGTGTCCACCGCCACGATCGCGCAGACCGTGAAGAAGATCATGTCGAAGCGGAACAGCGATTTCTTCAGCTTTCGCTTCTCAGCGATGAGCTCCGCTACCGCGGCCGTTTCCCCCATTCTTGGATTGCCTCCCCAGGATTACTGACGGGCTGTTGAAAATCGCGACAATTAGAGAGCCACGGCCATCACCTGTCAAGGGTGGGGCCTGACGAGGGAGGGTGATTCCAGATGGCAACCACGACCAAGCGACAGGTGCCGGCCGGACGTGTTGCGCAGCTCATCGAGGGCGAAGAAGAGAGGTTCCGGCGAGCGCGTCCTCGGTCGCGCCAGCTGTGGAACGATGCGCGCGAGGTGATGCCGCGTGGCGTCCCCTCATCCTTCCAGGACGCGTCCCCCCAGCCGGTCTTCATGGAGCACGGCCGCGGAAGCCGCGTCTGGGACGTCGACGGCAACGAGTACGTCGACTTCCACAACGGGTTCGGCGTGATGATCGTCGGGCATGCCCACCCGAAGATCGTCGAGGCGGTGAGCCGCCAGATCGCGCTGGGCTCCCACTTCGCGCAGCCCGTCGAGGATGGGATCGTGGTCGCGCGCGAGCTTGCGCGCAGGTTCCAGCAGCCCAAGTGGCGGTTCACCAACTCCGGCACCGAGTCGACGCTCGATGCCGTGCGGATCGCCCGCGGGTTTACGGGCCGCGAGCGGCTCATCAAGATCGAAGCCTCCTACCACGGCCACCACGACGCGCTGATGGTGTCGGTCGAGCCGCCGCCGGACCGGATGGGGCCCGCGGAGTCTCCGGCGTCATTTCCTCAGAGCGAGGGCATACCGGCCGCGATCATCCAGCTCACCACTGTCGTTCCATTCAACGACCTGCCCGCGCTGGAGAAGGCTTTCGAGCGCCACCGCGCGGAGGTCGCGGCGATCATCGTCGAGCCGACCATGATGAACGTGGGCATCGTGCTGCCCGACCAGGGTTACCTCGCGGCCATCAAGGAGATCGCCCACAAGCACGGCGCTCTGTTGATCTTCGATGAGGTCAAGACGGGGCTCACGATCGGCCCTGGGGGCGCCACCGAGCGCTTTGGGGTCACGCCCGATCTGATTGCGCTGGCCAAGGCGATGGGCGGCGGCCTTCCCTGCGGCGCCGTGGGCGGGCGCGAGGACGTGATGAACGTGATCGAAGAGAGGCGCGTCGTTCAGTCGGGCACCTTCAACGGAAACCCGCTGACGATGGCCGCGGCCAAGGCCACCCTGCTGGAGATCCTCGACCCCTCCGCCTACGCGCATTTCGACGCCCTCGCCGAGACGCTTCAGGGCGGGCTCGACGAGGTCATCTCGACCCACGACCTTCCGTATCACGTGACCACGCTGGCGGCACGCGGCGGCGTCACCTACCGCGCGGAACGCGTCCGCAACTACCGGGACTACCTGGAGATCGACAAGTCCCTTGCCTACCTCAGCTGGCTTTACCAGTGCAATCGCGGCGTCATCATGGCGCCGGGCGCCGAGGAGAACTGGACGCTTTCGGTGCAGCACTCCGTCGACGACGTGCAGCGATACGTGGACAACTTCGCAGAGATGGCCAGGGACCTGCGCGCCTAGCGCGGTAGCGACGTTGCCACGCCTGGGAGGGATGTTCGGGCCGGACGTGACCTTTCTCGGGGTCGATCGATGCGACCTCGAGCAGCCGTCCACTTTCGAGGGCGCAGATGTCGTGATCATCGGCGCGCCATACGACGCCGGCACGTCGTATCGAGCGGGTGCGCGGTTCGGGCCCAAGCTCATCCGGACCACCGACTATCTGCCGCACGACTCGTCGCGGCCGCACCTCGCGCTGCGCGTCGACCCGCTGCAGGACATGCGTGTCGTCGACGCCGGCGACATCGAGATGGCCGGGGTCGAAGGCAAGGCTGGACTCGACGCCCTGGAGCGCGCGGTGCAGACAGCGTCTGCCGCCGGCGCGATCCCGTTGATCCTCGGCGGCGACCACACGATCACGTGGCCCGACGTCACCGGCGTGGCGCGAGCCAGAGGCTGGGGGCGCGTCTCGGTGATCCATTTCGACGCCCACGCGGATACGGGCGACATCCAGTACGGCAGCCTGATCGGGCACGGCCTGCCGATGCGCCGCCTCATCGAATCGGGCGCCTGCCGCGGCGATCGGTTCCTGCAGATCGGCCTGCGCGGATACTGGCCCGAGCCGCCGACCCTGCGATGGATGGCGGAGCAGGGGATGCGTTCGTTCGAAATGCACGAGGTCGTCGCGCGCGGCCTTGACTCGGTGCTCGAAGAAGCTTTCGCCCTCGCCGTCGACGATTGTGACGGCGTCTTCGTGTCTGTCGATCTGGACGTCGTCGATCCCGGCATGGCGCCGGGCACCGGGACGCCGGAGCCCGGTGGGATCACCGGGAGGCAGCTGCTCGACGCGGTGAGGCGCATCGCGGTGACGCTGCCGGTCGTCGGCGTGGACGTCGTCGAGGTCGCTCCGGCCTACGACTCGGCCGAGATCACGTCGTTTCTAGCGAATCGCGTCGTGCTGGAGATGCTGGCGGGCATCGCTTACCGGCGCCAGGGCGGGACTTGGGAATCGATCCCGCGCACCCTGCTCGAGGGGCGCTAGCCTTCCACGCCCCCGGGAGAGGCTGCTAGCTCTTCAGGTAGGGGCCGACCATCGCGGTCAGCTCTTCGAGCCTGGCCAGCGCTGCGTCGCGCCCATCCGCGGGAAGGTAGTAGATGCACCGTTCGACGCCCAAACGGGCGAGCCGTTCGATCTCCTCGCCGCCCGCCTTCGGGTAGTACGAGACCGGGATCGGATCGCGGCCGGCCTGCGCGGCCATCGCCTGGAGCTCCGGGATTCGCTCGATCACATCGCCGCGATTCGGCATCCATCCATCGCCGTAACGGACCACCCGCTCCAGGATCTTCGGCCCGCTGCCACCCAGGATGATGGGCGGGTGGGGCTTCTGGACCGGCTTCGGCCAGGCCCACATCGGTCCGAAATCGACCATGTCGCCGTGATACTCGGCCGCTTCTTGCGTCCATATGGCCTTCATGGCCTCGATCCTCTCGCGCATCAGCTTCCAGCGCGTGCTGAACTCGGTCCCGTGATCGCGCATCTCCTCCCGGTTCCACCCGGCGCCGATCCCGAAGATGAACCTGCCGCCGGATACGTGATCGACGCTCGCGACCTCCTTGGCCGTGTGGATCGGGTCGCGCTGGATCACCAGGCAGATGCCGGTCGCGATTCGCAGCGTCCTGGTCGCCGCCGCGGCGAGCGTCAACGCCACGAAGGGATCGAGCGTGTGCCAGTAATGCTTGGGCAGGTCGCCTCCGCCGGGATTTTTCGTCGCTCGGCTGGCCGGAATATGCGAATGCTCGGCCACCCACAGCGACTCAAAGCCGCGCTGCTCGACTGCCGGCGCGAGCTCGGACATGGAAATTGCGTAGTCGGTTGGAAAAATGGCGATGCCGAACTTCATGACCGAAATGTTGACTGATCGCGCGCCCAGGCCACAGAGCGCCTACGACGCGAACGCTCTGACCTTTGTCCTTGGCGCGCGGAGGTCCTGCAGGTCAAGGGCGTCGCACAGCGCGGTGACCGCCCTCGCATCCAACCTGGAACCCGCCTCCTCCCGGAGCACACGCCTGGCCTCCCGTGCGCTGCACGCCTTGCGATACGGCCGGTCGGATGTGAGAGCGTCGAACGTGTCGGCCACCGCGACGATCCGCGCCTCGATGGGGATCGACTCCGAGGTGAGCCCGTACGGATATCCGCTGCCATCGAGACGTTCGTGGTGGTACAGCACGGCCAGCACCTCGCGGCTCGATTGCCCGGCACGGTCGAGCAGGTTGAGCCCCATCTCGGGGTGACACCTCATGAGCGTCCACTCCGACTCGTCCAGGGCAGAGTGCTTGCCCAACACCGAGTCGGGTATGGCGAGCTTGCCGATGTCATGCAGGAGGCCGGCGCGCGCCAGAATCCTGAGCTCGGCCGCGCTCATCGCCAGCTGGCGGCCGATGTGGACGCACAGCCTCGCCACGCGCAGGTTGTGCTCTCGCGACTCGCGGCTCTTGACCTTGAGGCCGAGAGCGGCCACGGCGTCGAACCAACCTCTGGCCTGCCTCTGGGGCGGCTGCATCAGCAATTCGCAAATCCCTCCGACAACCGCTTGACGGCTCCCGTCACCCCGGGCGTTCTGCTGGAACGCTCAGATCGACAACGGCCGGCAGGCAAGCTTTGGTCGCTGAACAATGGGCGGTAGGCTACTCCCAGTAGCCGCCCCTTGTCTGGTGGTGGTGCGGCGGCCGGACCGCCGCCGCACCGTCTGAAGCCTGGTCAGTCCGCCACGATTCCGAAGGGAGTCGCGCCGCCCGGCAACGAGAAGGGTGACTGGGAGAGCTCGGTCAATTGGCCCCCTGCAACCGTGAAGGCGCTGACCGCGCCAAGCGCGGCGTCGACCACGTACAGGTGATCGCCTGACGGGTCGAGTCGAGCGTCGAAGGGCCGGATTCCGACGCCGCTCTTGAAGGGTGTCGTGGTGACATAGGACAGCGAGCCGTCGGCGCGGATCCGGTAGCTCGAGATGCTGGTGCTGCCTGTGTTGACCGTGAACAGGTAGGAGCCATCGTGGGAAATCTCAACCCAGCAGGGCGCGGTCTGCCCATCGGCGAATGGGGATGCCGTGATAGGGCTCAATGCTCCACTGCGGGAGACGTTGAACGCCGAAACGGATCCGTTGCCGGCGCCACCGTGCGCGTTGGAGACGTACAGGTGCGCCGGGTTGGTGGGCGAGAACTCGCTGCCGAAGGGTCCTGCGGCCTGCGCGGGAAACGGCGAACGCGGCGCGGCGTCCAGGCGCCCTTCCTCGTCGACCTTGAAGCTGTCGATGCGGAAGGTGCTCGGGTCGGTTGTCCCGACCTCGACACCGACCAGGGTCGTCCCGGTCGAGTTGAACAGGATGTCGCCGGGGTTGGCGGCGTTCGGCAGAGGCACGGTGGAGCCTTCGATCGGCGTGAGGCGGCCCTCATCGCTCAGCCGAAAGCCGGTGTAGTTGCTGCCCAGGCCGGTGGTTTTGTCGCCTTCGTTGGCGACGTAGACAAGGTCTTCGTGTACGGCGATGCTCACAGGCTCGACGCCGCCCGAAAAGACCGGGCTCCCTGCGACCCGCGTCAATGCGCCGCCGCGCCTGACGCGTAGGACCGCGATCTGGTTGCTGCCCGCGTCGACGGCGAGCAGGTAGCGGCCGTCGCCGCTCAGCTGCAACGAGCCCTGGGAGCCGACGATGGTTCCTGTGCCGGCCCCGCCGGCGACAAACGGCGAACCAGCCGACGGAGTGAGGCTCCCGTCGGATCGGCGATCGAACGCGGCGATGGTGTTGCTAACCGCCGTGTTGTCGTTGACGTAAACGTGGCCGGTGACGTACGCGGATGCCGATGCGCCGGTCGACGTCGCCGCCAGCAACGCAGGCAAGCCGGCTGCCGCAATGATTCTTGACAAGAGTCGCAACAGAGTCCTCCTTGGGATCGCAACCCCGATGCGGGCCACCCACGCGGCCCTCGGGTGTTGGGTGCCTCTCGCCCATCCCGGCGTTACAGGCCGCTTACCCCCGGTGCGTCTTCCAGTCCCTGAAAGCTTCCATCAGGTCCCGCTGGAGGAGCGGCGGGATGGGCTCGTCCGCCAGCCTGCCAACGAGGCGGCGCGTCATGCGGAGCTGGGCGAGGTACGCGGTGCAGCCATCACAACCGGCGAGGTGTGCCTCGAAGCGAGCGCGGTCGGGGGCCGAAAGCAGACCTTCGAGGTAGTCGGTCATCAGCTCGACGACCTGGCGGCAGGTCATCTCAGATACTCCTCGAGCGTCTTGCGCACCGCCGCCCGGGCACGATGCAAACGCACCCGTTCGTTGGCGGGAGATATGCCTAAGGCTGTGCTCACCTCGGCCGCGTCCAGTCCTGCGACGTCACGGAGCAAGATCACCTCGCGTTGCTTGGGCGGCAGGCCGTCGATCGCCGCCCTGACGGTCCGCAGCGTCTCGTCGCCGAGGACTTTCGACTCGGGGATGTTGTCCCAGCGCGCGGGACCGGATCGCCACAGGCCATCGGCGCCAAACCGAGAAGGATCGACTGTGGGCCGGTTGCTGTCCGAGTCATCGCGGCGCCAGAAAGCCGAGAACGGCAGGATCCTGGCCTCTTTGCGGCGACGGGCTCGGGCCACGTTGACAACGATGCCGAGGATCCATGTCTTCAACGATGACCGGCCCTCGAAGCTGTCCAGGTTACGGAGGCACGTGAGCCACGATTCCTGGACCACGTCCTCGGCCAGGCCGCGATCTCGAACGTAGGTCGACGCCAGCCTCAGCATCGGCCCGTGAAACCTCTGGATGAGCGCCTGGAAAGCCGCTTCATCGCCATCCTTGAGTGCGGCGAGGTCCGAGTCGTGCCTGCCCTCACCCACCGCCGGCCAAGGATAGTGTCCGATCTAGACCGGCCGCCGGCTGCGGGCGGGGCGGCCGCACCGCTCGGCGCACGCAAGGCGCTGGAGCAACTCCGCACTCGACGTCATCAATGGTTGGTGTCGCGCCGCTGGAAAACGTTACAGGTGCGCGGCTAGGAAGAGGATTGCCTCCAGTCGAGCGGCGCTCCGAGCTTGCTTTCGAACAGGGCGGCGATCTCGCCAGGCTTCGGAAACCGCCCCGCTGCCTTCTTGCTGAAGACCAAATCGCCGTCGAGAGAGACCTCGAACCGACCACCGCTGCCACTTTGGAGCTCGACCGCGCGCATGACCGGCGCCCAGCGGACGAGCAGCTCGGTCGCCAGGCTCACGGCCTGGTCCAGGTAGTCTCAAGGAACGCAGTATTCGATGCTCGCCTCGTGCAGCGGTGAGATCACGCTCGGATCATAGCCATGCTCCGCTGGCGTCCTACAGCGCTCGCATCCTGTTGTTCTTCGGGTTGTGCTCGACCTCGGCCAGGCCGAGAGCCTCCAGCAGCGGCGGCATGTACATGCCAAAGCGCCCGCGCAGCCCCTTCTTCATCCCATACCAGCCGCCGACCGGGTTCTGCGGCGACCGACCCCATGCCTCCACGGTGCCTTCGACCGCGGGCTTCTGCTCGTCCGCGCTGCCCAGCGGCATCCAGTCGCCGTGCCTCTTCAGCATCGCGTGGAGGTCGTCGATCGCCCGCGCGTTGTAGCGGAGCTCGGTCTTGCCGACCATGCAGACGATTGCTGGAGGATCGAGCGATGCGTCCCGGTACATCTGATACTCCGACGACCCGCTGGGTGTGGTCAGCTGCCACGGGGACTCCTTCGTGCCTGCTCCTTTTGATCCTTTCGCCTGGGCCATAGTTGCCTCCCTGCCGTAACGTTTTGGTTACCGTAACTTGTGGGTTACGATACCGCGAGTGCCGGCCAAAGCGCAAAGAGGAGATCCGTTCGACGCCCTCGGCAATTCCAACCGGCGGGCCATCGTCGAGCTCCTTGCGGAGAGGCCCCGCTCCGTGCGGGAGATCGCGGACACGCTGCCGATCAGCCGCCCGGCGGTCTCCCGCCACCTCAGGGTGCTCAACCGCGCCGGGCTCGTGGCAGATGAGCAGGCAGGCGCGCGCCGCCTGTATCGGCTCGACGGGGATGGAGCGCGCGCGGCGCGTGCGTACCTGGCCGAGGTATGGGGTGAGGTCGAAGTGCGATTCCGCCTGTTCGCCGAGAACACCAAGCCTCGAAAGGGGCGGCGGTGATCGAGCCGATCCGGCGGTCATTCGTCGTGGCGTGCTCGTGCGATCACGCCTTCGACACCTGGACCGAACAGGCCTCGACCTGGTGGCCGAGGGAGCACACCGTCTCGCACGAGCCGGGCGCGAAGATCGTGTTCGAGCCACGGGCGGGCGGCAGAGTTTACGAGCGGACTCGGCAGGGGCACGAGATCGAATGGGGCCAGATCGTGGAGTGGGATCCGCCGCGACGCCTGCGCTATCGCTGGCACATCGCCACGGAAGCGGACAACGCCACCGACGTCCAGATCGTCTTTCGCGAGCTCCCCGATGCCTCGACGCGCGTCGAGATCGAGCACGGTGGATGGGAAAGGCTCGGTGAGCGGGGTCAGGCGTGGCGCGATGCGAACCACGCCGGCTGGGACGGCGTGCTGCCCTCCTATGCCGAGCACTGCACGGCGATCAGACGCTGAGCCGGGTCAATCTCCAGAACCGTCCCGGCGGATACAGCGGGCCGGCGGTGACCAGCGGGACGTCAAGCGCGTAGTCGCCCAGCGCCAGGTGCTCAACGCCCTCTTGCGTGCCCGCCGGCAGCGGCTGATCGACGACGATCGTTTTGGCGTTCAACCGCTGGCGCAAAACCATGCCGGGCCACTCTGTCAAATCGACGTCGACCGTCGACACGAGGTCGGTCTGGGCGCCCCACGGCGTGACGTAGGTCGCGATGGTCTGGTTGCGGTCGATCACGCGGCGAACGTGCAGCGCCGCCTGCATCGCGGCGACAAGCGATCTGGCAGCGGTGAAGGCAGCGTCGAGGGTCGGCTGTCCCATCACACAGCCGAATACGGACACCTGGTGGCCATCGACCGCCAAGTTCGCCGCGAACAGGAAGTTCGCGCCTGAGCTCAACCCGGAGCCGGTTTTGATTCCGACGATGCCCTGCTGCCCGAGCACCGCGTCCACGTTGTAGACGGTGCCGGCGACAGGGAGCTGAGCCTGCCCCAAAGCCACGATCTGGGCGATGACCTCCTGCTTCATGGCGACGATGCCGAGGCTCATCAGGTCGGTCGGCGTGCTCACGCTCCCGGGGTTGGCTCCGCTCGCGTCGGCAAATGTCGTCTGCGTCAGATGCAGCGACCTGGCCCGCGCATTCATCTTGGCCACGAAGGCGGCGACCGAACCCGCATCCCACTGCGCCAGCGTCTCGGCGAGGTTGTTGGCGGACGGTATCAGCAGACCCTGCAGCGCCTGTTGCTCGGTCAGCTGCTCACCGGCTTGCACCAGCACCACCGACTCCCTGTCCGCCACGTCCCTTTGGTAGAACTGGACGTCGGCGCTGGTGATGGTGATCGCCGGCCCGCTCTCGTCTTTCTTCAGCGGCTTGTCCTCGAGGATGACCAGCGCGGTCATCACCTTGGTAACGCTCGCGGCGGCGATCGGCTGCTCGGTACCTGACCGGGCGACGAAGCCGAGGCCGGACACCGAGACGGCGCCCATGCCTTGAGCCGGCCAGGGCAGGACCGGCGCCGTGCCGGGCGCGGTATCGGACGCCGGCAGAGCGGGACTCGCCGCCACGGCCGGTATGGGACGGAGGTAGCTCCAGGCGGCCACGCCCATGACGACGAGCACCAACACCGCCCCGACCCGCCACCGCATCTAGTCCCACCATAGCGGGGCGGGGCTCAGGATCAGGGCAGCGACCGGTTGCGACTCAGCGTGTAACCGTCAGAACGTCGCCGAGCTCAAACCCTTTGTCGGTGATCTCGTAACGGTGCACGACCGGCCGGTGATGCATGGCCCGCGTCTTCAAAACGGTCAGGGCACGGGCGAGCTCCGGCCCCTCCTGCACGTACTGCAGAAGTACGACGTTGTCGGTGAGGTGGGATATGCCGTGCTCGGAGATGCGACGGAGCTGAAAGAGGTCGGGCACCTCCACGATCATCATCAAGCTGATTCCGGAGCGTGTGCACCGTTGGGCCAGGGAGAACATCCATTCCCGAAATCGCACCGGGTCCGTTGCCGTTGTCATCACGTCGGGCAGGCTGTCGATCACGATCCGCTTGGCGCCTGAGCTCTCGATAAGGTCGAGCAGCTCGTAAACCCACTCGTCGATGTACATGTCGACGACGCTGCGGCTGAGCACGTGAATGTTCTTGTTTCTCAGCGACCAGCCGAAGCTCTTGGCGATCCGGGCCAGCTGCGACTCGTTTTCCTGGAAAGTGGCCAGGATGCCCGGCTCGCCAACCTTGGCCCCGTGATAGAGGAAGTGAAGGCCCATCAGCGTCTTGCCGATCCCGGACGGCCCCGCGATCATCGTGGACGCGCCGGCCCAGTAACCGCCTTCCCCAAGAAGGTCGTCCAGGGCCTTGATTCCCGTCGCCACGCGTCTCTCGCTCAGCTTGTAGCGCGTATGGTCCTGGGCGTCGGCCAGGCGCGGAAAAACATCGAATCCATTGGCTGAGATCCGATAGGCGTGCTCTCCCGATCGATACGCGCTACCGCGGAGCTTGAGCACCTGCATCACGCGTACCTCGCGCTCGGCAACCTGCTTGATGTCGAGGGCCAGGATCGCATCGGCCACGGCGAACTCGGCCTCCTCGAGCGCCTGGACTCGCGAGTACGGGGCATTCCACACGGCCGTTGTCGCACTCGCGGTCAACCGGCGGGTCAGGCCGTACAGGAAGCGCCGAAACGCGCTCGCGTCCGCGGCGAGCGCATGAAAGGCCCGGAAGCTGTCGATCACGACGATCGCCGGACGGAGCTCTTTGAGGTAGCCGTCGATGGCCTGGAGCACGTCGTCCAGCCCGTGCTCGCCGAGAACCTGCCCGAGATCCTCATAGACGATGTGCCCGTCGCGGATGGCGTCGCGGTTGAAGAACTTCAGCGACTCCCCGTAGCGCAGGATCTTGTCCAGTGGCTCGGACAGGGTCGAAAGGTAAAGGGCCCGGTTCTTGGCGCTTGCGTTGTGGAAGACGAACTGCTGGCTGAGGATCGTCTTGCCGCTGCCCGGGACGCCGACGATGAGGTTGATCGCGTTCTTGAGCAGCCCACCGTTGAGGATCAGGTCGAGGCGCGCATTCCCGCTGGGAAGCCGGTCTGTCACCTCGCGATCTGGGCGCGGCGGGCAGGGCGGGCCAGGGCGCTGGTGCCGAGAAGGTCACGCACCGTCGAGACCAGGATCAGGGGCTCCAGGGGTTTCGCGATGAATGCGGCCGCTCCCGAGCGCATCGCCTCCTCCGCGCTGTCGATGGCGCTGACCGCGACGACAGCGGCGGCGCCCTTGGCCACGAACTCGCCAAGCAAGCGAAAACCCGCGCCGCCCGAGATCAGCAGGTCGAGGAGGACGACGCGCGGCGACCGTTCCTCGAACTGGAGCTTGGCCTGCGTGGCGTCAAGTGCGATCGCGACCTCGTAACCCTCTGTGCGCAGGAAATACTCGGCCAGCTCGGCGGCATAGGAATCCCTTTCCGCGAGCAGGATCAGCGGACGGTCGTGGGGCGCCTCTTCGGCTGCCGCCGCCGGGGCACGCCCGGCCGCCAGCTCCTGCACGAGCAAACGGTGCGCGTCCGCGGCGCTCGCGCCCTCTGCGAGGTGTGTCTTGATGAATCGCAGATGCTCCACCTGGGCGCGGGAGTAAAGGCGCTGCGACCCCTCACTGCGAATCGGGGTGATGACCCCGTAACGGTCTTCCCAGGCGCGCAGCGTCGACGTGGGAACGCTCAGCATCGCTGCCACCGCCCCGATGCTGTAGATCGCCTGATCCGGCTTTTCGCTCACGCTGGTCACTCCGGAACACTCTAGTGGGACTGCCTGTTAGAAAGATATATTGACTTACGAGGAGCTATTGCGCAAGTATCGTTTAAGTAGTACGATCTTGCCACTCTATAGTCCAACTTTCGCGGAGGATATACGGAACCGGGGGAATGGCCATGCTGGAGAGTCGCGAAGTCTCGAGTAACGACGCCGAGCGCGAACTCAACGACACGATCGAGCACTGGGTCAACGTGATCGATCGGTGGGTTCAGGGCATCGACTCGGGCTTGGGAAGGGAGGCGGAAGTCGGGGAGCCGGTCGTCGAGACCGGCCCCCCCGCGGATGCGGAGCCGGGTGCGGCCGGCTTGGGGTAGCGAGGTTTGCTGGGTCAGGAATCTGAGGATGCCGAGGGGATGGGAGAGGTTCAGGTTTACGCCGACAAGCAGGTGGACATCTCGCGCGACGGCTCGGGCAGCCTTGCGGTCGCAGGATCGATCGACTATTTCAACGCCGACGCCGTCGCGAGGTGGCTGAGCGCCGAGATCGGACGCGCAATGCCTGGCGATGTGCTGGACGGCGCCGCGCAGGCCTCCGCCGCCGTGTCGCTCCCCGGCGACCTGCTCCTGGATCTGAGCCGCCTCGAGTTCTCTGATGTCACCGGCATCCGCGCCCTGGTCCGCGTCGCCGAGCACGCGGCGCAAGGCAGGCGCCTTGTCCTGCGGGGCCTACCTCCACAGATCGCGCGAGTCATGGCGGTGGTCGGATGGTCCGAGAGCCCCAAGCTGGTGGTGGAGCAACCGTAGCCCTCCGCCGGCGGCGCTCCCAGTATCCTGCCCTCCAGTGAAGGCGCTCGTCAAAGCCAGGGCGGAGCCGGGACTGTGGCTGCAGGATGTGGCCAACCCGGCCCCCGGTCCGGGCGAGGTGCTGATCCGGGTCCTCCGCACCGGCATCTGTGGCACCGACCTTCACATCGAAAGCTGGAACGAGTGGGCGCAGCACACGATCCAGCCCCCCCTCGTCATCGGCCACGAGTTCGTCGGCGAGGTCGTTGAGCTCGGCGACGGAGTGGCGTCCGTCTTTCCTGGAGAGATCGTCGGAGCCGAGGGCCACATCGTCTGCGGCAGGTGCCGCAACTGCCTGGCGGGGCGCCGCGCCCTCTGCGCCCATACCGTCGGTATCGGAGTGCAGCGAGACGGCGCATTCGCGGAGCTCATCGTGATGCCCGCCATCAACCTGTGGCCTCATCTCACCAAGATCGATCTGGACGTCGCGTCGATCTTCGACCCCTTTGGCAACGCCGTGCACACGGCGACTCAGTTCCGGGTGGTCGCCGAAGACGTGCTGATCACCGGGGCGGGCCCGATCGGCATCATGGCGGCGCAGGTGGCGCGCCACAACGGTGCGCGGTTTGTCGTGATCACGGATGTCAGCGAGTACCGCCTCGAGCTCGCGCGCAAGGTGGGCGTCACGCGAGCCGTCGACGTTGGCAAGACCTCCCTGGCGCAGGTGCAGCAGGAGCTGGGCATGAGCGAGGGCTTCGACGTCGGCTTCGAGATGTCCGGCCAGCCGAGCGCGTTGCGGGACATGATCGCCAACATGGCCCACGGCGGGCGGGTCGCCGTGCTCGGCCTGCCAGACCACGAGTTCGCCGTGGACTGGTCGCAGGTGGTGTTCAAGATGCTGACGGTGAAGGGCGTTTATGGCAGGCAGATCTTCGAAACCTGGTACCAGATGTCCGTCTTCACCCAGAGCGGCCTGGACATCTCGCCGGTGATCACGCATCGCTTTCCATACCAGCAGTTCGAGGAGGCGTTCGCGGTCGCCCATTCGGGCCGGTGCGGCAAGGTCGTGCTCGACTGGACCGCGAAGGAGTAGCGATTTGTTCGAGCGCATGCGAGCTCACCTCGTGACCCAGCTCGACGGAATCCGCGATGCGGGCCTCGAGAAGCAGGAACGGCTCCTGACCGGACCGCAGCGGTCCGTCGTCGACGTCCTGGACCGCGATGTCCTCAACCTCTGCGCCAACAACTACCTCGGGCTCGCCGACCATCCACAGGTGATCACCGCGGCGAAGGATGCCCTCGACCGCTGGGGTTACGGAATGGCCTCGGTGCGGTTCATCTGCGGCACGCAGGAGGTGCACAAGGAGCTGGAGGCGGCCCTCACCGATTTCCTGGGCACCGAGGACACCATTCTCTATTCCTCATGCTTCGACGCCAACGGCGGGTTCTTCGAGGCCCTTCTGGACGAAACGGATGCCATCATCTCCGACGCCCTCAACCACGCGAGCCTGATCGACGGCATCCGCTTGTGCAAGGCCCGGCGCCTGCGGTACGCCAACCGGGACATGGACGACCTCGAGAAGCAGCTTCGAGACAGCGCGGACGCGAGGTTTCGGATGATCGTGACCGACGGGGTCTTCTCGATGGATGGCTACCTCGCCCCACTGCCGGAAATCTGCGACCTTGCCGACCAGCACGACGCGCTGGTCATGGTCGACGATTCGCACGCGGTCGGGTTCATGGGCGCCGGCGGACGGGGCACCCACGAGCACCACGGCGTCATGGGACGCATCGACGCCATCTCGGGCACTTTGGGCAAGGCCTTGGGAGGCGCCAGCGGCGGCTACATCTCGGGGCGCAGGGAGCTGGTCGCCATGCTCCGCCAGCGTTCTCGCCCCTACCTTTTCTCCAACTCGGTCGCACCGCCGATCGTTGCGGCGAGCCTCAAGGTCCTGGAGCTGCTCCGCACCGCCGGCGACCTCAGGCAGCGCCTCACCGAGAACACCGTGTTCTTCAGAGACGAGATGACGAAGGCCGGCTTCGACGTCCTTCCGGGCGAGCATCCAATCGTGCCGATCATGGTCGGCGACGCGGCGCTCGCGGCCAGGATGGCCGATCTCATGCTGGAGCGGGGCGTCTACGTCGTCGGCTTTTCCTTCCCCGTGGTTCCGAGAGGCAAGGCGCGGATTCGGGTGCAGCTCTCCGCGTCCCATACCCGCGCTGACCTGGAGCGGGCGGTCGCCGCGTTCATCGCAACGCACGAGGAGCTGGGCGCAACCCCCCAGTAGCGGCGCTCCCCTGAGCGTTTTCACAGGTGATGAGCGAACAAGAGCTGATGCTGGCGCAGGTCGGGCAGGTGCTGTCCCAGGTCGCACGGCCATACCGCTGCGACGAGACCATTCCGGCCGACGTGCAGGCCAGCCTGTCGCAGCTTGGCTTGCAGTGCGACGAGCGGACTCCGCGCGAAGAGGTGATCGCCCACCTGTGGGCGCGCAAGCGGACCTTGCAGGTGAACCTGGAATGCCTGTGGGGCGGACCCGGACCCACGTCGCCCGCAGCGGCCTGACCCAGGCTCCCGACCCGGCCGAAGCCGCCCAGGAAGCGGGGCTCACCTATACCTCCGACCTCGAGCCGGGCATTCGCCGCATTCGCAA
>DASXBJ010000067.1:0-8467 GCA_036491755.1 Candidatus Dormiibacterota bacterium
CGCGGCCAGGCGTCTGCTCGCTTCAACTTCACTCACAGTCATCGGCTTTGCAGCAGCCTACGGCCTGGCCATACACGGCAGTGCGGGCTGGACGGTCGTCCTCCTGCTGCAGACGTTCAGCTGGACGATTCCCTGCACAACGATGGCCGTGTTCGCTGTCTTTCCCGACGGCGTCTACCAGCGGGCTTACGAACGCGGCATCGTCATCGGCGCCGTCGGGATCGGCGTGACGCTGCAGATCGTGCAGGTGGCCGGATCTCAAACCATCACAACGCATCAATTCCTGCCGGCGGAGATTGGCGCTCCGAACCCATTCTTCGTGACGCAGCTGCGGTTGTTTGGCCCGGCGGCAGCAAGCCTGCTGAGCAACTTCCAGTTCTCGGTCGGGGTCAACATCGTCCTGCTGATCCTGCGCTACCGGCGCTTTGGCCCCCAGCGGCGTCAGATCCGATGGGCTGTGGTTGGGACAGTGGTCACCTGGGGATGGGTGAATTTCTTGATTCTGGGGCCGCCGTTTTCGACCGGGAACGCGATCACCGACACGATCATCTATTTCGGAAGCTACGCCCTTCTACCGATGCCGCTCGCAGTAGGAATCCTGAACCCTCGATGGCTGGACACCGATCTCGTCATCCGGCGTTCCATCGTCTACGGCGTGCTCTGGCTGTTGATCGCGTCGGCGTACGTCGGCATTGCCACGACCGTCGGCATCGCGTTGGGACAGCGTGTGCCGCTGGCGCTAGCCATCCTGCTCACGATGGCCGCCACCCTGTTTTTTCAACCTGCTCGACAATGGCTTGAACGGCTGGGCGACCGGTTGGTCTTTGGCCGCCGCCTGGGCGGTTATCAACTGATCAGCCAGCTTGGTGCGGGGCTCGAATCGTCGACGGCGACCAAGGATGTGGCCGGTACGGTGGCCGCCGTCCTGCAGACCGGATTGGGCGCGCGCTGGGTCCGGGTCGACCTCAACAGGCCGGAACCCACGCTGGTCGCACTGGCAGGCTTGGAATCAGGCAAGGGCGCGGTGGCTGCTCTGACCGCGCCGCTCGTTCACGCCAACCAGGTCGTCGGACGCATCGACTGCGGGCCAAAGTTGGAAGGCGCCTATGTCGGCGCCGACCAGGAGCTACTGACGACCCTGGGACGGCAAGCGGCCCTTTCCATTCGCAACTCCGAGCTCACCGCTGAGCTATCCGACCGTCTGGAGGAACTGGCGGCGTCGAGGATGCGGCTGATTCAAGCCGACGACGCCGCCCGTCGCCGGCTGGAGCGGGACCTCCACGATGGCGTCCAGCAACAGCTGGTCGGCCTGCTCGCGCGCCTGGGCCTGGCACGCAACCAACTGCGTCGTGATCCCGAACTGGCCGGCGCGACATTGCGCGACGCCTCGGTCGATGCTCAGCGGGCACTCGAGAACGTGCAGGAGCTGGCGAGGGGCATCCACCCAGCAGTCCTCACGGACCGAGGCCTGGTCGAAGCTGTCCGCGAGCGCGCGACCCGGATGACCATCCCGGTAAACGTCCGCGCTGACCGCCTACCACCCGGCGCCCGGTTCGCCTCGGATGTGGAGGGAGCCGCCTATTTCTTCGTGTCGGAAGCGCTGGCGAACGTCTTGAAGCACGCTCAAGCGCGGCGGGTCGAGGTGCGTTTCGTAGGCGACGACGCCGGCCTTGTGGTCGAGGTCGAGGACGACGGTCGCGGATTCGATGCCGGCCGGGCGAAGCGCTCCGGCTTGCGCGGTTTGCAGGACCGCATCGAGACGCTCGGCGGCCGATTGGAGCTCACGAGCCGGCCCGGGCACGGAACGCTGCTACAGATGGATCTGCCGGCTCACGAGCGGACCATTGCCTGAGCGTCTTCGCGTCGTGATCGCGGAGGATAACTACCTGGTCCGCGAAGGGACTCGACGTCTGCTTGAAGACTCGGGCGAGGTCGAGGTCCTGGCCTCGGTGAGCACCGCCGACGAGCTGCTCGAAGTCGTAAGCGGGCTGCGCCCGGACGTTGTGCTCACCGACATCCGCATGCCACCCGGGCACCACCTGGAGGGAATCGAGGCAGCCCATGCGATACGAGAGCAGCACCCGCGCATCGGAGTCGTCGTCCTCTCGCAGCATTCCGATGCCGCATATGCGCTGCAGCTGTTCAGGAATGGCACGGAGGGACTCGGCTACTTGCTCAAGACCAGGGTCGGTGAGCTGGACGAGCTGCTCCATGCCCTCCGGGAAGTAGCCGCCGGCCGCTCGGTCATCGATCCCGGCGTCGTGGAGCGCCTGGTCGACTATCGTTCGCGGCAAGCCGAGTCGCCGCTGCGAGCACTGAGCGAGCGCGAGGTCGACGTGCTGCGCGAGATGGCGGAAGGCAAGTCAAACCTGGCAATCGCTGAGACCCTCCACCTCTCCGAATCCTCAGTCGAGAAGTACATCAATACGATCTTCTCGAAGCTTGGTCTGTCCGAAGAGCGATCGGTAAGTCGCCGAGTTACGGCTGTTCTCACTTATCTCCACGATGCAAACGGCCCAATGAAGGCGTGACGCAGGTTCGACGCAACTCTGCCTGCGAGTGCGTAAGAAGGCTTGCGGTAACCTTCGGTCAAGGCGCCGGCATAGCTCAATTGGCAGAGCAGCTGTTTTGTAAACAGCAGGTTACGGGTTCGATTCCTGTTGCCGGCTCCAGCAGCTCTCTTTTGATCCGGTTGACGATCTAGCGAAGGGAGGACGAGTCATGGATGCGGCGGAGAGGTCAGAGCTGATTGCGACGTACCGGGACGGCCACCGTGTTGTGATCGACGCCCTGAAGGGCATCACCGACGAGGAGCTCGACCGCTCCGCCAGCAACGGCTGGACTCCGCGCCAGGTCGCCCACCACCTCGCCGACAGCGAGATGATGTCAGCCATTCGGATCCGCCGCCTGCTGGCCGAGCCAGAGCCTGTGATCCAAGGCTATGACGAGGAGGCTTTCGCCAAGATGCTCACCACCGACCGGCCGATCGCTCCTTCGCTCGAGGCGATGCGGTGGGCACGCGAGACCAGCGCGCAGCTCCTCGAGCGAATGACCGAAGACGACTGGCAGCGCGTCGGAACTCACTCCGAGAGCGGGACATATTCGACTGAGGACTGGCTGCGCATTTACGCCGCCCACGCCCACGATCACGCCGCACAGATCAAGCGCGCTCGAGGCAGGTCGTAGAGATGGCCGGCGACAAGAGGCTGATGAAAGACGCTCTGGCGCGTGCGGCCGCGGCGCGCGAGAAGGATCTGGCCGACTTGATCGAGGAGCTGCGCATCCCGTCCGTCAGCACCCTCCCGGAGCGCCGCGAAGACTGCCTGCGCGGCGCGCGCTGGCTGAGCGAACGGTTTGGGCGCCTCGGCATGAAGGCCGAGATCATCGACGTCATCGACGGCGCGCTGCCGATTGTGATCGCAGACTGGGATGGCCGTCCGGGCCAACCGCACCTGACCATCTACGGGCATTACGACGTGCAGCCGCCCGACCCGCTTGACGAGTGGAAGTCTCCCCCATTCGAGCCGGCCATCCGCGACGGCCACCTGTACGCGCGAGGCGCGGCCGACAACAAGGGCAACCACATGGTGACCGTGAAGGCCGTCGAGCATCTCTTCGCCGCCGGCGGCCCGCCGTTGAACCTCCGATTCATCCTCGAGGGCGAGGAAGAGATCAGCGGCGAGGCGCTGCCCCGCTATATCCGCGCCAACGGGTCGCGGCTGAAGACCGACGCCGTGCTGATCTGGGACAGCGGCCACGACGAGGACGGCAACCCGACCATCGCCACCGCGCTGCGAGGATTGCTGTACGTCGAGCTGCACGCGACGGGGCCGGCCGTCGACCTGCACTCCGGCTCCTACGGCGGGGTCGCCCCCAATCCGATCAACACCCTCGCTCGCATCATCGGAGAGCTCAAGGACCGCGAGGGCCATGTCACAATCCCCGGCTTCTACGACGCCGTCCGCTCGCCGTCCGCCGCCGAGCTGGCGGACTGGAAGAAGAAGGACTCTCGATACGCAGAGTCGGTCAAGGAGCTTTCCGGCGCTCGCGAGCTGGAGGGCGAGGCAGGCTTCCTCGCCTTGGAGCGCACTGGCAGCCGGCCCACTCTGGACGCCAACGGAATCGTCGGCGGCTTCATCGGTGAGGGCAAGAAAACAGTCATCCCGGCCAGAGCGTCGGCCAAGGTCAGCATGCGCCTGGTGCCGGACCAGGATCCAAGCTCGATCCTGGCCGCGCTGGAGAAGCACGTGCAGCGTCTGACGACCCCCGGCGTCCAGGTGACGCTGGAGCTGCTGGGCGTCGCCCCGCCCGTGCTTTGCGGCGTTGACCATCCGGCCGCCCGAGCCCTCCGCGATGCTTACCGCGAGGCGTTCGGCCGCGACACGTCGCTGATCCGCGTGGGCGGATCGATCCCGGTCTCGGTCGACTTCCAGGAGGCGGTGGGCGCGCCGATGGTCATCAGCGGCATCGCCCAGGCGGATTCCGCCGTCCACTCCCCCAATGAGCATCTGCTCATCGACAACTACCACCGGGGCATCGAGGCCGTGATCCGCTTCATCTGCGGCCTGGCCGGGGAGCCGGGCGCCTAAGACCGGTATTCACCGCCCGCTGAACGTATAGCGGCTCAGCTGCTGGTCGTACATGCCTTTGTGTTTCAGATCGCGCCGTAATAAGATCCATAACGGCAGGGGCGGATGTTGCGAAACACCCCCCAGGTTTGCTTTTCTTAAAGACAGTGGCAATCAAGAGTCGAGATCGGACTACGCGCAAGGCGCGGACGGCGCGCCCGATGCCGGGCGAGAACATCAAAACCACGCACTGGGAAGACGCCCGGCACTGGCTGAGCATCTACGCCGACCTCATCGAGTTCAAGCGCGGCATCCTGGAGCGGGTTCGGCGGGACATCGCCAAGCTTCCCGCGCTCGCCCAGCAGGCGGCGTCCGCCGACCTCGAGATCATCGGTGACCAGATGAGGGGCTACGAGGCCCGGATGGATCTCTGGAATCGGCGCGTGTGGGACCTCCAGGGCCTCTGGCTCGACCCTAACGGCAGGGCCGTGCGGCACCGGGGCCGCGAGACCATCCTCACCAACCGGGAGTTCCAGCTCCTGCAGTTCCTCCTCAACCATCCGCACAGGTACTTCACCACCGTGCAGATCCTTTCCCTGGCATGGTCCGACCCGGCGCTGTTTCCCGAAGAGGTCCGCAACTACGTGCAGCGGATTCGCAAGATCCTCACCGACCTGGAGGTGCCGGCGGAGCTGATCAACAAGCCCCGGCGCGGGTATTCCCTGATCTTCCGCCCCTGACGCGCGCTTAGCGCCGCCTCGCCGATTCGCTGTCGCCACGGCCGACGTGGGTCGACATCCAGGACTCCAGGTCGGCGCCATCCCGCCAGACCGCCGCGACTTTGTCCCGCACCTTGGCTGTCGCGATCCATGGCTCGATCTCCCATCGGCGCCAGTAGATCAGCCTCTTGTGGAGCAGCAGCTCGGCGCGGGGGTGGTCCTTGGCATAGGGCGGCGGCACGCGTTTGAGCTCCTGCCCGCCGATCTCGTAGCCCTTCTTGCGTAGAGCTGCCACCACGCGTGCGGCTTGGGTTCCAGCGCCGTCATCACCCACCGCCGCCCGATATCGCGCCAGGTCCGGCGCCTCCATCATGTAGCGCCCCCCTGCGGCGACCAGGCCGGTGGCGTCCAGCGCCACGTAGCCCCCGGCGGCGGCCGATGCGTAGATGTTCGTCTTGTAGGGAGACTTGTCCGCGGCAAAGCGAATGTCGCGATTCGGCCGGGCGAGCTTGGCGGGGCCGAACTCCGGCTCGAGCTCGGCCAGCAAGGCGACCATCGGCGCCTTGACCTCGTCTTCGTACTGGCGCCGGTGGGCGTCGAAAAATGACTTGGTGTTGTTGGCGCGAAGACCCAGGAAAAACCCCTGGAAGTCGCCTCGCCAGCCCGCGAATCCGCCTGTCATTCGGTCCAGCCTAACTCTGCCGGTGCCGCTGCCGGCTTTGCCTATGGCCCGCCGATCGAGGGCGCCGAGTCTGGCCGAGGCCGCCGGCGCCGCGCCGGCTTGGTGATGAGGCTCGACCCGATTTCCGGCGGGGGCTCTTCGGCGCTCACGGCGATCTGGTCGGCCAGGCTGGGCAGGTCGCTGACGCCGACCGGACCAGGCGTGTCCGCGATCTGCAGCCCATCGCTGCCCTGGGCGGAGAGGTAGAGGGCGCCGAGAAAGATGTTCCCGATCACCGCCACCGGTATGGCCAGCAGAGCGCCGAGAATGCCGCCGAGCTCGGCACCGATGAGCAGCGCGCCCATGGCCGCCAGGGGATGGATTCGTGTCACCTTGCCGCTGATCCTCGGGCCGAGGATGTACGCCTCGATGGCGTGGCCCACGAGGCTGACCGCGGTGGCCTCGATCGCGAGCTGCAGGCTCTGGGTCGCGGCGACCGCGATGGCGAGCACGAAACCGATTGGCGCACCGACCAGCGGCAGCATCTCGAGGAAGAAGACGGCCACGCCGAGGGCAGCGGCGTAATGCACGCCGAGCACGGTGAGCGTGATCCCGGTGTAGAGCCCCATGAGGAGCGACATCAACAGCTGCGCGCGCACGTAGGCGGCAATGGCGGCGCCGACAGCGAGCATCGTGAAGTCAAAGACGCGCTCCTGGGCAGGGAAGAGCTTGCGTGCGGTGGCCACCAGCTCGCGGCCCTGGCTGGTGAAGTAGATGGAGATCACGATGACCAGAAGCACGTTGACCAGCGGGCTGACAAGCCCGCCGATCTGGGTCAGGCTCGCCGGCGAGATATCGCCGCCAATCGAGGTGCCGCCGCGGGGGATGTTGTACGAGAGGTTGACGCCGAAAGCGCGAAGGCTGGCCTCGATCGAGTTCAGCGCGCGTTGAGCTGCATCCTCCAGGGCCGGCACCTGCTGGCCCAGCTTGGACGCGTCGGCGACCACGGTCGGCGCGAGCAGGGCTGCGACCCCACCCACCACGATCACGATTCCGCCGTACAGCACCAGCACCGCGGCGCCCCGGTGACTGCGCAGCAGCGGCAGGCGCTGGACGCGGTCGACGACTGGCGTGACGAGCATCGCGATGATCGCGGCAAACATGAATACGAGGGCGATGTTCGTGAGCTGCAGGACGAGCGTGGAAGCCTGCCGATAGAGCTCGACAATCGCGAGCGCGATCAGGAGATAGACGAGGAGCCGGAGCGGGCGGATGACCGCTGCGAGGAGGTCCCGCCCCTGGCGTCCCGCTGAGCCGGGGTTGGATGCCATCAGGCCAGTTTCCTCGCGGGGCGCGTCTTTGCGCTCGTCATCCGACCTTCACGTCGTGGCGCCTGAGTGGGTGGTAGCGCACGTCCAGGGCTGCTTCGCCCAGCGTGAAGCCCACGGTCTCGCGGGCCACGAGCAGGTAGCCGAGGCTCAGCAGCAAGAAGATCCCGGCCGCCAGCAGGACGTCGTTGAGGTCCTGGCTGGCGAAATCGCTCAACACGCTCAGGATCGCGACCACCGCGATGATGAGCGCGAAGTCGAGGGCCAGGGCCAGGGCGATGCGATACCGGGGCTGGTCGGCCGGAACGTCATCCTGGGCTCGCCGACCTGGCGCACGCCGGGCCGCAATCACCCAGACACCGGCGACGAGCAGGAGCAGCGCCAGCCTCACCCCGTAAGCCGCAAAGCGCCCCACGAATCGCTCGACCGGCACTCCGACGAAGAATCCCAGGCCGATGAAGACCAGGACCCACAGCGCGCTCGCCGGCAGCAGCCCGCTCAAGAAGCGTCGCCGGTCGAGACCCACGGCCCCGGCCACCAGGGACGTGTAGACGCGCAAGCCGGGCAGCAGCCGCGAGGCGCCGATCTGGAGAAAGTTCGCCGCGCGAAGCCGGTCCGAGGCGCGCTCGTAGGGCCCGGCGGCGTGAAACCGCCTGGCGAGGGCCTTCACGCGCCGCGGCCCGATCGCGTGCGCCCACCAGTACCCGGTCAGCGCGCCGGCAAGGACCGCGGCGTAGGCGAGCGGGATCACCTCCCAAAACGGATTGCCTCCCGCCGCGATCAGAAGCCCTGCGCCAAGGAGGACGGCCTCGCCCGGGGCTATGGGCAGGGGCACCCCCGCCTCCTCCACGAAAAGGAGAAAGCAGATGATCGCCAGCGCGGGAATCTGGTGCAACAAAGACCTTGATCATCTCTTTTCGGGACCGCAACGCGACAATTTACTCGAGCTGGGAACTCACCTTCCCCGCTTCGACCGGATGACCCTGACCTTCGATCGCAGGTTCCGGAAGTTGGGACGGAACTCTTGAGTCGACTCCTTGTCCAGGCCTCCCTGGGGGCTGAAGATGAGCAGCGAGGACCCTGGATTGAGGGCTCGAGGGTCGACGTTCCGCATCCGCGCGACGCGGTCCTTGTCGGCGTAGCCGTAAGCCTTGAACCCGTACCTCCGAGCCAGGCCGGGCAGCTCGCTGG